>JBIIWM010000076.1:0-11705 GCA_044338875.1 Pseudohongiellaceae bacterium | reverse complement strand
ATGCGGTGTTCTCTTCGTTGACGCCGGTGATGGGGACATACACGCGTCCGTTGTGCACAGTGACCGCACCAGTGCCACGCACGCTTGCATGTTCATCCACCTTGCGCTGCCAGAGCAGTTCTCCGTTGTGGGCGTTCACTGCATACACGGTCGCCAGCATGTCGATGAAATATGCGGCGTAGCCCTGACTGCCATCGGGCAAGGTCAGCGGTGCGATTGAAATGGCACTGCGAATGCCGGCGCGTGGCAGAAAGGTCCAGTAAGTGCAGCCCGTCTCTGCGTTGACTGAATACAGCGCACCGGCACGGTTGCCAACATAAAGACGCCCTCCCATTACTGCAGGCTGCGCGCGTGGCTGGCTTTCGCCGGGCAGACCATAGGCCCAGGCCAATTTCAGTTTCGGTAATTCTGCTGCACTGATTCCACCGTCTGCGGCAAAGCGAGTGTTATGCACATCCGGTCCCCAGCCATTCCAAAGCGAACCTTGCTGCGGGTCAGTCAGGGGCGGATTGCTGCTGCACTGGTTGGCAGTCACCGCCAACGTCACTTCGTTCACTTCCTTGCCAGTGATCCACCTTGCCAGGGCACGCTTGTCTGCATCCGGCAAATCTGCCGCCTGCTGTCGCATCAGCCCGTCGTTGAGCGCGGCGTACACCGAGTTGGGCGTAAACAAGGCCATGTCGGTACGCGATGGCGTATGGGCATCTTTGAGTGGATCAGGATTGAGATGGCACACTGCACAGCGGGCGGCAAACAGGGCTTCAGCATCCTGCGCCTGCAAGCCTGCTGGCGCTGCGCACAAAAGCACCAACAGTGCAGGAATCTGCCGGAGAAGAACGTTGCGTAATGAAAAAACGTTCATAATCGGATGAGCCTCAAGCGTTCAATGCTTGTCGAGGAAATCAAAAATTCCTGCAGCATAAGTGAGATAGGATGTCAGGTGTTCACCTTCGGGCACCAGATGAAACTCTGCTTCGATGCCATGTTCCTGCAGTTCGCGCGTTACCCGTTCCGACGCGGCTGCCGAGTTCTGGGTATCGGCAGTACCATGCAGCAGCATGACTTCCACCTTCCCTTTCAGGTTCTCGAACGGATAATCGGTAGTAACGATAGGACCTGCGCTCACCACAATAGCGGCGATTCGATCGGGGTATTTCGCCGCGAAATGAAAGGCAGCAGACGCCGAAGGATTCTGGCCATGGACAAACACACGAGACAAGTCGGCATTGTATTCCGTCGCAACCACACCCAACACATTCAATACATCCTGTTCGGCACGCTGGTTCTCGTCTGCTGTCCAACCATCCGCAGGGACTGAAGGCCCGGCGGGTCGATCAACGGGATAAGGGCTGCCGTAGTACGGTTGGGAATAACCGCGATATCCGAGCGGTGAAATTACAATATAGCCACGCTTGCGTGCTTCAGCGACGAGGCTGTTGGGAGCCCGATGGTTGTTGTTGATGCTGTTGCCGGCACGCAAGGTGATCAATATCGGCAACTGCTGATCCGGCGTCCAGCTCTCAGGCACGAAGAGTCTGTAGGGAATCGACTCTCCTGTTCCCGGAAACTCATATGCACGGTATTGCTCACCCGTGTGACGATACAGGGGTGCGGCCGGATCAGGCATGAGTGCCGCAGCCGATTGCGACGGAAGCGGCGGCTGTTGTGCCAACACCGGCTGGCACAACAGGAGAGCCAGCAAAAGCAGGCGCTTAGTCATTGAGAAATTTTCTGGCAGTTTCCAGATCACAAGTCTCGTTCGATTGCTGCATGCCAGGACGATACTCCCAGGTCCCTGACCACTGCACCGCTTCAGCCAGGTACTCCGGATCTTCGAGCGTGCCGGAATACACCATGCTCTTGCCGTCGGCACTGACTTCAAAACGTTCAGTCATATGCTTGCCTGTACTGTTGGGCAGAGAAGTGGAAAGCCCAATGGGGTTTACCGAGAAATTCGTGGTATCAACCACCAGGGCCTTGCCGTCCCACTGGCCGACGGAATGGCCATGCAAGGAAGTTTCGCTGGCTGCAGGATGCGCACGGCCATCAAGCCAGACGGTGCGTTCGGAATCGAGCCAGTCGATCTTCATCTCGACACGATCTTCATGCACGGTGATGGTGTTGGCGACCGGGTAGAACATCAAGCCGGGCTCACCAATCGGAATGCAATCTTTTTGCGGAGTTGCGGTGCCAGCCGAACCGGCTTTTGCCTGCGTACCCTTTTCCGTGAGTTTCCAGCCGTTGCTGGCACCCAGGATAGCGAAGAAGGATGTGCGTGGAGAGAACCAGGTACCTGCGATGCTGGTGGCAGTTTCCGTCACTTCGCCCGCCAGGCTGCGCGATCCAATGTGCAAGGGCAGATAGCTACCGTCTTCCTTGTAGAGTTCCTTGCCCATCAGCAAGGCGTCGGGATCGCGTCTGCCTGGATTACCGACAATGCTGACGACATCACCAACCTTGACGGCGTTGCGGTCAAACCCCAGTGGGCCGATGACAGAACCAGCACCGGCTTCTACTTCAGTAGAAACAATGGAGCCATCATCTTTCTTGACTTCAAGCGTCATGTAGACATGTGGATTACGGAAACTGTACTCGGTTATGGTACCGGTGACGGTGACTTCTTTGGTTGAGTCGAACGCGGCCGCACTGTGGTGCGCGAGCAGGGGCTGGCTGCCGGCGACGGCAATGGCAGCGGCGATGAGGCTACGGGTCAGTAATTTCATGAGACTTCCTCTGGAGAATAGCGCTATTGTTATTGTGTTCAAGCGGCGAGACCGGCTTCCCTACCCATGGGATTCTCCCATTGGGTATCAGGCAGTTCAAGCCACCGTCCTTGTCGAGCCACTGTATTGGACAATCCATTGAAAGAAAACCGCCATGGTGCCGGTTATCGCCGGTCATACACAACATGCAGAGGAAAAGCCCATGACACCACGCCACCAATCCTTGCTGTCGAAGTCCTCCACAATTTCTGCACTTTCGCTCATGGTACTGTTTGGCGTGACTGGCTGTTCCGGGGACAGCACCACGTTACCCTCCTCCTCAACACCCTCTGTACCTGCTGCCGCAACGAGCCTGGGGCAGGCCGTTAGTGTCGCAACCAATGTGATACGCGGCACGGTAACCAGTAGTACCGGGCCGGAAGCCGGCGTGTGGGTTATCGCAGAAACCCATGAGCTGCCGACCCGCTTCGCCAAAATCGTAGTGACCAACGATGAGGGCCAATACTTGCTGCCGGAGCTGCCCGTTGCCAACTATGACATTTGGGTGCGCGGTTATGGACTCGTCGATTCGGCCAAAGTACAAGCGCGGCCCGGTGCCACACTGGATTTGAACGCTACGATCGCACCAGATGCTGCTGCCGCCGCAGAATATTATCCGGCGGGTTACTGGCTCTCGTTACTGGAAATCCCGGATGCGAGCCAGTTTCCCGGCACCGGCCCGGAAGGCAACGGCATCAACCCCTTGGTCAAGCATCAGGCCGACTTTATTCGTCAGGTAACCTCCGGTGGCTGCATCGTCTGTCATCAAATCGGCAACAAGGCGACGCGTACCATTCCTGATTTGTTCAACGGTTTTGATACCAGTGCAGCCGCGTGGGCACGGAGGATTCAGTCAGGCCAGGCTGGCGGTTTCATGACGCGTACGCTGACTGGCATGGGACTGGAAGCGACTACCCAGATGTTTGGTGACTGGACCGATCGTATCGCTGCCGGTGAATTGCCGCCCGCCCCTGCACGTCCGCAGGGGCTCGAGCGTAATGTGGTAATTACCGAATGGGATTGGGCCGAAGAGACGGGTTATATGCACGACCTGGTGTCGACCGACCGGCGCAATCCGGCCATCAATAGCTATGGCAAACTTTATGGCGCCATGGAAGAGAGCAAGGATTATCTGCCGGTACTGGATCCCGTTACCCACACCATTGATCGCATCCCTCTGACGTTGATGGATGAAAACGCTGGCCCGGTGTCAGGGCCTCCAATGGCAGAATCGCCATACTACGGCAACGATGTGAACTGGGATTCACGCGCCAACGTGCACAACCCCATGCTGGATGGGCAAGGCCGCGTGTGGATTACGGCACGCGTGCGTGATCGCGACAATCCGGATTTCTGCAAGGCAGGTTCCATGCATCCCTCGGCGCAGGCTTACCCGACTGAATTCAACGGACGCCAACTCGGCATGGTCGATCCTGCCACTGGCGAATATCACCATATCGATACCTGTTTTGGCACCCACCACCTGATGTTTGCCGAAGACGGCAACGACACACTGTGGACCAGTGGCGGTGGCGAGGTAATTGGCTGGTTGAATACCAGGCAATATCTTGAGACTGGCGACTACGAGGCTGCACAAGGCTGGACCCCGTTCATTCTCGATACCAATGGCAATGGCCAGCGTGATGCTTTTGTTGGCGCCGATGACAGCCCTGATCCAGCCAAGGACACGCAGATCTTCCCCGGCTTCGGTTTCTATGCGGTAAATCCTGCACCCGACGGTTCCATCTGGGGCTCCATTCTCGGATTCCCGGGTGCGGTGGCACGCCTGGTGCCCGGTAACGATCCCACCAATACGGCACTGGTTGAATACTTTGAAGTACCCGTGGATGACACCGGCGCTCCTATCGAAGGTTTTTCTCCACGCGGCATGGACGTGGATCGTGAAGGGGTGGTTTGGGCCGCGATGGCCAGCGGCCATCTCGCCAGCTTTGATCGTCGCAAGTGTACTGCTCCGCTCAATGGACCCGAGGCACGTGGCCAGCATTGTCCGGAAGGCTGGAGCTTCCACACGGAACCCCTGCCGCAATTCAAGAACCTTGATCGTTCCGGCAGTTCTGAAGGCAGTTATTTCACCTGGGTAGATCAATTCGACACACTGGGACTTGGTGCCAACACACCGATCAACACCGGCAACCAGAGCGGCGCGCTGCTTGCGTTCAATGAAGGTGAATTCGTGCGACTGACTGTGCCCTACCCACTTGGCTTTTATACCAAGTGGCTGGATGGTCGTATTGATGATGCGGAGGCGGGCTGGAAAGGCCGCGGCTTGTGGGCAACCTACAGCAGTCGTGCGCCCTTCCATATGGAAACCGGCAAGGGACAATCACCCGTTGTGTACCACTTCCAGTTGCGTCCGGATCCGCTGGCAGAGTAACTGGCAGGCAGTCGTCCTTCAGGAAGAGGTCAAGGGCGGCTTTTTCTCGGGGGCACTGAGCAGGAACACCAGCGGAATCATTGCCAGTGCTACCCACATCATCAAGCGGAAGTCGTTGATGTAGGCAATGCCAATGGCCTGCCGGGTAATTTCACCATCGAGCATCCGGAGCATGGCACTGCTGCCTGGCATGAGTGCGTCAGGCGACACCTCAAGGTTCAGCCAGGTGTTATAGGGAGTGATATTCTCTGTCAGATAGGCATGCTGGATATGCGTATTGCGCGTGAACAGCAGGAATGCAATCGACACGCCAATGCTGCTGCCCATGTTCCTGATCAGGCTGAACAGACTGGCGGCTTCAGCGCGGTAGCGCGCGTCCAACGTGGTATATGTGACGGTGCTGAGAGGGATAAACACAAAGCCGAGCCCGAAGCCCTGCACCAGTCCAGACACGATGATGTCGTGTGCCGGCACAAACAAGCTGAAGCCGCTCATCAAGTGCAATGCGACTGCCGTGAGCAAGAGTCCACCCAGGATGAGCTTGCGTGGATCCACACTACTGCCCAGGCGGCCCACCACCATCATCGCCAGCAAGGTTCCAACGCCACGGGGTGCGAGTATCAATCCTACTTCGCGCACACTGTAACCCATGATGTTTTGCATGAAGGGTGGCAGCAATGCCATGGTCGCCAGCAGGATCATGCCCACGACAAAAATGAAAAATAGTCCCATCTGCAGATTGCGATCCTTCAGCATCGCGGGCGACAGGAACGGATGTGGGGTGCGCGATGTATGCACGCCATACACCCACACGGCAGCCAGCGCCACACCGATGTAGGTCTGGATCTCGACACTGCTCAACCAGTCCACCGCTTCGCCGCGATCCATGATCAATTGCAGGCAGGCAATCACCAGGCTCAGCGTGAGAAATCCGGTTTTGTCGAAGGGTCGCTCCAGCTTGTCGGATTCCGGCAAATACAGGCTCAAGCCAATGAAGGACATGATGCCTATCGGCAGATTGATAAAGAACACCCAGCGCCAGGAATAGAACTCGGTGAGATAACCACCAAGCGTGGGTCCCAGAATCGGACCGATCATCACGCCCATGCCCCACACCGCCATGGCCTTGCCGTGATCCTTGCGTTCATTGATATCGAGCAGCGTTGATTGGGACAGCGGGACCAGTGCCGCGCCGAACACCCCTTGCAGCAAGCGGAACAACACCATTTGACCAAGCGAGGTCGCAAGTCCACACAGCATTGAACTAAGGGTAAAGCCGGCAACCGAAAGCAGCAGTATCCTTTTCCTGCCATAACGCCCGGCGAGCCAGCCGGTGGGCAGGGTCATGATCGCAGATGCGACAATGTAGGATGTCAGCACCCAGGAAATCTGGTCCTGGGTCGCAAGCAAACTGCCCTGCATGTGCGGCAACGCAACATTGGCAATAGTGGTATCCAATACCTGGATGATCGTCGCCAGCATGATGGCGAAGGTAACGATTTTCTTTTGTGATCCTGCGATCACATTCGGATTGGCCATGGCAGCAAACTCGCCCTGTCGGAAGTGCTATAACAAACCGGGAAAGCCAGGCAACTCACGTTTATGGCCGGTATCAACCTCCACATGGGCGCTCATCCCCGCCGCCAGTTCCGGCGCGTTGGGCAGCGGCTCCATCTCAAGCTTGACTGTGATGCGCTGTACCACCTTGACCCAGTTGCCAGAACTGTTCTGCGCTGGCAACAAGGAAAATTCGGAGCCGGTTCCAGGCGTGACGCTCGCCACCACGCCCTGCCAATGCAGATCCGGATAAGCATCCACGTCGATGGTGGCGGGCTGCCCGACTCGCATCCAGGTCAAGTCGGTTTCCTTGAAATTGGCTTCCACCCACAAGTGTGAAGTATCGACCAGCGTAAACAGCGGAACACTCGCGGCCACTACCTCGCCGATTTTTACATTGAAATTGGCGAGGATACCGCTGACAGGGGCATACACGTCGACATGACTGAGATCGAGACTGGCCTTCTCGTGCTCGACGAGTGCAAGCAGGTAATCCGGATGCTGTTCCACGGGCAGGTCAGGATTGACCAGATGTGCCTTTACCACTTCCAAAGCCTGAATTTCCGACTCCAGCTGCTTCTGCGCATGGATAACCTGATACTCGGCCTGGTCTACCTGCACTTCGGACACGGCGGTGGCAAGTTTTTGCAAACGTTCGAATTCCCGGGTGTAGTAATCAAGATCAGCCTTGGCCTTGTTGATATCTGCTTGTTGATTCACATAGTCGGCACGCAAACTTTCGATGTTGCTGCGCACCTTCAGCAAATTTGCCTCGGCATGCGCCAGCGCGATACGGTAGACCTGGTCGTCGAGCCGGAACAGCAGGTCGCCGGCATTGACGCGTGCGGTATCAGTCACCTTCACATTGACCACCTTGCCGGAAATTTCACTGCTGATACTGACCATTTCTGTTTTCAGGTAGGCATTGTCAGTGGTCGCATAGCGGCCGCTGTGCAGATAAATCCAGCCAGCTGCCGCCAGCACACACAAGGGGCCAGCCCAAAACACAAAAATACGCAGCAGTTTTTTGATGAGTGGCATTGAGTGCTCCGCTTGTTTCGTTTGTTGGTTCAATTGTCGGTTTAAAGGCTGGTTTAATTGTCGGTTAAGTGGCCAAGTCACTTGCTGGACAAGTTGCTGCGCATCTTCAGCAGCAACTGCATCAGGTATTCAAACTCCTTCTCGCTGATTCCCTGCAGGAGTTCCTTGCGCAATTCCTTGCCCAGGCGCTGGATATCTTTCAACACAGGCGCCACTTTGGCAGTCAGGAATACTTTTTTGGCGCGTCGGTCGCTGCCGTCCACCTTGCGTTCCACCCAGCCATCGCGTTCCAGCCGATCCAGCAAACCACTCAGAGTTATCGGGGTAATGTCCATCTGGTCTGCCAGCATCTTCTGCTGCACGCCGTCATTACGGTACAAATGCACCAATACCGACCATTGGGAACGGGTAAGTCCGATGTCCTGGGCCTTGTGATCAAAATTGCGACGCATCATGCGCGCAAGATCGTGAATCGCGAAACCCAGGTTTTCGTTTTGCAGGATCTTGTCGCTCATGAGCCGGCCTGATTAAGGTGCATGCTTATTATAAGCTAGCTAACTAATTTGGAGGGAAAATACCTGGCATTATTTTCCATTCGTGCGGCAATCATCCCAACGACCACGCGGATTCAGGTGGTCCAGGCCGTGACCACGCCGCCACCCTGCCCTATACTTGCATCTTTCTGTCCCACCCCTTGCAAGGTTGTATTCCCATGACAAACAGTTTTTACCGACCTGCTTTATTGCTCACTTCCCTCTGGCTGCTCACCGCTTGCCAGCCAGCTGCCGAACAGGAAGGGGCCCAGCCAACAGACAACGCCCAGGCTGCAGCGGTTCAGGCAGAAATCCCGGCACCTTCTGCCGCGCAACCAGCAGCAGAAGCAGCAGTGGCAGATACACAATTGGACGTAACGGCGCTCAACCATGAGTTAGTGCCTTTGCCCGGCATGGAAGCGGAAGTTCCCGTGCTTACGGAGAAAACCACCCTCATCATGAAAACCAGTGCCGGCGATCTGGTGATCGAGGTCTATCCCCAGGCTGCACCCAATGCCGCACAACGCTTCGTGGAACTGGCACAGAGCGGCTTTTTCGACAACACACCGATTTCACGCGTGGTACCCGACTTCGTGGCACAGTTCGGGATCAACTGGCGTGAAGGTCACAAGGATTGGCAAGAGCGCAACTTCGATGATGATCCAAGCCTGTTTGCACTGGAACGCGGCACGCTGGCGTTTGCCAAGGCCGGCCCCAATACCAACTCAACCCAGGTGTTCATCAACTATGCCGAAAACAATAACCTCGCCGCGCCCCAATACAACTTCACCGTATTTGGCAAAGTAGTCCAGGGCATGGAAGTGGTAGACAGTTTCGTGCAAGTGGGTGAACCCGGCATGGGGCTCGACCAGGAACGTCTCTGGGACGATGGTGAAGCCTACTTGGCTGAGCAGGCAGTTCAACCGAGCTTTATCCTATCTGTGCAGGCAGAGAAATAAGCGCAAGCCAGGGCGGATGCTGCAGTTTCAAATCGTCCTTTGCTGCCACTTCCAGAAAATCCCTTAAGCCTTCCAGCTGGTCCAGCACACTCCTGCGCAGGGCCGGATGTGAAGGCATAAGGAAACCAAACACGATTTGCAGTGCAGCCGCACCCGAAGCCCAGCGAATGCCGTTGGAAGCCGCCAGCACCGGGTTAGAATCCCGCACCAGCGTGTTGGAGATCCAGATGCCAGCAGCACTACTGCAATGATTGACCCCGGAACCGACCTGCTTTATCCGGCAGCCATCTCCCTCGCGTGACCCA
This sequence comes from Pseudohongiellaceae bacterium, assembly GCA_044338875.1. GTDB lineage: Bacteria > Pseudomonadota > Gammaproteobacteria > Pseudomonadales > Pseudohongiellaceae > CAILUG01. Next base: position 2,153 of record JBIIWM010000076.1, on the reverse strand, counting down.
TCTTGCCAAGCTTGATATGCAATTCGCGTCGCACCAGCAAGAAACTCATGACGCCCTGTGCCCACACCGACAGCACCGAGACATACCAGATGTCGTGAATCACAAAGCCTTCCAGCGACGCCATGTAAAACGCGAGCGGAATGAAGATGGCAAGCCGGAACGCTGAGCTAAGCAGCGCAGGTCGGGTATTGCCCAAGCCCTGGAACATGCCCGAACAACTGAACACGATGCCCTGAGCGATGAAGTTGAGCGAGATGATCTTGAGGAACTCGCCACCGATGGTGATCACTTCCTGTTCAGTCGTAAAGACGGCCACAAGAATGTAGGGATTGATCTGCAGGAATATGGTGACCAGCAGCATCACGCCGCTGCCCAACAATATCCCTTTCTGGAAAATTTCCCGCACACGTTCGGGAATATTGGCACCAAAATTCTGTCCCACCATAGGACCAATGGCGAAAGAGATGGCCATGGTCGGCATGAAGATGGACTGCATGATGCGCCCACCGATACTGAACCCGGCCTGGGCCTGGGCACCAAAATCCTGGATCAGCACATAGACCAGGCCGAAATACACAAACATCAGCAGCATTTCGCCACCGGCCGGCAGGCCAATGAAGAGCATACGACGCCATACCGCGTAGTCCGGCTTCCACTGGATGAAATCAAACCGCACGTACTTTTCAAGCTTCAGGAAATAGAAGACCAGCAACAACACTCCCACACTCACTGAAATGGTACTGGCGAGTCCGGCGCCAACTACACCCAGTGCAGGACCAGGTCCCCAGCCGGCAATCAGCATCGGAGCCAGTATGGTGTTCAGCAATACTGTCAGGATTTGCACTACCATGCCCGGTTTGACTATACCGGTAGCACGCAGCGCTGAACCCATTCCCATCAGGCCAAATTGCAGCGCCATGCCGGGGATGAAGTAGTACAGGAATTTTGTCCCTTCTTGCCGGGTTGCTTCATCGGCAGCAATCATGCTCATGTACAAATCTGCAGCCGCGATGCCGGCTATCAATGTAACGATGCCCATGACAACCGCTATCAGCATGCTCTGGTTGAAGATCAGGTTGGCTTCTTCCTGCTGCTTGCGCCCAACCGCGTGCGCCATCATCGCCACGGTACTGACGCCCAGTATCTGGGTCAGCGCCATGATCATGAACATCAGGGTACCGGCGGCGCCAACTCCGGCCACGGCCGCATCGCCAAGACTGGCGACGAAATACAGATCCACGAGCAAGTAGAGTGTTTGAAACAACATTCCCGCTGCGGTGGGCACAGAGAGGGCAACAAGGGTTGATGTCACCGACCCTTGGGTAAGATCGCGCATGGAATGGTTTCCTTGATTTTTATAGGTCGAGTGCGGGCATTGGTTTGCAGGGGCGCTATATTACTGGTTTTCCAAAAGGGATGCTTAAACGGTCGGAGCTGGAAAAAACAACCCGTCGGAACAGACTTTGGGCAAGCATAAAAGTTTTCAGGGGGGATTTACGCCCCATTGGCAAGCAAAGAGCACATTTCACTCATTTCCCTTGTTTTGCAACGTTGACTTCGTGGCAATGATGCCAGACAATGCGCGCCTTTCCGGGATCACGCACTCGTAGCTCAGTTGGATAGAGTACCTGGCTACGAACTAGGGGGTCGCAGGTTCGAATCCTGCCGAGTGCGCCAGTTTTCCGGAAGACTATTAAGCAGTTATCTCATGAAAGTGAGAGCTGCTTTTTTTGTGCCTGTCTTTCCTGTAGCAGGAAACGTAGTAACGTTTGGCAACAAAAGTAGCAAAGCCCTGGATTGCAGGAAAAACCAGGTGAAATGTGGTGCACGCAGTGGGCTTTTTATGAAAGTAATGCAACACCAGCCAGGCACACCACAACAATAATCGAAGCGTTTCGACGTAACGCAAAAAACCATTCCGGCAAGATGCCTGCATCCCGAAGTTTTAAATCCAATGTGAGCAAATAAATAAAACAGAGAGATTGCAACAAAGTTGCCTCTGGCCGGTGCATCAACAACAGCGAACACCAGGCGAGCAAGGCAACTGCATTGCTGGCCAGAAGCAAATGACGCGGACACTTTTCAGAGTAGAAAAGATAGACTGCCCAGTGAATGCCACACAGGAAGGAAATAATAATGGCGCTGTAGGTTTT
>JBIIWM010000075.1:0-11735 GCA_044338875.1 Pseudohongiellaceae bacterium | reverse complement strand
CCATGCTGGCAGTGCCGGCGATCAGTGACTGCTGTTCTGCCGCCACTTGCAGGCGCGCAATCTCCAGCAAATCTTGCTGTTGATAACTGCCTGCAGGCCTGATGCGATAAAGCTGGTTCAGATAGCCACGCGCTTGTTCCGGCACCAGCGCCACGCGCAAGGCTACGCTGAGATCGGTAGCCAGTGTGGTCTTGCCGGAAGATTCCGGACCGGTAGTGACCAGAATATGAGTCATGCAGTTTTTGCAATTATCCCTGTAGCGCTAAGGCGTAGCTTGGGGTGTGGCTTGTGCACCCCCTTCAACACCGGCTTCGGTGCTGTAGCCCCAGTCTTCATTTGCGCGTGAAATAAGGTAATGGTGAATGGCATCGGCTTCTTCCTGGCTCAGCACATCGGCAAAGCTCGCCATGCCTTTCTCGGTACGGATGCCTTCCATTACGATCTTGTTGAACTCGGCATGGGTGTCGCGGGTCATCAGGCGCAGGTCTTTCAAGCCGCCAACCGCATTCACCCCATGGCAAGTCTGGCAGGTCTGGCTGAACAGTTCGCCGCCGTGCTGCACGACGTCTTCCGTGGCCGTCAGCGCCGGCGGTTGCGGGGGCAGGGCGGAGACTTCTTCCAGCGGCGGCAGTTCCACTTTACCGCCCAGTTTGAACACCAGGATGCGGGCGGGTGATACCTGCGGGTTGAACCCATTGCCGCGACCAATGATCGCGCGCCCGCCACCCCAGCCGGCATTCACGGCGATGTACTGTTCACCAGCGACGCTGTAGCTGACAGGGCCAGCCAGGGCAATGTTCTGGATTGGCATGCTCCACAGTTTCTCACCTGCGTCGGCACTGTAGATGACAAGCTCACGCCCGACACTGCCTTGCACGACCAGATTGCCGGCAGTGGCCAGCGTACCGCCGCTGCCGATGTCGTTGTGATCAACACGCCAGATTTCTTCCTGGCGGACCGGATCCCAGGCGGTTAGCCAGGCCTTGCGGCGCTCATTCATTTGTTTGGTGAATTCGGCACGCTTGGCCGGATCCGTTTCAAAGCCCCAGCCTGCATTGGAACGGAACGCTTTCGGCTGCCAGTCGGGCGCGGCGACCGCATAGGTAAGCCAGTCTTCCTGGACGGTGAAATACACCAGCCCGGTTTCCGGGCTGTAGGACATTGGTTCCCAGTTGTGACCGCCACCGGCTGCAGGGGTGATCAGCACGGTCTCGGTGCCAAAGTCGGCCTCGGGATTGATGACCGGACGCCCGGTCTTCATGTCGATATGGCTGGCCCAGAAATTGGGGACGAATTCGCGTGCGGACAGCAACTCACCGGTCGCGCGGTCGATGACATAAAAGAAGCCGTTCTTCGGCGCCTGCATGATCACCTTGCGGGTTTCACCATACAGTTCCAGTTCCGCCAGCATCATCGGCTGGGTCGCGGTGTAGTCCCACTTCTCGCCGGGCACTTCCTGGTAATGCCACACGTATTCACCGGTATCGGCATTCAGGGCGACAATGGAGGCGAGGAACAGGTTGTCGCCTTTGCCTTCGCTGCGGTGCTCATGTGACAACGGTGAGCCGTTGCCGACGCCGATGTAGACCAGGTTCAGATCCGGGTCGTAGACGATGGAATCCCACACGGTGCCACCACCACCGAGTTTCCACCACTCGCCGCTCCAGGTTTGCGCGGCCATGCGCATCGCATCGTTTTCAAACCCGAGCGCGGGATTGCCCGGCACGGTGTAGAAGCGCCACAGTTGCTCGCCGTTGTTCACGTCATACGCCGTGACGAAACCGCGCACCCCCAGGTCGGCGCCGGCATTGCCGATCAGCACCTTGCCGTCGAATACGCGCGGCGAACCGGTGATGGTGTAGGGCCATTCCTTGTCGAAGGTTTGCGTTGACCACAGTTCCTTGCCGTTGTTGGCATCCAGTGCGATCAGGCGGCCATCCAGCGTGGCAATGATGACCTTGCCTTCCCATACGGCAATGCCGCGACTCACTGCGTCACAGCAGGCGTAACGGCCCCAGGCGCGTGGCACTTGTGGATCGAATTCCCACAGCAACTCACCGGTTACCGCATTCAATGCGTAGGTCAGGTTCCACGCGCTGGAGGTGTACATCACGCCATCGACCACGATGGGAGTGCCTTCCACCCCACGGAAGGTATCCAGATCAAAAAACCAGGCCAGGCCCAGCTCTTTCACATTGGTGTCGTTGATGTCAGTGAGCGGACTGAAACGTTGTTCGCTATAGGTGCGGCCCCAGCTCATCCAGTTGTTGCCGTCAGTGTCGGCGCTGAGCATACGGGTGTGGTTCACGTTGGCAGCGGGTTGCGCCAGCAGCGGGGTACTGACGAACAGCAAGGCAAAGAGGTAAGTGTGCAAGCGTGTCATAGGGGTCATTGTTATTTGGAGGTTTCGGTGAGAGTTGGTAAAGCGTTCCGTGCCGGCAACTGACGTGGAGTATACCCACCGGCCTGTATCTGTACCATCGAACGGAGGGGGAGGCTTTGTGGAATCCCGGTGAATACTGCAGCTGGCAGTTGCTACCAGTGCAGATTTATTGCATCGTTGGCGCCCTTTCCTGCGTACCTGAATATTATTGTCAGTGTCTCGGATCAACCCCGGAGGTTTCGTGTTAACCAGAAAATTGCTCATGACGGCTGTCACCCTGGCCTGTACCCAAGGCGCCTTTGCGGCCGAAGAACTCGATGCACCTAATGCCGGCAAGGCCTTCTTCCGTGCCCAGTGCGCGCTATGCCACAGTGCCGAAGCCGATGATAACGGCGGCGCGCAGGGTCCCAGCTTGCAGGGTGTGTTTGGCCGAGCCGCTGCCAGTGCTGGCAATTTTCCGTATTCCCAGGCACTGCGTGATGCCGGCCTGAGCTGGGATGCTGCCACCCTGGAGCGTTTCCTGGCTGCACCCACTGCAGTAGTGCCGGGTTCTTCCATGGTCGTTGCGATTGCCTCTGATACCGACCGTGCCAATGTAGTCGCCTATTTTGAGGCTCTGGCCAACGGCACCCTGCAGACCCCGCCACCACGCGCAGGTGGCTTTGGTGGTTTCGGTGGTGGCGGTACTCCCCCTGACCAGACCGATGCCGACTGGAAGAACGACAAGCCCGGTCGTGTCCACAAAGTCGATTTGAATAACCTGCCCGAGCCCTATGCCACTGAATCTGCCGTGAACTTCCCGGCCGTGGTGCCAAAACCAGAAGGCGCCGAGCTGCAATTGCCGGAAGGCTTCAAGGTGGAAACCTATGCCACTGGCCTGCAAGCGCCGCGCGCGATGCGACTGGCTCCCAATGGCGATATTTTCATTACCGAGACTACCAGTGGCCGCATCAAGGTCATGCGTCCCGGCGCGGACGGCAGCAAGGCCGACACCATCAGCGTATTTGCACAGGGCATGATCCAGCCGCTGGGCATCGCGTTCTATCCTGCGGCCAATCCAGAGTGGCTGTATGTCGCTGAAGAAAACCGCGTGGTGCGTTATCCCTATCAGGCCGGTGATACCGAGGCGCGTGGCGTACCGGAAGTCGTCGTGCCGCAACTGTCACCGGTTGGTGGCGGTCACTACACGCGTGACCTGGGTTTCTCGCCGGATGGCAAGCTGATGTATGTTTCGGTCGGTTCGCAATCCAACGTGGCGGAAGACCTGCCGAACAAGACCCCGGAAGAAATTGCCGCCTGGGAAGCCGGACGCGGTACAGGTGCCGCCTGGGGCCAGGAAGAAAATCGTGCATCGGTGTGGGTGTTCGAAGTGGGCAACGAAGCCGCGACCGGCAAGCTGTTCGCCAACGGTATCCGCAACTGCGTAGGCCTCACGGTGCAGCCTGAAACTGCCGACGTCTGGTGCAGCACCAACGAACGCGACATGCTCGGCGACGATCTGGTTCCGGATTATTCCACCCGTGTTCCGCAAAACTCCTTCTTCGGCTGGCCCTGGTACTACATGGGCGAAAACGAAGATCCGCGTCATGCCGGCAAGCGTCCTGACCTGCTCGGCAAGATCAGCAAGCCCGACGTGCCCTACACGGCTCATTCAGCTGCAGTAGATCTCGAGTTCTATCCGCTGCAGCCTGCTGGCGCGTCTGCCTTCCCGGCTGAATACGCAGGTGATGGCTTTGCTGTGCTGCACGGTTCCTGGAACCGCGCGCATCGCACTGGCAGCAAAGTGGTTCGCCTGCCGATTGAGAACGGGGTGCCCACCGGCGAATACATCGATTTCATGACAGGCTTCATCACGCCAGAGGGTGGTGTGTGGGGACGTCCAGTTGCAATCGTGGTAGCGCAGGATGGCTCGCTGTTGTTGAGTGATGACGGGGCAAATATCGTATACCGCATTTCCTACAGCAAGTGATGGTTGTTTGTGCGTGCACGGGCTGCCGTGAACGTCAACGCAGAAAAAATAAAACCGGAGCTTGCTCCGGTTTTTTTATGGATGGAATCCGGGAGCACCGAAGTGGTTGCTGCAGCGCAAGGACCCGCGAGAGTAATCCAGCTCCGGGAAATTACTGCTTCCAGCACCAATCGGAGGCGATGGCTGCCCCTTCTGCCAGTGACTTCAATTTCAGCCAAACCACCTTTGGGTCAATTGCGGCCTGGCCGACGTGGATGCTGAAACCACAGTCGGTTCCCGCCATTACATTCTCGCGTCCGACCAGATCGGCATAACGCTTGATGCGCTGCGCGATCAGCATCGGGTGTTCCACATAGTTGGACTGGCACTCGATCACGCCGGGGCAGAGGATCTTGCCTTCCGGCAGTTTGTAGTCTTCGAAAATCGCATATTCATGCGCGTGACGCGGATTCGCGGCTTCGAACAGTAGCGTTTGCGGTTTGGCCTTCATCACGATGTCGATGATGTCGGCGAAATTCATGTCGTGGTGGTGCGGGCCGCCATAGTTGCCCCAGCACAGGTGCATGCGCAGCTGCTCGGCCGGGATATTGGCGACTGCGTGGTTGAGAGCTTCGACATGCAGCGCTGCGCGCTTGCGGAAATCATCGAGCGTGACGCCGGTGGAATTCATGTGACGGCCCATCGCGAGATCGGGGCAGTCGATCTGCAGCGTGGCGCCGGAGGCGGCGATGGCTTCGTACTCGACCTTCATCGCGTCAGCAATGGCGAACACGTATTCCTCGTGGCTTGGGTAGAACTCGTTCTTGAAGAAGATCGAGGTGACGCCAGGCGAGGCCGAGCTGAAGAACACATGCTTCATGTCGCCGCCGCTGGCTTCCTGCATGTTGCGGATGTCTTCGTAGACATCGTCAGTGGTCTTGATGCTGATCGGGCCCTTGCAACCGGGGGCGTGGCGATGCTGGCGCGAGGGATCTTCACCAACGCGCTTGGCCAGGTTGGGGAATTCAACGAGGTCATCGAACACGTAGGTATTCTCGCTGCCGCCGAAGCCGTTGAGACGATCCTTGATGTAGGTGGCGTAGCTGGGCTTGGACATTTCGCCGTCGTTGACGATGGCGATGCCGGCTTCTTTCTGTTTCTTCACGATGTCCAGTACGGCTTTGTGAATACCTGCATGCATCGCCTCCTGGTCCACGGGTACGCCATCTTCCTTCGCGAACATCATCTGCATCAGGTCTTTTTCGCGCGGCAGGCTGCCTACATGGGTGGTCAAAAACCGGTCAGTACTTCTTGCCATTGTATGGTTCCTCTATCTTGCTGTTGTTGTTCTTGTGTTGAATCTCAAGGCTGTTTGCCAAAGTCGGTGCCGCCGGCTGCCGGATCGGGTGGTGGTGCGGTGCGTCCGGTTACCGGATTCACGTAATGGTAGGGTTCAAGGTAATAATTCGGAAAAGTCAGGTATACCACAGATGGCGGCAGGTTTGGTGGCGGCAAAAAGCTTTCCGGCCGTGTGTTGGGCGTTGTGTTGCTCACCCAGCCATCGGTATAACTTGCATACATGTTGAACGGCGCATGCAGGAACTTGATCTTCCAGACGCCATCTTCTTTCACATAATCGTTTTCGTAGATGACATCACCCCACACGCCGCCGCCGATGACGAAGGCAGTCCAGCGTCCCTCGGCAGTGAGGCCATCAGGATTGACGGTCACTATGCCCTGGAATTGCTGGTGGTCATGCATCACGCCAGGCGTTGGCCCAATCGGACCCAGACCCGTGCGCAAATATTCGAACACGCGATCCTGGCCCAGGAAACGGCCGCGGCCACCGATTTCAAGGATGCCGTCACTGGTGAACAGCTCACGAATGTCGTACCACTGCTGCTTGTCTACATAGTATCCGTAGCTGCGCTGCAGTTTCTCGATGGCGCTGACATCACCCAGGCGGGTAACGCGGTGTTCCAGGGTCGCCAGTTCTGCGCGCAGGAGTTCGAGATCCTGTGCCATGGCCGGTTGGCACGCCAGTAGCAACGTGGCCAGCGTGATGCGCTCAAGAGAGCGTAGTGAGTTCATCGTGCCTCTCCGGTGCCGGCAGCATCGCCTTTGCCAATATGCGCCTTGCCCGTCACAAGGTGGGGATAATGGAACGGGAACAGATAGACCTCGGGTTGCGCGCCGTACACTTCGGTGGGGGGCAAATCCGGTTCGAGGATGGGGCTGGGGCCTTCCATCGGAATGGTGCCGTCGACCCAGCCCTTGTCGTAGTCTGCCCAGAACGTGACGTAATAATGCAGCTTGCCCAGCTTCCACACGCCGTTCTCGTTCACGTATTCATTTTCATACACACCGCCACCCCAGGTGCCTTTGCCGTTGCGGCTCAGTTGCACATCACTGCGCCAGCGTGCCTTTGCCGTCTGGTTGTCGGCAGCCACTGAAATAATCGGCTGCAGCATCGGATAGTTGTTGAGCATGCCGCGTTCCAGACCGGTGGGTCCCATCAGGCCGATGGCCTCGCGAATGCGGGCCCTGCCTACGTACACGCCACCTTGGCCGAATTCATAGGTCGCAGTGTTTGCAAACAGCGCTGTGGCTTCATCCCACAGGCCCTTGTCGATGTAGTAACCGTAGATCGCCTGCAGGTTTTCGATGTCACGTTCGGCCGCGAGGTTGTCGAGCGCGCGCGCCTGTTCCAGCAAGTCGCGTTCAAACCCTGCCAGTTCATCCGAACCGGTGCCGATATCGCCCAGGCGCGTTACCCACGACTCGCGCGCTGCCCGTGTTTCTGGCGCGCCATAATGGAATGGCGCGGTATACAGTTCCGGGAAGGGGCGATAGGTAAAGGTGGGGGGCGAATCGGGAGGGTTGTCCCTGGCTACCGGTGAGGTCCAGTCGGCTGCTGCCTCCTTCAATGCGGCCCAGCCGCCCCGGTAGGGTGCAACAAAATTGGGATACAGGTGCAGAGACTGGATCTTCCATACACCGTTTTCCTTGCGGTAGGTGTTTTCGAGGATGGAATCGCCCCAGTACACCGCTTTCATGTACTCGCCCAGCATGCTGAGATTGCGCCAGCGTGCTTGTGCCGTGTTGCCATCTGTCCCGATGGTCACCACCGGTTGTAGTTGCATGTGCCGATTCATCTTGCCGAAGGGCAGGCCGGGACCGGCATCAGGACTGCCTTCGCCGTAACGGATCAGCATGTCGCGCACGCGGTCCTTGCCGATGTAGACACCGTCCACTCCCACTTCGAGCGTAGAGGAGCTCGTGAACAGATCAGCGGCTTCGTTCCAGTAGCCCTTGTCGATGTAATAGCCGTAGGCACGCTGCAGGCGCTGGATGGCGAGCAGGTCTTCCAGTCGCTGCGCTTCGGCGTTCATGCTGTCTAGCCAATCCAGCAGTTGAGCGGTGCTGTTTTCCGGTGCTTGGGCCTGCAGACCTGACGGAACCGCAAGCACCAGCAGCAGGGCCAGTGCTCCGGTAAAGAGACGTTGCGCTATAGGGGCCATCGCGGAGCTTCCTTCAAATTGCAATGCCAGAGCGGAGGAGATCCACCCTGGTGATACAAGTTATAACGTCGTTAGAGCGGGTTCCCTTCAGCATCCAGTTCCACGATGGTGTAGCCGAGCGCTGCCAGAGACTCGTAAGTCGTGGCTTTGTCGCCCACGATCAGGATGATCATGTCTTCTATCGGCAAATGCTTGATTGCCAATTCATTGATACGTTCGGGAGTGAGGGTACTGATGATCTCCTGTTGCTGCTTGACGAAATCACTCTGCAGATCATAGGTAACGATTTGCTCAAGCAGGCTCGCCTTCTGGCCTGGAGTTTCATAATCGAGCGCTTCACTCTGGCCGATGGCGTCCTTGGTGAATTGCAGTTCAGCCGGGGTGATGCCGCCATCGCGGTATTCAGTGATTTCCGTCATGAACTGTACCACTGAGTCTGCAGTGGCGCTGGCCAGCACGCTGGCAGATGCGGTGAAAGGACCGGGCAAGCGGGTCGCGCTGAAACTGCTGCGCGCACCGTAGGTATAGCCTTTCTCTTCGCGCAGGTTCATGTTGATGCGGCTGTTGAACGCGCCACCCAGCACGAAGTTCATCAGGTAACGTTCGAAGTATTCGCCGGTCGGATCGTAGGTAAGTTCTCCCAGGTAGCCGATGCGAATCTCGGATTGCGCGGCGTCTGGCTTGTCGATGAAATACAGGGTGCCGCCGGCCAGTTCCGGAGCCGCCGGTTGTTCGCGGATACTCACGCCTGTGGCGGGCAGGTTTTGCAGGAAGGCAAGTTTGCTGATGAGCTCTTCCTGGCTGACATCACCGACCAGCACCACATCCAGATTGCCGGCGACCAGGCTCTGTTTGCTGAAGGCGCTGATGGCGTCGAGCGTAAGGGTTTGCAACGCTTCGATATCGCCGGCCAGCGGAGTGGCCAGCGCATGCTCGGCGCCGTAGACCAGCCGCTGCCAATTGTTACTGGCGATCGCGCTGGGTTGCTGCATCTCGGCTTGCAAGCCTTCAATTTGCTGCTGGCGCAAACGGTCGAGGTCTTCCTGCGTGAAGCTGGAGCGGAACAGGCGCTCTTCCAGCAGCGCGAGCGTGGCATCCAGATTGCGCTGCAGGCTCTGCACGGTAATCACCAGGTCATCAGTGCCGGAACCAACGTTGATATTGGCGCCGAGTTTCTGCAGCTCTTTCTCGAATTCTTCGGCACTGTAGTTTTCGGTGCCTTCGTTCATCATCGCCGCAGTCAACGCAGACAGGCCGAATTGCTCAGGGGTTTCGGCCAGGCGACCACCTTCAAATACGAGGTCCAGCGTAACCAGCGGGACTTCTGCATTGGCGGTGCCGATCAATTCGATGCCGTTGGGCAAGGTGGTCTCGAAATAGTCCGGCATGATTACCAGGGGGCTCGGACCTGCGCCCGGCTTCACGGCACGATCAAAGGAGGACAGCGCTGTGCGCAGTTGCAGGGGGGCTTCCTCGGTTGGGATGCGGGTCAGGCGCGACGGGATCACATAGGAATCCGGTTTGGCCTGGCCCTCTGGATCATTGGCAGGGACCACGCTCTGGATGACAGCCGGTTTGTCCTTCACATAGGTGTCGAACACCCGCAGGATGTCTTCCTTGGTAAGCGCACGAATGGTGGCCAGTTCTTTCGAGATCTGGTCGGGATCGCCAAGGAAGGTTTCGTAATAGGCCAGCTGGCTGACCTTGCCGCTAACGCTGGCAAGACTGTTGAGCAGGCCTGCTTCCTGTTGTGCCTTGAAAATCTGCAGGTCTTCATCGCTGATGGAATCGGCGCCAAAGCCTTCGATGACTGCACGCAGTTCGGTTTCAAACTGGCCCAGTGACGTGCCGGGGAAGGGCAGTACAAAGAAGGTGAGGGTACCGCCCAGTTCCATCGGGTTGTTGAAGCCGCTGGCTTCGATGGCTTTCTGGGTCAGCACGAACTGCTTGTAGAGGAAGGATTTGCGACCCACGCCAATAATCTCGTTGAGCGCTTCCAGCGCGACGCGATCAGGATGGCTGAGGGGCACCGTGGGCCAGGTGAACAATAGCGCAGGGAAGCGGATGTTGGCATCGACATAGGATACGTAACGGTCCGCTTCCAGTGCCGGAGTCGGGTAAGTGGCGGGTTCGACGGCAGGGCCGGTAGGGATTTCACCGAAGTATTTCACGCCCAGGGCGAGCACTTCCTGCACATCGACATTGCCGCCGATGGTAAGCGTGGCATTGTTCGGTCCGTACCAGCGCAGGAAGAAGCGCTTGAGATCGTCCAGGGTGGCCGCATCCAGATCTTCCGGATAACCGATCACAGGCCAGGAATACGGATGCTCGGGTGGATACAAGGCAGCATCGTTTACTTCACCGAATTTGCCGTAGGGACGGTTCTCCACGTTCTGCCCACGCTCGTTCTTCACGGTGGCGCGCTGGATCTCGAATTTTTCCTGGGTCACGGCATCAAGCAGGAAACCCATGCGATCGCTTTCCAGCCACAGCATGGTTTCGAGCTGGTTGCTCGGCACGGTTTCGAAATAGTTGGTGCGGTCGTTGTTGGTGGTGCCGTTCATGGTGCCACCGACTTCGGATACGATCTTGAAATGCTCATCGTCGCCGACGTGTTCCGAGCCCTGGAACATCATGTGTTCGAAGAAATGCGCGAAGCCGGAGCGCTGCGCTTCCTCGCGGGCAGAGCCCACGTGGTAGGTCACATCCACATGGATCAGTGGATCGGAATGGTCTTCATGGATGATGACGGTGAGGCCATTGTCGAGACGGTATTTGTCATACGGGATGTTGAGTTCGGCATCCTCTGCGCTTACCGACTCCAGCAGCGTATAGCCGGGACTGCTGCCCGTGTCAGCAGGTGGTGCGGTATCGCTGCAGGCGACCAGGGTGGCCAGCAGGAACCCTCCTGACAAGTTGCGCAAAAACAGGCTCTTGAAACGCATCAATTCGGACATGGTGATCTCCCTGGCTAAGCTCAAAACGCCGTTGATTAAAGCACAAGCATTTGGCTCGGGTCACCCGTGGGGGTCCGCACAAAGATCAATTACGGTAACATCAGGGTTTTTGAAGTGGCGTTTGAAGGGACTGCACCATGTTTGAAGCACTCAACCAATCTGATATGACCCTCTGGCTGAATGGCCTGCTGTGGGGTTTCCCCGGGGCAGAAATCTTCCATATTGTGATGACCGGCGCCTTTTTTGGCAGCGTGGTACTGATGGACCTGCGCCTGCTGGGCGCCCACCGCTTCCTGTCGACCAACCAGCTGCTGCGCCATGCCATACCCTGCCTGTGGTGGCTGTTCCTGGGGGTAATGGCCAGTGGGGCCCTGCTGTTCATGTTCATGCCGCTGGAGTATTCCCAAAATGATGCCTTCCTGCTCAAGATGCTGCTGATTCCGCTGGGTGGCATCAATGCACTGGTGATGCATCTGGTACTGCTGCGCAAGCAATACCTCTGGGACAGCCACGGCCGGCCCCCTGCTGCCGTGAAACTGTCTGCGCTGGTGTCCTTGCTGGTGTGGATTGGCTGCCTGGCCTGTGGCCGCATGATCGCTTACTACTATGGAGTTTAACGCCTGGGTGTTCAGGGGCAGGCAGATTGTGGGGAATGACTGAGATGGCAGTGTTATTGATGAAGTTGCGTCTTGTGCCCGACGATGAGCTGGCCGAGATCGAGGCGCTGCTGGAACAGCATGAGCTTGAGTTCTACAGCACCTCTGCCGGCAGCTGGGGCATTTCCCTGCCGGCCTTGTGGCTGCTGGATGGTGAGCGCCTGCAGGAAGCCAAGGCCTTGCTGGAGTCTTATGCGAGTGAGCGCCAGGCACAGTCCCGTCAGCTCTATGAGTCGATGAAGGAGTCGGGCAAGCAGCGCACCATGCTCG
>JBIIWM010000284.1:0-3394 GCA_044338875.1 Pseudohongiellaceae bacterium | reverse complement strand
GCTCAGACTGGCGCCGGGCAACGCAAGCCTGTGGTCGGCGCGGGGCGAGGCCTGGGTCATGGCCGGACGACACGAACCCCTGCCTGCCGCCGCATTGAGCGATTTTGAAACAGCGATTCGGCTTGACCCGAAGGACCCCCGCGCGCGCTATTTCCTGGCGGTGAAGCAAGACCTCGCCGGCGATCACAAGGGCGCGATAAACAACTGGCTGGCGCTGCTTGCCGACACGCCGCCCGGCGCGGTGTGGGAAGCCGACTTGCGCCGCACTATCGAACAGGTAGCCAGGATCAACGCGATTCAAGTGAACGAGCGCTTGGCCAATGTGCGACAGCCTGCACCAAAGGCCCCGCCGACCATTGCCGCAATCCCCGGCCCCAGCGCTGAAGATCTCAAACGGGCCTCTGCCTTGCGGCCAACGGACCAGCGCAAAATGGCCGAAGACATGGTGGCACGGTTGGAAGCGAGACTTAGCGCCGATCCATCCAACGTCGAAGGGTGGACCATGCTGATCCGCAGCCGCATGGCTCTTGGCCAGCCGGACCGGGCCCGCGCTGCTCTGGAGGCCGCGATCGGCGCAAATCCCGGGGCGACGCGTCGTTTGCGCGAACAGGCCGAAATCATGGGAGGCGGAGGTTCCAACCGGCCGTGAATTCGACGCCGTTCGCCAATCTCAGCTCGGCAGCAAAGCTTGACGGTGTAGCAATCGACAAGGTCAAAATTCCTTTGTGGAAGCTTGCATCCTGCGCGCAACGCAGCGCAAATTTATCGCATTAATGACCAACTTGAGGACAATGAACAGTTGTTGGGTTAGGGCGCAGGCATCACAAAACTATTGATAGCGAAATGGGACAGTCAACCGCCATCACATTTAGAAATAAACGAAGGCCAGATTTGCCCACTCAGTGCACCAAGACCGGCCGATCAGCACACGGCCCTTTTCGTTATTATTGTGACGTGAATGAACGGCCGCTCCAGTTTCGCTGATCTGGCACCGCGAACGACCGCAATGTCGGCGAGAGCTGCCTGTATGCCTGAGGCGAGGAGCTTTAACTGCAAACCAAACAAGTGCCGGACAACTTTGTGCAATTGATTGCACTGAATTTCGCCTAACGGCTCCATCCATGTTCGTCTTTTAGCCATCAAGCCTTGGCGACCAAGATCAAGGTTTAGTCATAGGCCTGTCCCTGCGCAGTTCGTATTCGTAGTTCTCGTGCGTGGACATCCAGTCGGTCACTCGACTCTTGCACCAGTTCCACGGACCAGCAGCGTCGTCATCAACGACGGCTATGCTCTCAAAGCTCCAGCCATCACAGGTCAGAGCCTTATCGGTGATTTCGATTTCGCCGAACAGGTGGTGGTACGGGTGGTGCGAGCAGTACCCCTCCTGCAATACCCCGTCGTCACACCATGACACTCCGTCTGGGAACATGACGAAGGCGCACGGGATGCCAATGGTCTTGCCGTCCTTGCGGACTGCCACAGGCCAGCACTGAATATAGTCAATCAGGAACATCAGTGTGCTTCACTTTGCGGTAACGAAGGCACATGCTTCGACCTGGTATGCGGCGATGCATGGATCGGCATGTTCTGGGTTACCTGTGACTGTTGAAGGATTCTTGGTAATCGACCTCGACGATATTGTTTGTGCAATTAATTGCAAAGATGAGTCAGCTCTCTGATTTTTCTGGATTACGACGCTGGGCGGCCTCAACAATTTGTAGGGGATGTGAGGTGGTTTGACAGGGGGTGTCCGTCTGGCTGCCTCTGGACAGCCTTTTGGGGGTGTTTTTGTCCGTGGGTTGTCCGTCACGCTGGATGAACAATTCATCGACGATTGACCAGTGGCTGGTCATCAGCATTTCACCTGCAATTGCGTGCAATTGATTGCAATATTTTGCCCCACAAAGGCAGATGAGAATTTGCGGCTCTACTCAATGTACGGCGTAATGCCCCTCGCCAAATCCTTGAAGAAGTCGTCAAAACCAGGCATTGGCCTGCGCAATCTTCAAATCAGAGAGCATGGGCTTCCAACCCTCCCAGATAGCATCCACGTCCCACCAAGTCAGGCCATGGGATTTCATGTGCTTTCGATATGCAGTTCGCTTTTCAATGGGTAGTAGCGCTAAGGCAGCGGTCAGTCCCATATGCTCTGCCGCATTTAAAAAGAGCTGCCAGATGTATTCCTTCGGCTCACTCAGGGGTGGCTGCATATTTCGCTCCACCATGGCCATGTCTGAGAAGGGGTTGGCCAATGTCGGCAGGTCTTTGAGCGGTAGATGGAGCCATCTCATTCGGCGCTCCATTCGTATTCCATCCTTGCCAACCCATGACTTTTTCTGCGCAATTCGCTTGGCCTTTCGATCATATATCGACGTATGATGGCCCTTCGGGTTTCCATGCTGGTACGTCTGAAGCTTCCCCTTCTGTGACCATTGCTTGGTGGTCGCCGCCTGCTTGGGCAAGAAGTGAAATTCGTCCATCTTAGCTTCGGTGAAATCGACAGCAACATCCAGGCGCGAGATGTGACCGTGCTCCACAAAGTAAGCCCAACCGTTGTCCATAAAGCCGATCAGCGCCGAGTGGAGTTCCAACATCCCATCAGGGCCAAGATCGACGGGAACGAAGTCGATCCGGACACCAGTGACACATTTATCTTGGTATGCACATTCGTAGAACGGCCACTTCTTGGCATCGACAACAGAGTCCAGCTTTATCCTGACCGCTTTATTGAACCCTTGAGAGGGTTTGGCCTTCGCAAAAAACCCAGGCCATTCGTATGTGCTTATGAAGGCATTGTACATGTCATGCCCAGCCTCCGGACCAGGTACCTTTAGCACAATTGATAATCGGTCTATGAAGGGACTGGCTGGCTTCCCATCAGGTTGTTTCTGATCTGGCTCTTCTAAGCTGTTTTCCCCTAGGGTTTGGGTCTTGTTAGAGGGCAATCCGTTTATGGTAATTTTGAAAGGCAATTCAGCTCTCCTACGAGAGTGGCTGATAGTGAGATGCTATCCGCCAGCAGCACTGGCTCGATCCGACGTCAGGCTAGATTACGGTCGGCTCGGCCACAACAGTCTAGGAACGCGCTGAAACCGCTTCCGCTTAGTGGGCATCCGGTCGGCGGCAGTGACAAAAGGGCAAGGCATGACGGACGAAAGATTCTAGTCCGGGATTATTCCGGGAATCTTCGCTCCTAATCCGGTGCTTGCGCGCCCTTGCGTTCACATCCAAGTGCATATGTCACAGAATGTATGCGCCCTAACCTTACTGAATTTATTTGATTTTTTTGGTGCGCCCGACAGGATTCGAACCTGTGGCCCCCAGATTAGGAATCTGATGCTCTATCCTGCTGAGCTACGGGCGCACTCGCGCTCCTTAGGCGGGCACTTGGCGC
>JBIIWM010000283.1:0-3405 GCA_044338875.1 Pseudohongiellaceae bacterium | reverse complement strand
CACAACGCAGGCCAAGCAGCAACCACAGGGCAACAAGCAGGTAACGTTGCATCACGGCGCTCCCAGATAACGTGCCACGCGGAAGCCGACATCATCGCGTGAGGTATTGTTGTAGTCACGGAAGGCCAGTCGCAGTTCAGTGATGGAACCATGAGCCCAGCTGGAACCCTTGATGACATGGTAGGTGCCGCTCTGCGGGCCCAGTGGGTCCACTTCGGTGTTGGTGCCGGTCATGCCGCCGGCGCCGTAGAAATCATGCACCCATTCGGCCACGTTGCCACCGATGTCGAAGAAGCCCTGGGCGTTGGGGGCGAAGCTGCCGACGGGGGCGCTGCCGATATAGCCATCGTTGTAATTCACCAGGATGCGACCAAGGAAACCCGCAGTCGACATGTCGGCGTAGTTGCCTTGCTTGTCTGGCGGCGGCAGTTCCTGGCCCCAGGGGAAGCGCAACAGATTCGCTGGATCAGCTTCCACGCGCGCTACCCATTCCCACTCGGCTTCACTCGGCAACCGGTAGCCCGTGCTGTCGGGATTGAAACCGGTGACACTGGCATCATTGATCACATAGAACGGCTCGAGTCCTTCGTTGGTGCTAAGCCAATTGCAGTAACGCACGGCATCTTCCCAGCCGATGCGGACCACGGGCTGGGTGGGATTGCCCAGCGTTTGTCCTTCCACTACCCCGGACGAATGCTCGGCGTCGAACGCCGCGTACTGGGCATTGGTTACTTCGGTAAGTGAAAGGTAAAACGGTTTGCCAAGTTTCACGTTGCGCAGTACTTCATTGGCCTGGCGCCCGGCTTCGCGGCGCGAGGCGCCCATTGTGAAACTGCCGGGCTGGACCAGCTTGAGGGTTTGCCCGGCCAGCGTGGTGATTTCCGGCTTGATGGCTTCGATGCGTTGTTGCTGCAGCGATTTCAGTTCCACCTGCATTTGTTGTTCAAAGCCCGGACGCGATACGAAGGTGGTGCTGTACGGCACGAACCCTTCGCGCCGGATTTCGATGGTCTGGCTGGCGGCGAGCAGTTCGAGGGTTTGGTTGGCAGAGCCCTTGGCGACGCCATTTACAAACACTTCGGCATCCGCAGGCACCGCCGTAATCACCACGGAACTGACAATGGGCTCCAGGGTGACGCTGACACTGCTTTCACCTTCTGCCTGGGTCCGCAGTTCGCGGCGCGCTTCCTCGTATCCGTTCACGAAGAACACCAATTGATGCGAGCTGGTCGGCGGCAGGCTCAGCTCCAGTGGAGTTTGGCCACGATACGTGCCGTTTACGGTGACACTGGCATTGGACGGTGTGCTACGCAGCATCACGAGACCATCGGCTGGTTCCAGCGTGATGGCCGGCAGCGCCAGATCAGTACGGGCGGTGACCGCGAGCGTATCGGTCCACGCCTTGTGTGCGGGTAGCTTCACGAGGACTTCATGTTCGCCCGCCAGCACTTCAGCCGTCAGCGGTGTGCTGCCGATTTCTGTGCCATCGACCGAGACGGTGGCGCCGGCTGGCGTGGTGGTGAAACTCACGTTGGCCCAGGCCGGCAGCAGTTCCAGCGTCAGTGCCTGCCTGGCGGAGCGACCAGTGATGGCGACGGTGGTCTCCAGGGTTTCATAGCGGTCCTTGCGTACCACCAGGGTGTGCTCACCGGCAGCAAGTTCGATTTGTTGCAGCGGGGTGCTGCCGATGCTCTCGCCATCAATGATGATTTCAGCACCGGTGACAGCGCCGGTATCAAGGTCGAGAAAACCAGGAAGAGGCAGCAATTCGATCGTGAAGGTTTGGGCTTGCTGGTTGCCGACGGCTAGCTCCCCTGCATACTCGTAGTACCCTTCGGCATTGATGCGCACGTCAATCGCGCCTTCACGAATCAGGTAACGCGGACCCACTTGCAAGGCGAGGCCGCCACTCACATTTACCTCGCTGCCAAGCGGAGCGACGTCGAAAAAAATCGAACGCGCGGTCAGCACGAACCAGCCCGCCAGCATAAATAGCAGCAGAGCAGCACCGATGCTGATGCGGACAGGACTTAACTGCAGCGAGAGTCCGCGGCGCTTGGCGTCGATCGGCGTGAAATCGGCCGCGATGATGGGCGCGTCATCTGCCGGGTCGAAGGTTGGGCCTTGCTTGGGTTCAGTCATGGGTGGCTACAGTACTTCTCAAATTTTTTCACTGCACGCGACAGTGACGGCGGGTGCTTGCGTGCCGATGTTGACAGTGAACTCGACGCGCGCATCGCGGTAGCCGTCACGAACACCGACGGCAACATACTCACCGGGCAAGAGCTCGAGGCTCGTGCTGGTGAAAAGGCCAAGCTCACTGACACGCCTGATGGTAACGCGGGTGAGCCCATCGGACTGCACGGTCAGCGTTACCGGAACGCGCGCGTTGGCCATCAGTGCTTCCACCGCGACGACTTGTTCACGCAGGCGTGGGCCCTGATTGCTGATTTGCCGGATATCAATCAACAGTTGCCGGGTTTGGGCATGGATATCTTCCGCTACCAGTTCCAGCGGCTTGGCGATTACCTTGGTGAAAAAAAGATCCAGCTCGAGTCGGGTTTCGGTGCGGCGCTTGCCACGGTCGGCCACCACGAGATTCGGATCGACCTTCAGCGCCGCTTCCCACTGCTCCAGCGCCGACGACCACTCTTCATTTGTTTCAAATGCAAGCGCTGCCTCCATGTAGCGGTTGATGCGGGTTCCGGAAATCTGGTCGGCGGCTTGTTGCAGCGCCACCTGCACTTCTTCCGCATCGGGACGCATGGTGAGCGCATCGCGGAAGGCGAGTTCAGCCGCTTCCGGATCATCTTTTTGCAGCGCGGCATATCCGCGCGACATGGCGTCGGCATATGCGCGTTGTGCGATGTCGAGGTTCACTTGCTGCAGCGCTGCGGTCGCGTTGATATGGGCACTGTCCAGTGCAAGCGCCTGCTGGTAGCTGGACTTGGCGGCATCAAGCTCGCCACGCTCATGCTGGGCGCGACCTTGCTCGAGCAAGGTCAGCACGTCGTTCAGGACTGCAGCGCGCTCCTTGCCACTGAGAGCCTCTGTTCCGGCGGGCTGCATCAGCAGTGCGTTGTCAAACGCGGTTGCAGCTTCTGCCGCCGCATCGCGTGCCAGGGCAGCAGTGCCAGCGGCGATGAGATCCACATAGCGCTGCTCCATGGTGGCGTCGAGGTCTTGCAAGATATCGGCACCTTTTTGGTAGAGACCTGCGGCATCAATGAAGCGCTGTTCACGATAAGCCGTATCACCCTGCGTGGCGACATCGATAACATCAGCGTACGCCTCTGCGGCCCAACGCTTCACATCCTTGGCTTCCATGGTTTCCTGCAAGGCCAGCAACGCGGCGAGTGCGTTCTGCGCGGTCTCTCGCTGGCGCAACACTTGCGCTTCTTCAAA
>JBIIWM010000074.1:0-11807 GCA_044338875.1 Pseudohongiellaceae bacterium | reverse complement strand
TGATATTGCCACAGAAACAAACAAAAAAGCGGACACAAGGTCCGCATTTTCAATTTTTTTTTGTTCCTGAACGAGGCTCAGGGAATGGGCATCGCCGCCAGCTCTTTGGCGACCAGAGTGCCAAATTCGCTGGTGCTGATCATTTTCACGCCAGACCCGGGACGCGACAGATCGGGGGTGGAATAGCCCTGTGCGAACACGCTTTGCATGGCCTGCCAGAGGTTTTTCGACTCCTGCTCCATGCCAAAGCTCATCTCCAGCATCATCGCCACGGAACCGATCATGGAGTAGGGGTTGGCGATGTTCTTGCCGGCGATGTCGGGCGCGGAACCGTGCGAGGGTTCATAGTAGGCCTTGTCCGGACCCATGCACGCAGAAGGCATCAGCCCGAGGGAGCCGAGAATGCCGCCGCCCTGGTCGGACAGGATGTCGCCGAACATGTTTTCCATCAGCATCACGTCGAACATGGTGGGCTTCAGGCACAGGTAGGTGGCAGCGGAATCCACCAGAATGTGCTCCACCTGCACGTCGGGATAGTTTTGCTTCTCTTCTTCGACGATCTCGTTCCACAGCACGCTGGACTTCAACACGTTGGACTTGTGGATGTTGTGCAGTACTTTCTTGCGCTTTTGCGCAGTCTGGAAGCCGACTTTGACGATGGCACGGATCTGGTCCTCGTCATATTCCAGCATTTCATTCACATAGCGTTTGCCGGCGGCATTGACGCCGGTTTCCTTCTTGCCGAAATAGAGGCCGCCAACCAGCTCACGAATCATCATGATGTCGATGCCGTCGCCGATGATTTCAGGTTTCAGCGGGGAGAAATGAATGAGGCCCTTGGGCAGATACACCGGGCGAAAGTTTGCGTAGGTATTGTAACGCCGGCGCAGAGGCAGCAAGGCGCCACGCTCGGGCTGCTGGTCCACGGGAATCTTCTTGGATTCCTCAAAGCTCAGGCCAATCGGGCCTTTGAGGATGGCATCCGCCGCGTCGCAGACCGCTTTGGTCTCGTCCGGGAAGGACGCACCATGGGAAAACCAGGCGCTGGCCCCGAACGGGGTATGGGTCAGCTCAAAGTTGACTTTGTTGCGGGTGGCAACCAATTTGAGGATTTTTACGGCTTCGGCCATGATTTCCGGGCCGATACCGTCACCGTCGAGCAGGGCGATTTTGTACGATTTCATGGGGTTCCTGGGCTGCTGAGAATTGCTGCTGCGAATTGCTGCTGCGAAAAAAAGGGCGCCAATGTAGCACTTGTGCCTGCGATCTTAAAGTTCCTCTTCACGTTCCGAAGGGGTGGATATGGAGCATGCCCCTCATGGCCAACTCGCAGGTCTTGCCTGTGGCGTGAAAATTATTTCCATCCGTACTAGAATGCGCGGCTCTTATTATAGCTGGTGCCTCGATTGTTCCCGTTTGAGGGGCGCCATGAACGGCCGCAGCCTGACCCCGTTTCCCGGATACTCATCCCCCGGGAAGGTACGGGGATTTGAACTGTAGGCCAACCATTGTGATTACCTGTCACAGTCAATCTGGAGCATCTGGAATTTATGGACTCTCATAAAGAGCGAACTAGCAACACCGTTTTGTTGAACTGGGTCAAGGAAATAGCCGACCTGTGCCTGCCCAGGGATGTGTACTGGTGCGATGGCACCCAGGAAGAGTATGACCGCCTGTGCAATGAACTGGTCGCGTCTGGCACCTTCCTCAAACTGAACCAGGACTTGCGCCCGAATTCCTTTCTTGCCCGTTCCGATCCCCGGGATGTGGCTCGCGTAGAAGACCGTACTTTTATCTGTTCCGAAAAACAATCGGACGCCGGCCCCACCAACAACTGGGATGAACCTGCTGCGATGCGGCATCAGCTCAAGGGTTTGTTCGCCGGCTGCATGACTGGTCGTACGATGTATGTGATCCCGTTCAGCATGGGCCCGCTGGGTTCTGATATCGCCCAGATCGGTATCCAGATCACCGATTCCCCTTACGTCGTTGTAAGCATGCGCATCATGGCGCGCATAGGCAGCAAGGTGCTGGAAGTCCTTGGCAACAAGCCTTTCATCAAGTGCCTGCACTCCATTGGCTTTCCATTGAAAGACGGCCGCAAGGATGTGGCTTGGCCCTGCGATCCTGAAAATCGTTACATCGTGCATTTTCCCGAAGCGCGCGAAATCATCAGCTATGGTTCCGGCTACGGCGGCAACGCGTTGCTGGGCAAGAAGTGCGTTGCTCTGCGCATTGCCTCAGTGATGGCGCGTGACGAAGGCTGGATGGCCGAGCACATGATGATCGTGGGTGTGGAAGATCCCCAGGGCAACAAGACTTATGTTACTGGCGCTTTCCCCAGTGCCTGCGGCAAGACCAACCTCGCGATGCTGATTCCCCCCAAGGGGTTCGAAGGCTGGAAGGTCTGGACCATTGGTGACGACATTGCCTGGATCAAGCCCGGTGCCGATGGCCGCCTGTACGCCATCAACCCGGAAGCCGGCTTCTTTGGCGTGGCACCAGGTACCTCGATGGAGTCCAATCCTGCTGCCATGCTTACCATGACCAGGAACACCATCTTCACCAACGTGGCCCTCACTGATGACGGCGATGTGTGGTGGGAAGGCATGACAAGGGAAGCGCCTGCGCACCTGATCGATTGGCGCGGCAACGACTGGACGCCATCCAGCGCGACACCGGCTTCGCATCCCAATGCCCGCTTCACCGCTCCTGCGAGCCAATGCCCGAGCATTGACCCTGAATGGGAGAACCCAAGAGGCGTCCCCATCAGTGCCTTCTTGTTCGGTGGTCGCCTGAGCACTACCTTCCCGCTGGTGTACCAAAGCCGCAGCTGGGAACACGGTGTCTACATGGGCGCTACGCTGGGTTCTGAAGCCACGGCCGCTGCTGACAACCAGGCTGCCATCCGACGCGACCCAATGGCGATGTTGCCGTTCTGCGGCTACAACATGGGCGACTACTGGAAGCACTGGCTGAGCATGGAGAATCGCGTCACACAGCCGCCCAAAATCTTCCGTGTGAACTGGTTCCGCAAGACTGCCGATGGCAAGTGGCTGTGGCCTGGTTTTGGCCAGAACATGCGAGTATTGCAGTGGGTTGTAAATCGTGTAGGCGGCAAAGTGCAAGGCCACGAAACCGTATTCGGTACCGTTCCCTTCTATGACGACATGTCCTGGGAAGGCATGGCATTCGACCGCGAGACCTTCAAGGCCCTGATGAGCGTTGATGTTGACAACAGCCGTCGCGAGTTTGAAGACCAGAGTAAAATGTTTGCCGAGATGGGAAGTACGCTGCCACCGCAACTGGAAGCTCAACGCCAGGCGATGCTCAAGGCTGTGCACGAACAGGCTGACTGCTGAAAAAAAGTAGTGTTTTGAAAAAACCGGCCTTCAAGCCGGTTTTTTTATGGGTGTGGTTCAGGCAGGAAACCAGTGCCGTGTGCGATTGGAAAAACTTACCAGCGACAGCATCACCGGCACTTCCACCAGCACGCCAACCACAGTCGCCAGCGCAGCTCCTGAATTCAAGCCGAACAGTGAAATAGCCACGGCCACGGCCAGTTCGAAGAAATTGGACGTGCCAATCAGGCACGCGGGCGCTGCTACCGCATAGTTCAGGCGCAAGCGCAGCGCGAGCACGAAAGTGATCGCATAGATGCCATAACTCTGGATCACCAGCGGAAGCGCGATCAGCACGATGGTCTGGGGTGAGGCGAGGATGGTTTCGGCCTGGAAGCCGAATAGCAGCATGACGGTGGCGAGCAGACCCACGATTGACCAGGGTTTGAGTGCAGCCACAAAGGCCGTCAAACGCACGTGGTTGGCATCGCGATCAAGTTTTTTGCGGGTAACAACGCCGGCGATCAGTGGCAGCACGACATAAAGCACTACCGACAGCAGCAAGGTTTCCCAGGGCACATGGATATCGCTCACACCCAACAAGAACGCCGTAATCGGTGCGAAAGCAACGATCATGATGAGGTCGTTGATGGAAACCTGAACCAGCGTGTAGTTGGGATCGCCTTTGACGAGCTGGCTCCACACGAACACCATCGCGGTACAGGGCGCCACGCCCAGCAGGATCATGCCGCCGATGTATTCCGTGGCCGATTGCGGATCGACCCAGTCGACGAACAATACGCGGAAAAACAGCCAGCCAAGTGCTGCCATCGTGAACGGCTTGATCAGCCAGTTCACGACGATGGTGAGGAAGAGTCCCTTCGGTTTTTGACCCACATCCCGGATGGCCGAAAAATCTATCTGGATCATCATTGGGTAAATCATGATCCAGATCAGCACTGCCATCACGAGGTTGACCTTTGCAAATTCAAGCGCGGCGATCGCGGTAAAAAAACCTGGCAACAGCAGGCCAAGCCCGACCCCGGCGCTGATGCACAGCGCCACCCATAGCGACAGATAACGTTCGAAAATTCCCAAAGTTCCATTGCTCCTTGAAGTTTGTTGGTTGCTTGCCTACAGCTCGCGCTGGTTGATGCGTTTGCTGAGTTCTTCAGCACTTTCCACGCGTTCGGAATAGCGGTCTACCAGGTAATCCTTGAGGTCGCGGGTGAGCAGCGTGAATTTCAGGAGTTCTTCCATCACATCCACGATGCGGTTGTAGAAGGATGAGGGTTTCATGCGTCCGGCTTCGTCAAATTCAAACGCGGCTTTGGCCACGGAAGACTGGTTGGGAATGGTGAGCATGCGCATCCAGCGACCGAGGATGCGCATCTGGTTCACTGCATTGAACGATTGCGAGCCGCCGCATACTTGCAGCACTGCCAGCGTCTTGCCCTGGGTCGGACGCACTGCGCCAATGGACAGTGGTATCCAGTCGATCTGCGATTTCATGATGCCGGTCATCGCACCATGCCGTTCCGGCGAACACCAGACCTGGCCTTCTGACCACTGCATCAGTTCACGCAGTTCCTTCACCTTGGGATGCGAGCCATCGGAAGTATCAGGCTGGGGCAGATCGCGCGGATTGTAGATACGGATTTCTGCGCCCATGTGCAGCAACAGGCGTGCGCATTCCTCGACAACCAGGCGACTGTAGGAACGGTCACGCAGGGAGCCGTACAACAACAGGATGCGGGGCTTGTGGGCGGAAACCGGTTGCTGCAAAAATTCAGTCTGCGGAATCCTGAATTCAGCGGCAGCGATGTTGGGCAGGGAAAGATCGCTCAGGATCATGCGCTGGCTCCAGCATTATTGAGGGCTTGCTTCAGGTAGTTCTCATACTGGCAATAAGGTTCCAGCTCCAGCAGGGTGCGTATCCGTCGTTTTATCTCGGCAATACAGGCACTAAACGCCAGAGCCGTTTCCTCTTCGGTGCCCTGGACTTTGGAGGGATCGGCCAGGCCCCAATGCACTTTCACCGCTTTGCCAAACCACACCGGACAGCTTTCCTGTGCAGCAGCATCGCACACAGTCACGACAAGGTCTGGCGCGAAACTTTCAAGTTCCTCCCAGGATTTACTGCTCAGGCCCGCGGTAGCGACACCGGCTTTCTGCAGATATTTCAGGGTAAGGGGATGCACTTCTCCAGCCGGTTGGCTGCCAGCACTTCGTGCAACGATGCGGCCACTGGAAAGCTGATTGGTGATGGCTTCCGACAGAATGCTGCGGCAACGATTGTGGGTACAGATATAGAGAATTTTCACGTGTGGTTTCCAATACCGGTTTCAGCAGCAGGCGGCCGCAGTTTCGGCGTCGAGGATGTCGAGACAGGCTTGCAGGTAAGCGCCGGAATTTTTTGCAGTCTGGCTCAAGACCTTGAGGCTCCAGTCGGGCAGGGCCTTGTTGATGCGGTAGTACACCCATTTGCCCTGGCGTTCATCTGTAACGAGGCCGCAGTTGCGCAAATCCGCCAGATGGCGCGACACCTTCGGTTGGCTCTGTTGCAGTGCCTGCATCAGGTCGCAGACGCATAGTTCTTTCTTGATCTGCAGCAACAGCAGGCATTTGAGTCGGGTGTCGTCGGACAGGCACTTGTAGAAAGTGAGTGGACTCATGGTGAGCTTCCCGTTTTATGTATGCGGGATATCATATATATGAAAAAACGTATGTCAATGCGGGTTGTTGCTTTGGCAGATGTTGGTTCTGTTGAATCAAACCTCCGGAGCACAGGCTGCGCTGCCATTGTTCTCAGGCTCCGTTCCGCTCCAATATCGGCCGAGCTCATTAGCAGCTCCGCCGCCGGAGGCACTGCAGTTCGAGACCAGATAGCCCTACTGCACTGGATGCACTGGAAGGACACCCACGCACACCAAGGCCAGATAAGGGCTGGGTCGGGTGTTTCCGGCGCGGAGCCGCGAGGACAAGCGGACAACACCCGAGCGAGCCCGGACTCCAAAGCCCAACACGTGGGTGGCCCGGCACAAATCCCGTGGGTGTCCTCAAAACCACGCAAATGCTAAGATGCGCGCCCTTCCACCGGGCTTTCATCATGAGTACTACCCCCAAAGAACCCAGTAAACGTGTCGGTTTCGTATCCCTCGGCTGCCCCAAGGCGCTGGTGGATTCCGAACGCATCCTGACCCAGTTGCGCCTGGAGGGTTACGACATCGTGCCCAACTACGAGAATGCCGATGTCGTGGTGGTGAACACCTGTGGCTTTATCGACAGCGCCAAACAGGAATCGCTTGATGCGATTGGCGAAGCGATTCGCGAAAACGGCAAGGTGATTGTGACCGGTTGCATGGGCAAGAACGCCGACGAGATCCTGCGGGTACACCCAAAAGTACTGAGCGTTACCGGACCCCAGGCCTATGAAGCCGTGGTCGGCGCAGTGCATGACGTGATTCCCCAACCGATACGCCACGATCCTTTTATCGACCTGGTGCCACCGCAAGGCATCAAGCTGACGCCGCGGCATTATTCGTATCTGAAGATTTCCGAAGGCTGCAATCACCGCTGCAGCTTCTGCATCATCCCGTCGCTGCGGGGTGATCTTGTCAGCCGTCCGGTGGGTTCCGTGCTGGATGAGGCCGAACGCCTCGTGAATGCCGGCGTGCGCGAACTGCTGGTGATTTCGCAGGACACCAGCGCCTATGGTGTCGATCTCAAATACCAGACCGGTTTCTGGCAAGGCCGCCCGGTCAAAGGCAGCATGCAGGGCTTGTGTGAAGCGCTGGCTGGCCTTGGCGTATGGGTGCGCCTGCATTATGTGTATCCTTACCCGCATGTCGACAAGGTCATTCCGTTGATGGCGGAAGGCAAGATCCTTCCGTATCTCGATATTCCGTTCCAGCACGCCAGCATGCGTGTGCTCAAGGCGATGAAGCGTCCAGCGGCCACCGAAAACACCTTGGAGCGTATCAAGGCCTGGCGCGACATTTGTCCCGATATCACGTTGCGCAGCACTTTCATCGTGGGTTTTCCCGGTGAAACCAATGATGACTTTGAAGAACTGCTGGATTTCCTCGAGGAAGCCCAGCTCGATCGCGTGGGCTGTTTCAAGTATTCCGCTGTGGATGGCGCCCAGGCGAATGCCTTGCCGGATCACGTGCCGGAAGAAGTGAAGCAGGAGCGCTGGGAACGCTTCATGGCGCTGCAGCAGGACATCAGTGCCGAGCGCTTGCAGCAAAAAGTCGGCAAGGAGATGGATGTGTTGGTCGATGCGATTGAAGATGGCCGTGCCATCGGTCGTAGCAAGGCTGATGCTCCTGAAATCGATGGCCTGGTCTTCATCGAGGATCCGGAAGGCCTGGAAGTGGGCGACATCGTCACTGTTACGATCACGGCTGCGGACGACTACGACCTTTACGCCTGAGGAAGTCTGCCTTGGGCCAAGGCGGGTTGCGCTGGTATCGGTCTGCATTCTCGAGCACTGGCAAACAAATGCTATTGATAACTATTCGCATTTGTATAAGAATGCTGCGGTCTTTTTCAAGATCGTGTACTCATGATTCGACGCATCATTTTCTGGACCCATCTCTGCTGCGGAGTCGCTGCGGCTGTCTTCATATTCACGATGTCCCTTACTGGCGTGCTGCTGACGTATGAGCGCCAAATCAAGGCCTGGGATGCAGGGCAACATCATGTCCAGGCGGCAGGGCAACCGCGGCTGCCGCTGGAGCAATTGATCAGCCTGCAGCAGCAGGCCCAGCCTGATCTGCAAGCCAATGCCCTCGTAGTATCCAATGATCCGGTAGCCCCGGTCAGTTTCCGCGCAGGCCGCCAAGCGGGCCCTCACCTGAATCCCTATACCGGGGCAGCAATGGAAGCCGGCTCGCCGCGCATGAGCGCCGTGTTCGCTTGGATCACCGGGTTCCACCGCTGGTTCAACATGGAAGGTGAGCAGCGCGCGATTGCACGCCAGGTCACTGGCATCAGCAATGTCATCTTCCTGTTCCTGGTCTTGAGCGGCATCTATCTGTGGCTACCCAGACTTTACAAATGGACGGTGTTCAAGGCACGCCTGATGTTCAGCGCGGACTATCCCAACAGCAAGACGCGGGATTTCCACTGGCATCATATTTTCGGTATCTGGGCAGCAGTGCCCTTGCTCGCGGTGGTATACACCGGTGCGGTGATTTCCTATCCCTGGGCTGCCAACCTTATGTACCGGGCCTTCGGTGCTGAGGTCCCGGCGGTCGCTGCTGCCGGCGGACCTGGGCTGGCCGTAGCCGGCATCAGGCCTGCAAATCCGCAACCCGGACTAGCGGCAGCGCATGATCTGCCTGGCGCTGCGGAAACAGGGGAGGCGTCGTCATACCTGACCCTCGACCGACTGCTTAATACGGCGCTTGCCCATCAGCCGGTCGATTGGCAGCGTGTAACCCTTACGCTGCCGAAAGTAACGGACAGCACGGTAATGGTGGAAGTGGATGCCGGCAACGGGGCGCAGGCCCAATTGCGGCATACTCTTACGCTGGATCGCAGCAGTGGCGAGGTGCTGGTCCTGCGCGGTTTTGCCGATATGCCGGCGGCACAGCGCTTGCGCACGACTGCACGGTTTTTGCACACTGGTGAGGTGTTGGGATTCTGGGGTCAAACCCTTGCCGGCCTGGCTTCGTTGGCAGCGCTGTTCCTCGTGTGGACGGGCTTGGCGCTATCCTGGCGGCGTTTGGTCCAGCCCCTGTTCCGCAAGTGATTGTCCTGACCAGCGGTTGACTAGTTGAGCCGGCTTGCGCAGTATCGGCCCCCATAAAAACAGCAAACAGGGGAAGCACTTGCCGAGTTCAACTTTCACGATCCGCGCCTTCGCAGCGGGAGTTTATCTTTGTGTTTCCTCGCTGGCACTGGCGCAGCAATCCACGCGTGACGGTGTCTACACCGCCGCGCAGGCGGCCACGGGCGCTTCGCTGTATGTGAGCTCCTGTATCGAATGCCATGGCGCCACCTTGCGTGGTGGTGAAGCCGGCCCGGCGTTGACCGGTGCTGGATTCTGGAACAAATGGGCAGGGCAGTCGCTCGGTGCGTTTTACCAGATCACTGCCAGCACCATGCCGGTGAATAATCCCAACGGTTTCACTCCACAAAACTATGCTGCACTGGTGGCCTTCATCCTGCAGCAGAACGGCTTGCCTGCCGGCGATACTGCACTGGCAGCGACAGCCGGCGAACTGGTCAGCATCAGCCTCGCCGAATCGCCCGATCCGGTGCGTGTGGCCTCAGTGGCGAACGGTGCTGCGGTTTCGCAGCGCAGCATCGATGCCGAATGGTTGAGCTATCACGGTACGGCGGCTTCTGCGCATTACGCGCCACTTGATCTCATCAACAAGGAAAATGTCGGCAATCTGGAAGTGGCATGGCGCTGGTACAGTGCCAACCACGGTCCGCAGCCCGAGTTCAATTACGAGGCCACGCCGCTGATGGTGGATGGTGTGTTGTATACCACCGCAGGACGCCGTCGTGATGTAGTTGCGATTGATCCGGTTACCGGTGAAAACCTGTGGATGTATCGCCTTGATGAAGGCACCCGCAGTGGTCCCCGTGTAAATTCCGGACGCGGCCTTTCCGTGTGGCGCGCCGCTGGGCAGACGCGTCTGGTCGTGATCACTCCCGGCTACCAGATGTTGGCACTGGATCCGGTCACGCACCTGCCCGATCCGCAGTTTGGCGACAAGGGCCTGGTCGATTTGCGGCTGGAGCTGGAAGACCGGTTTGAAATCGATCCGGCTACCATTACCGTGGGCAGTACCTCCCCACCGATGATCGTCGGCGATGTCGTGGTCGTGGGTGCAACCTTTCCTTCGGGCGGTTCGCCACCGTCCAAGCAAGCAGCCGCCGGCAATATTCGCGGCTACGACATCCATACCGGCAACTTGCTGTGGAAGTTCCATACGATTCCGCAGGGCAGCGAGTTCGGTACCGAAACCTGGCGTAACGACAGCAACAGCTTCACCGGAAATGCCGGTTCCTGGTCAACGATGTCAGCAGACCTTGAACGTGGCATCGTGTATGTGCCGGTAGAAGCGGCCACTGGCGACATGTACGGCGGTCATCGCCCTGGCGACAACCTGTTTTCCCAGAGCCTGCTTGCACTGGATGCCAAGACCGGCGAACGCGTCTGGCATTTCCAGTTGGTGCATCACGATGTGTGGGATTACGACCCGCCGACCGGTCCGGTACTGGCCGATCTTGTCGTCGATGGCAAAGAGATTCCTGCGGCCATTCAGGTAACCAAGCAAGGCATGGTCTTTACCTTTAATCGCCTTACCGGCGAACCGGTATGGCCGATTGAAGAACGGGCCGTCCCCCAAGGTGGCGTGCCCGGTGAGCAGTTGTCCCCCACGCAACCATTCCCGAGCAAACCGGCACCATTCGAAGTGCAGGGGCTCACTGAAAACGACCTGATCGATTTCACTCCCGAACTGCGCGCCGAAGCGCTGCAGATCCTCGAAGGCTATACCTGGGGTCCCTTGTTCACAGCACCTTCACTGGTCGATGAAAACAACAATGGCACCGTGTACATGCCAGGCTTTGGTGGTGGTGCCAACTGGCAGGGCGCAGTGTTCGATCCGGAAACCAACGTTCTCTACATTCCATCCACCTCGCATCCCATGCGGATTGGACTTGAGCCTTCACGCAGCGACGAATTCGATTACGCGATGAAAGCCCAGGGCCTGGTAATGGAAGGTCCAGATGGCCTGCCATTGAACAAACCCCCGTATGGACGCATCACGGCCATCGACATGAACACCGGTGAGCATCTGTGGATGATGGCCAATGCCGATACACCGGCGGCACTGCGTGAGCATCCGCGCCTGCAGGGTGTGGAACTGCCCGAACGTACCGGCCATGGTGATCGGGGTGCCCTGCTGGTCACCAAGTCACTGTTGTTTGCCGGGGAAGGGGCCGGACTCTATGGCGGCCAGACCGGCGGTGGTCGCATGTTCCGGGCCCACGACAAGGCTACCGGAGAAATTGTTGCCGAGCTGGAATTACCTGCCAAGCAAACCGGTCTGCCGAT
The DNA here is from genome assembly GCA_044338875.1 of Pseudohongiellaceae bacterium. Classification (GTDB taxonomy): domain Bacteria; phylum Pseudomonadota; class Gammaproteobacteria; order Pseudomonadales; family Pseudohongiellaceae; genus CAILUG01. Next base: position 386 of record JBIIWM010000074.1, on the reverse strand, counting down.
GACGTATGCCATAGATGGCGTCCAGTATATTGTGGTGCCAATTGGTGACACCGGACACCCCGGCGAGCTGGTAGCGTTGCGGGTCAGGAATTGATTCAGATATGCTGCTACCATCGGCCGGTCTTGATAAAATCGTACCAACTGGAAAGTCATACCAACTAGAAAGTCATACCAACAACAGGAGTTTCGCATGAAGAAAATACTTGGTTTCGCACTGGCACTGGTTGCCATGGTCAGCATCAATCAGGCAGCAGCCCAGGGCTTCCAGCTGCCCAATATGCAGGTGAAGAGCACCGCTTTTGAAGACGGCGCCGTGATCCCGCTCAAATTCACTTCCCATGGTGAAAACGTGCAGCCCGACTTCACCATCACTGGCGCACCTGAAG
>JBIIWM010000073.1:0-11818 GCA_044338875.1 Pseudohongiellaceae bacterium | reverse complement strand
GGTTTTTGACCCTGCGCTGTCTCGGCGGGATTTCCGGGGTTGCCGGTATGCGTCCTGCTGACAGTACCCCGCTTTTTCTTGAGAACTATCTGGATCAGCCCCTCGAAGCACTTCTCGCCGGGCACAGCGGTGAAAACGTGGAACGTACCAGCATCGTGGAAATCGGCAATCTTGCCGCCGCGCAGCGCGGCGCCAGCCATATCCTGTTTTTGCTGTTTACTTCACTGCTGCATCGCGCCGGTTACGAATGGATTACGTTTACTGCGACCAAGGCCTTGCGCAACAACCTGGAGAAGCTCGGCTTCCCACTGATTACCCTGAAGGAAGCCGATATCAGCCGCCTGGATGCAGACGAACGCGCCACGTGGGGTTCCTATTACGACACGGCTCCGTTGGTGATGGCCGGCCGCCTGAGCACGGCGATGGATATTATCCAGAGTCGTCCGCTGCTGCGACGCGTGCTGCGCATGTACCGCTACCGGATCAATGTGCTGGCCGAGGAATTGAGAGGTCGTTGAGATGAAATCGCTGCTGCAAGTGCTGGATACAAGGCTGGATGCCAGTCACGTGGTGCTGCAAGACAGCAAGCACAGCTACCGCTGGGATGAAATCCGGATACGGGTACTGACGCTGGCGTCTCGCCTGGTCTCCATGCAAATAAGCCGGGTGGCCTTGCATGGTGACAACAATGTGGAATGGCTGCTGGTCGACCTTGCCTGCCAGCATGCCGGCATTCTCTGCGTTCCGTTGCCGGTATTTTTCAGTCAACAACAGCTGGCGCACGTGCTGCAGAGTTGTGCGGTACAGGCAGTATTTACCTCCACGCCATCCCTGTTCGCCCAGCATGCCGATGAACCGGCAGTGAACATGCTGCCAGGCCTGGCCTTGCGCAAGCTTGCCAGCGGCACTGCTCCGCAACTGCCAAAGGGCACCGACAAGATTACGTTCACCTCTGGTTCCACCGGAACTCCCAAAGGCGTATGCCTGAGTACGGCCCAGCTGCTGCTGCAGGCGGAAGCACTGAAGGAAGCGGTTGGACTTGAAAAACCGGTTCATCTTTGTGTGCTGCCCCTTGGCACGTTATTGGAAAATGTAGCCGGTGTGTATGCGCCTTTGCTGGCGGGTGGCACTGTCGTACTGCGCTCCCTGAATGAGTTGGGTTTTGCCGGCAGTGCGCTGCAGGATCCGCAAAAAATGCTGCAGGCCCTCAGTACCGTACAACCAGATTCGATCATCCTGATACCCCAGTTGCTGCAGTTGTTGGTTCATGCCGCGAAGTCTGGCTGGAAAGCGCCCGCATTCAAGTTCATTGCGGTAGGGGGTGCCCGCGTTGCCTCTGCCCTGATCGGGGAAGCCCGGCTACTTGGCCTGCCGGTCTACGAAGGTTATGGCTTGTCCGAATGTGCTTCAGTCGTGAGTCTCAATACGCCAGCTGGAGACCTGCCAGGCAGTTGCGGCAAACCCTTGCCTCATATCAACGTAGAAGTAGAACCAAAGGACAATGAAATTTTCGTCAGCGGCAACGCGATGCTCGGCTATGTCGGCGATCCGCAGAGCTGGTATCCGCAGCGCATCGCTACCGGGGATCTGGGCCATATCGATGCACAGGGTTTCCTGCACATCGATGGCCGTAGCAAAAACCTGCTGATTTCCAGCTATGGCCGCAATATCGCCCCCGAATGGGTGGAAAGTGAATTGCTGGCCACTACATTGTTTCGGGATGTAGTGGTGATGGGTGATGCCAAGCCCTGGTGCAGTGCGTTGCTGGGTCCGGTGGCCAGCACTATTCCTGACGCGCTGATTGAACAGGCGCTGGCCCAGGTTAATCAGCGCCTGCCCGATTATGCGCGGATCAAGCGCTGGATCCGTCTGGCACAACCGCTGGCCGCAGATCCCGCTTTGGTCACCGGCAACGGCCGCCCGCGCCGCGCCGCCATTGCCCAACGTTTTCAAGAAGACATCGACAGACTCTATGCCGAACCGCAGTTGCAAGTTGTGGCAGGCTGAGAAATGGATAGACAGACAGGAGCTAGCATGAGTTTTTATCAGCAGTTGATACAACAAACCACCGTGGCGCAGCAGCATCTGTTGTCGGCCCCGATCATCGCCCGCACGTTTCAGGGCCAGATCAGCCTGGATGATTACGTCGGGTTCCTGCTGCAGGCCTACCATCACGTCAAGCATACCGTGCCCTTGTTGATGGGCACCGGTGCACGACTGCCGGAAAGCAAGGAATGGCTGCGCGTGGCCGTGGCTGAATACATTGAAGAGGAAACCGGTCATCAGGAATGGATCCTCAACGACATCGCCAATTGCGGCTACGACAAGGAAGCGGCGCGCAACAGCAAACCGGCAGCAGCAACAGAATTGATGGTGGCCTATGCCTGGGACATGGTAAGCCGCGTCAACCCGTTGGGTTTCTTCGGCATGGTGCATGTGCTGGAAGGCACCAGTATCCGCATTGCCGACAAGGCCGCTGATGCCATTCGTGCAAAACTGGAGTTGCCACGCAAGGCGTTCAGTTATCTCTATTCACATGGCTCGCTCGACCAGGATCATGTGAAGTTCTTCGAAGGCTTGATGGACAAGATCACGGATCCTGCCGAACAGGCGCAGATCATTCACGCTGCCAACATGTTCTTCAAACTGTATGGCGATATTTTCCACACCCTTTCAGCCGAGCATGGCATCCCGGTTGCCAGCACAGCTGCGGCAGGAGCACTTCATGCACTTGACCAATAAACTGGTACTGGTTACCGGTGCCACCGGTGGCATCGGCTCAGTGTTGTGCCACCAGCTGGCCAAGCGCGGAGTCCGCCTGGTGCTGACGTGTATTGATGCGGACAAGCTGCAGGTGCTGCAGGCAGAGCTGGGCTCAGTACACCACTGCGTGGCTGCCGATGTGAGTACCGATGCAGGCAGGACCCAAATCGTGCAAGCCTGTGCTGCCGCGGGTGGGATAGATGCGGTGATCAATCTGGCCGGCATCCTCAATTTCGCCATGTTCAGTGAGCAGAATCCGGGCCTTGTCGCCAAGATGCTGCAGATCAACACGATTGCACCGATCCTGTTGTGTCAGTCGTTGCTGCCACAGTTGCTGGCCAAGCCTGAAGCCAGAATCCTGAATGTAGGATCCATCTTTGGCAGTATCGGACATCCCGGTTTTGCCGTGTACTGTGCCAGCAAGGCAGCCATAAAATCCTTCAGTGAGGCGTTGGCACGCGAACTGGCAGATACGTCTGTGTCCGTGGCTTACATCGCACCGCGTGCAACACGCACCGCACTCAATACCGACAAGGTCAAGGCGCTCAATGCGGCGCTGGGCACGAAAGAAGATTCGCCGGAATTGGTAGCCGGGGAAATCTGCAGGCTGTTGGCCGGCACGGCACGCCTGCGCTTTCTGGGCTGGCCGGAAAAATTTTATGTGTATGTGAATGCCGTACTGCCGTCGGTAGTGCACAAGGCCCTGGCGGGGAAACTGCCTGTTATCAAGCAATTCGCCCAGTAGGCGCGGGCAGCGCAATTCGCTTTTCCATCGCACTTGTTTACAGAAACTTTTAGTGCAAAGAACCAACTAGCTGAACCAAGGAGAGCATCATGACAATCTTGAAACTCACGACCCGACTGGTACAGGCAGGAATGCTTGCCGTCGTTATGCTGAACACGGCGCACGCCGATGTGTTGGCAGATGTCCAGCATCTGCAGCAGCGCTGGGCCGAGATCAATTACCAGTTGGAGGGCAAGACGCAATTGTCTGCGTTCGAGCAACTGGTGCAGGAAGCTACCCAGCTTGCCAAGGCCAATCCGGATGCGCCGGAAGCCTGGATCTGGAGTGGTATCATCAAATCCACTTACGCCGGTGCCAAGGGCGGCCTGGGAGCGCTGGCGCTGGCCAAGGAATCGAAGTCTGATCTTGAGAAGGCCTTGTCGATCGACCCTGATTCCATGCAGGGTTCGGCGTATACCAGCCTGGGTGCGCTTTACTACAGTGTGCCTGGCTGGCCCATTGGTTTTGGTGACCATGAAAAGGCCGAGGAACTTTTGCTGAAAGCGCTGACGCTCAATCCGGACGGCATCGACAGCAACTACTTCTACGGTAGTTTCCTTATCGTTGAAAAGCGGTATGCTGAAGCCAGAAAACACCTGAGCAAGGCGCAGCTTGCAGCACCACGTCCCGGACGCGCACTGGCAGATTCGGGACGCCAGGATGAAATCAAGGAGGCGCTGGCCTCCATTGCCGGGAAGAATTGAACAAGGCCCGATAGGAAGGTAGTTCTTGCAGATCCTGCTAGTCGAAGATGATCGGCCACTGGCGGTAAGCCTTAAGAAAGCCCTGCAGCAGCAGGGCTTTGCCGTGAATGATGTGCAAACCGGCCAGGCAGCGCTGCATGTCATTGCTACTGAAACCCCGGACATGGTCATCCTGGATATCGGCCTGCCCGATATTGATGGCCTGTCGATCCTGCGCACCCTGCGCAAGAAGCACAAGGAACTCCCCGTTATCCTGCTGACGGCACGCGACAGTGTGGATGACAAGGTCGCAGGACTCGACAGCGGTGCCGACGACTATCTGGCCAAGCCCTTCGAAGTTACCGAACTGTTGGCGCGCTTGCGCGTGATGGAGCGCCGTCTGGCCCAGGTCAAGAGCGCCCGCATCACGATTGGGAGCGTTAGTCTCGACACCATTGACCAGAAAGTGCTGGTCGAAGGACAGGAAGTGGAGTTGTCGCGCCGTGAATACATGCTGCTCAAGAGCTTGATGGAACACTCTGGTCGTGTGATGACGCGTTCCGTCCTTGAGTCGCGGTTGTACAGCTGGGGCGAAGAAGTGGCCAGCAATGCGCTGGAGGTGCATATCCATCACCTGCGCAAAAAACTCGGCAATGAATTCATTCGCACCATTCGTGGCGTCGGTTACAAGATCGCGGCGGGTTCTGACGAGTGACGTCCATTCGCACCTTCCTGATAGCCGGTATCGTGGCGACGCTGACCCTGTTCAATTTCGTCGCGGCCCTGCGCGGTTATCAGGGCAGCATGCAGGAAGCGGAAACCCTGTTTGACAACCAGCTGCTGGACTTGTCGCAGTTGGTCGCCAATCTTGATCTTGCCCAGATTCAGGAAAATTTCCGGTTGGGAAATAATGTGGCTTTCCAGATCTGGCAAGGCGAGCAACTGCTGGCGGCTTCCTATCATGCCCCTGCAGAAAGCATCAGCGAGCATCATCCGGGTTTTGGTTACGCCAACTTTGACAGCTATCGCTGGCGCACCTTTGCCCGTTTTGATGAAGCCAGGGAGCGCTGGATCATCGTTGCCGAGCGTACCGACCTGCGCTTTGTGCTCGCGGAAAATGTCGTGCTGGAATCGCTGGCCCCGATCCTGTTGGGTATTCCGGTCGTCGCGTTGCTGATCTGGTTCATTGTCGGGCGCGGCTTGAAACCGCTGGATCAGTTGTCCGCGGATTTGCGGCAAAAGAAGGTGCAGGATCTGCAGCCCGTGGAATACCAGCGCACCCCGGCCGAACTGGATCAGGTGGTGCAGTCGATCAACGGGTTCATCCATCGCCTCAACGATGCATTGGAGCGCGAACAGCGCTTTTCTGCCGACGCTGCCCATGAATTACGCACCCCTATCAGTGCCCTCAAGATACAGCTGCACAATCTGGCGCAGGAAGTGAATACTTCCAGTGAGGCCTGGCAACAGCTGCAGCTGGGGGTGGAGCGCATGCAGCACCTGGTCGAACAACTTCTCTCGCTGTATCGCAGCACGCCGGAGAAATTTGCGGCCGAGTGCTCAGTGCTGGACCTGCATGCAATTACCCAGGAAGTGGTAGCCCGCTTTTATCCGATGATCGAGGCACGCCAACAAACGCTCGAACTGGATGGCGAATCCTGTCTGATCAATGGCGAGCGGTTTGCACTGGAAACGCTGGTTAATAATCTGCTCAGCAACGCCAGCAAATATACCCCCCAAGGTGGCACTATCCACCTGAGGGTGGAACATGTTGATGGACGTGTTTGCCTTGTTGTAGAAGACAATGGCCCGGGAATTCCTGCGGCTGAGCGCGAACATGTGTTTGAGCGGTTTTATCGCAGCCCTGGCGTCAACGAGAGTGGTGTCAACGGTTGTGGCCTGGGCCTGACCATCGTGGAACATGTGGCACGCCTGCACCAGGCCACGGTGGCAATCACCGATTCTTCCCTCGGGCAGGGTATCGCTTTCAAGGTGTTTTTTCCGGAGTCGGGTCGATGAAACGAATAGTGGGTCTGCTGTGTTGTCTGTTGCCGGCATTGCCGGGAGTGGCAGCTGTGCCCGAAATTGAAATCCGTATCCGCGATCACCTGTTCTTTCCGGCTGAGCTGGAGGTGCCGGCTGACACCAAGATTCGCCTGGTGGTGATCAATGAAGACGCAACGCCCGAAGAATTCGAGAGCTATGAATTGAACCGGGAAAAAGTCATTCCGGGCAAGGCCAAGGCCGTGATTTTCATAGGTCCGCTGAAGCAGGGCGAATATCCGTTTTTCGGCGAGTTTTATCCGAAGACGGCTCAAGGCAAGGTGTTTGCAAAATGAAGAGCGTATAGACAGATGTTTCTCAACGCCGTTATCTTGATTCTGCAGGAAATCCTGGAAGCGACGCTGTTGATCAGTGTGCTGGTGGTCCTGACGCGTCTGCTGCAGCGGCTCTGGCCTGCATTGTTGCTGCGCAGGCGCTGGGTGCTTGCTGCGCTGGGGTGTGGAACGGCGGGTGCGTGGCTCTACGCGGTGTTCATGCCAGCCATTGCAGAATGGTTCGATTATGTTGGCCAGGATGTTGTCAATGCGCTTATGCAGGTGGTGATCATCCTGTTGCTGCTCTTGTTCAGTATGCTATTGCGAGAATCCTTCATTGCGCGTGCGCCTGTACTGGTCAGCAATCTGGCGCGCCTGTGCATCATTATTGTGGTGGCGTTGGTGGTTACGCGGGAAGGGTCTGAAATCATTCTCTATGTCGATGGCATCCTTGGACAACCGGAGAATATCACCCCGGTGATGCTGGGAGGGTTGATGGCTGCAGGGATCGGCTTGAGTAGCGGCGTTTTTCTCTATTTCGGCCTTACCACCCTGCGCGCGAAGATTGCGATGCGTGCAGCCTTGCTGCTTTTGGCGCTGTTTGCCGGCAATATGGCAGCCCAGGTGGTACTGCTGCTGACCCAGGCAGATTGGCTGCCGTATACTGCGGAGCTGTGGGATAGCTCAGGCTGGCTGCCGGAATACAGCATCAGCGGGCAGCTGCTCTATGCATTGATCGGCTATGAAGCCACGCCCTCGCTGCTGCAGGCGTCGGCTTATATCCTTGCCATGCTGTTGATCATCGTCAGCCCGCTGTTTCGCAAGGCATGGCAGTATTCTGAAGCATGATTTTTGTCTCATTCAACCAAGTCCTTCTATGAAGCTGCTGTTTGCCATGAAAAAATTCCTGCCAGTCGTACCCGGCTTGCTTGTGCTGTTCGCACCTGCACTGGCCTGTGCCGATGGCCTTGTGATGGACAAGGTCTACCATCCCTATGTGGATGCGCTGGAAAAAGAACTGGAATTTCGCTCTGTATTCCAGGATCCCCAGCCTGGCCTCAACAACAAGGCCCAACTGCACCAGCTGGCCTTGGGCACAGCCTTGAGTGACAGCGTTTTCGCCGAGTTGTATGTGATCGGGGGCAAGGATCGCGCCAGGGGTTTTGAAACCGAAGCGTTGGAAGCGGAAGTCAAATGGCAGTTGAGTGAACCCGGTGAATACTGGGCTGATTACGGAATGTTGTTTGAATACGAAAATGAAATTAACAGGAAGGTCGAGGAGTTCACAGTGGGTTTCCTCGCAGAAAAAGAACTGGGCTCCTGGAGTGCCGCTGCCAATTTGTTCGTGATTGCGGAATGGGGCGATGACATCCTGAATGAATATGAAACGTCAGTGGCGTTTCAGGCGCGCTATCGGCTGAAGCCGGAATTCGAACCGGCAGTCGAGGTGTATGCCGGACAGGATGCACGTGGCATTGGCCCGGTACTGCAGGGAACCTTTGCCACGGGTGTCAGGAAAAGCCTGCACTGGGAAGCCGGACTGTTGTTTGGCCTGGGCAACAAGAGCCCGAACCAGACCTGGCGTCTCCTGCTTGAATACGAATTCTGATCCGTTGCTCGCTATCCTTCCTTGGTAAACGTGGTGCTGTGCGCCATCGCTTCCAGTAACAGGGTTTGCTGCACAGTGACGCGTTGCTCTGAAACCTGTTCCGGCAATGCCTGGTCCAGTTGGTCCGTGGGCTCCCAGTAATCCGCCCCCGAGTTCAGGTAGGGGATGCGATATTTCAGATCGGCGGTGTGTACTCCGATGCTGTGCCAATCGCTGATGACGATATAGTCCCGATCCTGCAAATCCATCAGGTTCAGGCCGAGGCTGTAGCTTGCCGATTCTGCAGGTGCTCCCAGCGCTTGCAACAGGGTGGTGGCGATATCCAGGTGTGAACTGATCGTATCAATGCTGCGCGCTGGCTGTCCCGGCAGATGCATCACCATGGGGACATGGATCTGCTCTTCGACGAAGGCAGAATTGTGCCCCCAAGCGCCTTTTTCCAGGAATTCTTCGCCGTGATCGCCGGTCACGATCACGATGGTATTGTCGAGCAAGCCATCGGCTTCCAGTTTGTCGTAGATTCTGCCGAGCTGGATATCGATCCAGTGCGCTGCATTGTGATAGCGATTGAACAGGGGACCGATATTCGCTGCCAGTTCATCGCCTGACATCCTGGTGTAGTCCACATTGCGCTGGTAATCCGGGTAGAGCGCAGCTTCTTCCGGAAAGTAGTAGCTGGCATGAGTGGATTCGAAAAACAAAAAACTCATGAAAGGACGGTTTTGTGTGCGCTGGTCCAGAAAGCCCAGCAAAGCGTCGACGTTCAGTTTGTCGCGTTGCCAGGGCGCCAGGTCATCATCAGGTTCATGCAACGCAGAATCGGGAAATTTCGAAAACAGCGTAAGGTTAAACTCCGGATAGGTGAAGGTGGCACCGGTGCGCAGGTCAAACTGGTAGTCAAGTTCCTGCATGCGATCCATCAAGAGAGGGCTTTGCCGTTTGTGCATGAACTGCTCCCAATAGGAACCGTACAAGCCGTAGAACATGCCGAACAGGCCTTCACGCGTGCCATTGCCGCTCGAATAATGATTGTTGAAGCGCAAATGCCCACGGCCAAAGTGCGAGGTGTTGGGCATGATGTGTTCATTCAACTGATCCCAACGCAGGGATTCTGCAACCAGCATGATGACGTTGGGCGGCCGGTCTGCCTGGTTGAATGCCAGCGGCGCCAACGGGTAATTAAGTGCGGATTCTTCCTGCGAAAAGGACAGGTGGTTCTCCGGGGTACGTGCATAACCCAGGCTGGCGGCGAGCGAGCGAAAGCGGATGCGCTGGAACAAGGGATAGGCGCGTGAGCCTTCCAGCACCGGACTGAAGTGGTTGATATCGCTGATGCCGTAGATGCCGGCTTGGGTCAGGAAGCAGGCAGCCAGGGCCAACCTGCAAGCCAGTACTGTTTTTTTGCCGGACAAAGGGTAATTCTGCAAATAGTGGCTGACAAACAAAAAGGCCGCCTGGACTGAAACCAGGGTTCCTGTCATCAGGAACAGGGACAGGTAACTGGCGCTATCGCTCCCAAGAGAGCTGATGCCCCCTGGTGTGAAAATCAGGTTTAATACAAAGCGGTTAATGTGAAAGCTGTATAACTCATAGATCATGTAATCCACACGGATCAACAGCAGCAACGTGGCGCTGATGATGAAGTACAGACTCATTTGCAACTTCCGCGAGGCTGGCAGCAGGCGGCGGCCAAGCTGCATGAGCAGAATCAAGGGCAGCAGATAGAAGAAGCTGTAGCATAACCAGGTGCTGAGGTGGAAAAGCGTGGCCAGGTCAGGGCCCGCATGTTGGATGCCGGCTCCGGCAAACCCGGACGTGAGCCACAACATGTGCGTCCACGTAAGGAAAATGAAAATGCCTTGCCACTCGATCCTGCCGGTTTTTGCCTGACTGAAGTTGCTCATGCGACGATTGCCCAAGGTAACGTGGAATCAAATTACAGCATAAGTCTTAAAGCACCCTTAAGGCTTCCTTAATATTGGCTGTGGACAATCGGCGCCGTTCAACAGCGGGCCGTTCGACAGTGAGCGGTTCAACAGGAGGTTAGCTAACTGATGCGTAGAATTCTTTCCAGCATAGTGTTGCGCACGGGCTTGCTCGTGCTGCTTGCGCCCCTGGCACTGGGCCAACATGAAGATCATCCCGACCACGAACCCTTGCAAAAGGATGCGGGCTTGAGTTTTGCCGATGTGCTGCACGCTGCGGTTTTGCAGGCTCCGCTCTCGCTGGAAACACCGGTGCGTGCGCAACAAGCCGAGGACCAAAGGGCGGCGGCACGCAGCTGGATCGCCGGCCGGCCGGCGCTGGTGTTCAGCATCAACGACGATGGCCCGCTGGATAATGCCGGTTTGCAGGAACAGGAGTACGGCCTGCAGTTGCCATTGTGGCGACTGGGTGAAATGCAGGCCAACCGCCAACTGGGCGAACGGTATTCACAACAGGTAGAGGCATGGAACTCCTACCTGCAATGGCAGCTGGCTGGCGAGCTGCGCATTGTGCTGGCGGAAATCGAAGCCGCCGAGGTAGCGCTGGAGCTTGAGCAGCAAGCCACCGCGACTGCGGCCGAGCTGCAGGCAGTGACCGAAAAATTGTTGGCGGCCGGCGCGGTAGCCCGTCTGGACTTGTTGCAGGTTGAAAATCTGTTGTTGCGCCAGCAGACAGCACTGCTCGATGCAGAGGCAAGGTTGGTGGATGCGGAACGTACCTACTCGTTGCTGACAGGCTTGCAGCAACGGCCTGCCAGTCCGCATCGGGAAGCCTTGTATGCTGAAGAAGAAATTACCGATACCCATCCGGCACTGGTTTACCTGCAATCAGAAGTAGGCGTCGCCGAGTCCGGTGTGCGTCACAGTGAAATGATCACGAAGGGTAGCCCGCAACTGACCATTGGCAGTCGGCGCGAACGTGGCGACCGCTTGCAGCCCTATACCGACAGTGTCGGCGTTTCCGTGAATATTCCCATTGGCGGCAAGTCCATTGTTGCTGCCCGCACCAGTGCTGCACGCAGGGAACAGGCGAATGCAGAGGTGGCACTGCTGACTGCCCGCAGAAACCTGCAGAGCTCCTTGCATGAAGCCGAACACGAACTGTACGTGACACGTCAGTCCCTGCCCTTGGTCGAGCAGCAGGCCGCGCTGGGCGAACAAAGACGCAGCATGGCGCAGGCGGCTTATGCGGCCGGTGAAATAACTCTCGCACAAGTACTGACAGCTACGCAGGAAGCCGCGCTCGCCACGTACGACTTGCATATGCTGCAGTTGCAGGAACAACAATTGATCACAGAATACAACCAGTTTGTCGGAGTCATGCCATGAAGCAGTTGCACGGATATTTTTTGGCGTTGTCAGTGCTTTGTTCTGCGCCCGGCATGGCTCAGCAAATGCTGCCACTCGATGAGGCTGCAGAACACCGGCTTGGCCTGGTGTTCATGCGTCTGGCGGAAACCGGGCAGCAGAGCGGGGCAGTGCTGCCCGCGATGGTGATCAGTTCACCATTTCAGCAATCCGGCCTGGTGGCCCTGTTTGATGGCGTCGTGACACAGTGGAAGGTGGCGCCGGGTGAGCAGGTCAGTGCCGGGACGCTGCTCGGACTGGTACGCAGTCCCGCAGTGCTGGCCTTGCAGCAGCAGTGGCTCGCCAGCCTGGCGCAAGAGCGTCAAAGC
>JBIIWM010000282.1:0-3423 GCA_044338875.1 Pseudohongiellaceae bacterium | reverse complement strand
AGCCAAGGGTATCAACCTGTTCGCTGACCCTGCCGAAGCGGCGTTGACGCCGTGCGTAATCATTCAGGGCAAGCCTGAATTCCACTTCGTCAAAATCTGGCCACCAGGTATCGGTGAAATAGAGTTCCGTGTAGGCGAGCTGCCACAGCAGGAAATTGCTGATACGGACCTCTCCGCCAGTGCGGATACAAAGATCTGGCACAGGCATATCACTCGCTGCCATGTACTGATGCATGCGGGTTTCGTCAATATCATCCGGCTTGAGACTGCCCTGCTCCACTTCCTTGGCCAGCATCCGGGCAGCATTGGCAATATCCCACCGGCCACCGTAATCAGCTGCAATTACCACGCACAAACCGGTGTTGGCAGCCGTCAGGGTTTCTGCATTGTGCATCAGGGACTGGAGCTTGGGAGAGAACCGGCTGCGATTGCCGATGAAACGCACACGGATGTTGTTTTCGTGCAGCTTCTGTACTTCTTTCTTCTGCAGGAAGCGGGCGAACAAATCCATCAAGCCAGAAACTTCTTTTTGCGGTCGTTGCCAGTTTTCACTGCTGAAGGCGAACAGCGTCAGATACGGAATCTTTTTTTCGGCACACAGCCTGATGACACGTCGAGCAGCCTCAGCACCGGCGATATGGCCATCAAGTCCCTTGCCGCCCTGCTGTTTCAACCAGCGATTATTGCCATCCATAATGATGGCGATATGGCGCGGGCTGGACGAAAAGCCTGATTGTGGGTCCAGTTCTGCAGGTTCAGGTGCTTGCACCATGCTCACGACTTCAGCGGTCAGATGGAAAGAAGATCAGATTCTTTGTCAGTGAATTTCTTTTCAACCTGAGCGATGTAGTTGTCGGTCAGCTTCTGGATATTTTGCTCGGCGCGGCGTTCCTCGTCCTCGCTGATCAACTTGTCCTTCAACAGGTCCTTAATATGGGTGTTGGCATCACGACGAATGTTCCTGACAGCGACACGGGCGTTTTCAGCTTCGGACTTCGCGTGCTTGATGTAGTCTTTGCGGGTTTGTTCAGTAAGCATCGGCATCGGCACTCGAATCACGTCACCATTGTTGGACGGATTGATGCCCAGATCGGATTTCATGATGGCTTTTTCGATTTCGTGCAGCATTTTCTTTTCCCAGGGGGCAATCATCAGAGTCCTGGCATCCTCTACCACTACATTGGCTACCTGCGCGATTGGAAGGTTGGAGCCGTAATAGGAAATCTGGATGCTGTCCAGGATGCTGGGGTGGGCACGGCCAGTGCGTATCCGGTTGAACGCGATATCAAGGCTGTGAAGGCTTTTCTTCATGCGCTCTTCGGAATCTTTGAGAATCTCGTTAATCATTTTGTATGCCCTCTCTTGATCTGTGCTTTGTGAGCCTCTCAGCCACGCTTTTTTCAGCGTACTTTCTGTCCATTACGCTTCTTCAGCGCAGCTTCAGCCACGCTTTATCAGCGTTCCTTCATCCTTGCCGACCATGATATTGAACAGCGCACCTTGCTTATGCATGTTGAAAACACGCACTGGCATGCCTTGGTCGCGCACCAGACAAATCGCTGTCAGATCCATGACGGCCAGTTTCTTGTCCAGCACTTCATCATAACTCAGTGTGCTGTATTTCTCGGCCTTCGGGTTTTTTATCGGGTCTTCGGAATAGACGCCATCCACCTTGGTGGCTTTCAGCACCAGATTGGCGTCAATTTCAATGCCGCGCAGACAGGCGGCAGTATCAGTTGTAAAAAACGGATTGCCGGTTCCGGCAGCAAAGATGACTACATCGCCATCACGCAGGTGGCGAATGGCTGTGCGCCGGTCGTAATGTTCAACCACGCCGCTCATGGGGATGGCCGACATCACTCTGGTAGCAATGCCAGCCCGTTCGAGGGCATCGCGCATGGCAAGTGCATTCATTACAGTTGCCAGCATGCCCATGTGATCGCCGGTGACACGTTCCATGCCCGCCTCATGCAAGGCCTGGCCGCGGAACAAATTGCCGCCGCCAATTACCAGCCCAACCTGCACACCGATTTCAACCAGTTGGCCAATTTCAAGAGCCATGCGATCAAGAACTTTGGGGTCAATGCCGAAATCGGCTGTACCTGTGAGGGCTTCGCCACTCAGCTTAAGCAGGATTCGGTCGTATTTACGTATTTTTGTCGTCATACCGGGCTCTCTATCGATAAATACGGTAATGAATGCGGTATTGGAAGCGGCGCCTCTGGCGCGGCTGAAACTGCGGTAGCTGACCGCCCTTTGCGGGGCGGTCAAATTCTACTTTTTATCTACACTTTCTGTCTGTCCATCTACTTAACACTTCCATGTACAACTTGTGCTGTTATTTTTGTGCCTGACCGACTTGGGCAGCCACTTCAGCTGCGAAGTCCACCACTTCTCTCTCAATACCTTCGCCAACCATGAAACGAACGAAAGCAACTACAGCAGCATTGCCCTGTTTGAGCAGTTTGCTGATTTTGATATCAGGATCCTTGATGAAAGCCTGTTCAGTGAGGCTGACTTCCTCAATGTACTTGCGCAGACGACCGCTTACCATCTTCTCAACGATATCGGCCGGCTTGCCACTTTCGGCTGCCTGTGCAGTATAGATTTCGCTTTCCTTGGCCAGGACTTCTGCCGGTACATCTTCCGGATTCGCTACCAGCGGGTTGGTTGCTGCCACATGCATGGCCACATCTTTCGCCAGGTCCTGATGGCCACCATTAAGGGCCACCAATACTCCGATCTTGTTGTTGGAATGCACATAGGAACCAACAGTCTGTCCGGCGCCACCCACAACAACGGCGCGACGCACGCTGATGTTCTCACCGATTTTCTGGACCAGCGCCAGCCTCTGATCTTCGAGACCACCGGCCATCAAGGCTTCGATATTGGTTTCTTTGCTGGTGAACACTTTGTCGAGCACGACTTTGACGAAATTGGAGAAGTTCTCGTCACGGGCTGCAAAGTCCGTTTCGCTGTTCACTTCAACCATCACGCCGTAGCTGCCGTCTTCCACAATTTTGGTCATAACCAGACCTTCAGCGGCTGTTCTGCCCGCTTTCTTGGCGGCTTTCATGCTGCCAGCCTTGCGCATATTTTCGATGGCAAGATCGATATCGCCATTGGCTTCCACCAAGGCTTTCTTGCATTCCATCATGCCGAGGCCGGTTCTTTCTCTGAGTTCTTTGACTGCAGATGCTGTAATTTCTGCCATGAGAGGCTCCTTTGTCTTTTGAAGCTTATCCAGCTTGATTTCGAGTCGCAGGTGACACATTGCTGTGAAGGCCACCCTTTGAAACTCTGTTGAAACTCTATTGAAACAAGGGGGAGGCAAGGTAATTGCTTACCTCCCACCCCTTGATGTGGCTATTTTTCTTTAGCCAGCATTTAACCAGTCCTTACTCAGCGCTGGCTGGCTTGGCT
>JBIIWM010000281.1:0-3437 GCA_044338875.1 Pseudohongiellaceae bacterium | reverse complement strand
TCTGGGCTGGTCCGGGAACTGCTTATCTTGATGGTATTAAGGTCAGCGTGAAGGCTGATGATCCTTATGGCAGAGGCCCCACCGGCACGGCCGTGCGGGAAAACGAGCCGAATTGGGTCCAGGAATTCAAGATCGATTCGACCACCTCACCGTGGCATGTGCGTGCTGCGCAGTTCGGCTGGGTGTCCTCGGCTGCGTTGCCACTGTGCGAGGGTGGTGTTCCCATAGGGGCACTAACGTTCTATTCCACCGAGATTGGCTGGTTCGATACGGAAATCCGCACCCTTCTGGAAGAGATGTCACGCGATATCAGTTACGCGCTCGACAAATTCGCAGCCGAAGCGTCCGCACGTATTTACCAGAAGACGCTCAAGCAGGCAGAACAGCGCTTTAGTAGCCTGATAGAACAATCCATGGTGGGGGCATTCATCATTCAGGATCAGCGTTTCGTTTACGTCAATCCCCACCTGGAAGATATTCTCGGTTATCCGCACGATGGCAGTTTGCTGCAACATCCCCCTGGCGGCATGGTGTTGCCCAAGGATGCAAATGACCTGATGCAAGCAATCGACAGCCTGCAAGGTGGTAAGAGTATCGAACACATGTTTACTGCCGTATGTCTGGACGGCAGGGCGCTGGATGTCGGGACGACTATTACGCTGTCTACCTATCAAGGCAGGCCTGCCATCATTGGCCTGATTCATGATCTCTCCAACCGCAAGGTGGCCGAGGCCCAGATCAAGCGCTATGCACAGGATCTGGAAAAAGTGTTCCTGCAAATTGTCGGCGTCGCAACCAACCTCGTCGAAATGCGCGATCCCTACACGGTAGGTCACGAGAAAGAAGTGGCTGAGATTGCGGTTGCGATCGGCAAGGACATGCAATTGGATGCCTTCCGGCTGGAAGGCCTGCGTGTGGGTGGCTATCTGCACGATGTCGGCAAGGTCACGGTGCCTGTCGAAATCCTGTCCAAGCCCGGCCGTATCACCGCGCTGGAATTCGAGTTGATCAAGGGGCATCCGCAGGCTGGTTACGATATCCTGAAAGATGTCGATTTTCCGTGGCCAGTTGCCCAGATCGCCCTGCAGCATCACGAACGCATGGATGGCAGCGGCTATCCGCAGGGACTCAAAGGCGAGGGAATCCTGCTGGAGGCGCGCATTGTGGCAGTGGCTGACGTGATAGAGTCAATGTCATCGCATCGTCCTTACCGTGCCGGTCTTGGCATTGCCCGCGCCCTCGAGGAAATCGAAAGCGGCCGCGGCAGCAAATTTGATGCTGCCGTGGTCGATGCTGCGCTGCGGGTGTTTCGCGAGAAGGGTTTTACAATTACCGAGTAGGATCAGCGCTGATGTTTTTTGCTGCGTGGCAGCATCCGGACCAGCGTATTGTCCTTCAGGAAGTAGTGGTGGAACAGTGCAGCAACCGCATGCAGCCCGATCAGCAGGTAGCCGATGTTGCCGATGGTTACATGCACTTCCTCGACCGTATGGGCGAATTCTTTATCCACGCCAATAAGGGCCGGCAGGTTCAGGCCATTAAACAAGGACGTTTCACCTTCGCCGCTCAACACCAGCCAGCCGAGCACTGGCATGACGATCATGAAGCCATACAGTGCCAGGTGAACGGCAATGGACAGCAGTTGCTGCCAGCGCACGAGTTCGGGCTCGATGCGTGGCAGGCGCTGGGTGAGCCGAACAAACAAACGCACCCACACCAACAGGAAGACCAGCAGCCCCAGCGTGAAGTGCCAGGCTTTCATCATTTCGCGCGGGTAGCTGGCGCTGGGAAAGAACTCGCGAAATTCCATCAGCGCGTAGACTGCTACTATCAACAGTGCCATCAGCCAATGCAGTGCAATTGAAGCTGAGCCAAAGCGGGTATCGCTGTTTTTCCAATTCATTTCCTGTCTCCATTTGCAAGTGTCTTGTGTTCGACAGGGGGTCGAGCCCCTGTCAGGGATTCTTCAGCGCTCATTCAAAATTGAATATATCCACTGCATTCTCGTCTACCGGCTTCTCCATGCCTTCTTCAAGGTACTGCTCCCAGATCTGCGCCCACGGACGGCCATACATGTCGGTGACGCGGTAATTGTACTCGGCCCCGGGAGAGAGTGGGGTTGCGATGCCGTCGACCGGAAAGATGGTCTGTACGCATTCGATGTACGTGTAGGGATCTCCTTCACGCAGGCTACTCTGCCTGGCCAGATTGCGCACGATACGTACCGGTTCTACCAACGCTTCCGGATCGTACAGGATTGCCTCGTGGTTCAATGCGGTGATGTTGCCGGCTGCATCACGCACCGGGGTGTAGATCTCGATGGTTTGCATCTTGCTGGAAAACTCGAACTGCGAATGTGCCATCCAGGCCTGGATGTTCGAGGTCCAGCTGATCAGCACATCGCCATCCCAGAACCCGACGCTATCGCCGTACCAGCGTGGTACATCCTGGCCGAGGCGAGGTACGGCTCCTTCCATGTTGAACTCGCGACCAATGTGCACGTTGGTGAGGAAATTGCGCGCGACACCAGCCATGATCTGGAACACGTCCGGGGTGACGATGATGGAGTGATTCTGCATGATCGTGGACGCGAAATGCCAACGGCGCATGAACCCTTCCGGCCAGCAGTACTGCGACGGCCATTGTGATTGGCCGGCCGCCTGATGAAAGGCCTCCTGCACCAGGCGCTGCTGATACTCAGGCGTCAGCAGCGACATGATGGTCGGGATCTGGTTGGTCACCATCGAATACCAGGTGCCATGCAGGCCGCCGGGGCCACCTTCAGTCCACGCGTAACGACCGCTGATATCGCCAGGTACGGTTGCATAGGTGTGTTCGGTGGGGCCGCCGCGTCCTGTGGTTTCAGCCAGCAATGCTGCGTAATGTTCCTGTGCCGTCGCAAACCCGTAAGGGCTGACGATGGACTCGCGTGGATAGTCGCGGTCACAGTAGCCCCAGGCGGCGCTGGTCGGTGGATTGCTGCCGATCATCACAGCGCCGGGATAGGCACCACGCTGGGCTTCCAGTGCCATGCCGGAATTGCAGCGCCAATAACGTGGATCGCTCCACAGCGCCTTGTCCTGGTAAAAATCCCTGGTGGTGAAAATGTCGACTGGCAGGGGTTCAACGCCGTCCGGGATTGCGCCTTCTTTGGCCGCCACCGCGTCCAGTACTCCGAACATCTGGATGGGGCCAACCACTGGATAGCGCTGCGCATCCTCAATCGGCGCGCCGCGGCCCACACTCTTGAAGCCGATGTCGGGCACGGCCTGGCCAAAGGCCGGAGCCGCTGTCAGCAGGGCTGCAGCAAAGGCGGTTGCCAGTGCAGACTTGATGGTTGTTGTTCTCATTGTTGTCCTCGTAGTTTACGCGGGAAAGCACTCTGGTGAGTACTCTGGAGAGCACATTGAAAGCACATTAAAAGCAGCTTGGCTGAC
>JBIIWM010000072.1:0-11911 GCA_044338875.1 Pseudohongiellaceae bacterium | reverse complement strand
GTGGTGCAAGGCGAGCGCAAACAGGCCGCGCAGAACAAGTCGCTGGGCCGTTTTGACCTCAACGACATTCCGCCTTCACCCCGCGGCATGCCGCAGATTGAGGTGAGCTTCGACCTCAACGCCGACGGTATCCTGAACGTCAGTGCGAAAGATGTTGCGACGGGCAAGCAGCAGTCGATCGTGATCAAGGCGTCCAGCGGCCTGACCGATGAAGAAATCGAGAAAATGGTGCGTGATGCTGAATCCCACGCGGCCGACGACAAGAAATTCGAAGAGCTGGTGACCGCACGCAACCAGGCTGATGCGCTGATTCATGCCACGCGCAAGACTCTGACCGAAGCCAAGGACAAGCTGGAAGCTGGTGAGAAAGACAAGATTGATGCGGCTATCACGGCGCTGGATGCAGCGATGAAGTCGGACAAGATCGACGACATCCAGGCCAAGACCAAGGAGTTGACCGAGGTGTCCACTCCTCTGGCCCAGCGCATGTATGCTGACGCCCAGTCTGCCCAGCAGGGTGCTGGTGCTGCCGGCGCAGGCAGTGCTGGTGCTGGCAAAGGTGACGATGCCGTGGATGCCGAGTTCGAAGAAGTCAAAGACGACAAGTAACAAGACCTGAATGTGTTGCCTGAGCCAACCCTGTCCCGCCTCTCACATGGCAGCGACAGGGTGGCTCCGGCAGCTGAATGCTGAATCTGGAAACTGACGCGGGGTGACCCTCGTTGGTTTTTTGTTGTGGGTGAAGAATGGAAAAGCGGGATTACTACGAAGTACTCGGCGTTGCGCGTGGCGTTACTGAGCAAGAGCTGAAAAAAGCCTATCGGCGCGAGGCCATGAAACATCACCCGGACCGCAATCCTGGCGATGCGGATGCCGAGGCGCGCTTCAAGGAAGCCAACGAGGCTTACGAAGTGCTGTCGGACAAGGACAAGAAGGCGGCTTATGACCAATACGGTCATGCTGGCGTCAACGGCCAGGCAGGCATGGGTGCTGGTGCTGCCGGTTTTGGCGATATCTTCGGTGATATTTTCGGCGACATCTTCGGCGGCGGCCGGGGCCGCAGCCATGTGCAGCGTGGCGCCGACATCAGCTATACCCTGGAGCTTTCGCTCGAAGACGCGGTGCGCGGCACCAGCGTCAAGATCCGCATTCCTACCCGCGTCGCCTGTGCCACCTGTGACGGCAGCGGCGCGCGCAAGGGCACGATGCCGGAAAACTGTGTCACGTGTAACGGGGTGGGCCAGGTCAGGATGCGGCAGGGACCATTCTCTGTGCAGCAAACCTGTCCGCGCTGTCGCGGGGCGGGCAAGACTATCAAGGATCCCTGTCATATCTGTCACGGTGCTGGCGCTGTGCAGGAACACAAAACACTGTCAGTCAAAGTGCCAGCCGGAGTCGATACCGGCGACCGCATTCGCTTGACCGGCGAAGGTGAAGCCGGCTTGCACGGCGGCCCTCCAGGCGATCTCTATGTGCAGGTGGCGGTCAAGGATCACGCCATTTTCGTGCGTGACGGTTCCGATTTGTTGTGCGAAATCCCCATCAGCTTCGTGGACGCCGCCCTCGGTGGCGAGCTGGAAGTACCCACGCTGGATGGGCGCGTCAAGCTGAAGATTCCAGTAGAAACCCAGACCGGCAAGCTGTTCCGCCTGCGCGACAAAGGCGTGGCGCCGGTACGCGGCGGCCCCCCCGGGGATCTGCTGTGTCGCGTGGTGGTGGAAACGCCGGTGCATTTGACCAAGCGCCAGAAAGAACTGCTGAACGAGTTCCGCGAAATCACGGAATCCCATGGCAGCAAACAGAATCCGCGCAAGAGCGGCTGGTTTGACGGAGTGAAGAATTTCGTCGACTCGCTGAAGCCATGAGCGTTCGATTCATGACAAGGTTGCGCTGAAACTGCTATAAAGCCAGCCTGTTTTCCCGGTCAGTCACTGAGACTTTTTCGTTATGTTGCGTATTGCCGTTGCCGGCGCCAGTGGGCGCATGGGCCGAACCCTGATTGAAGCCATCTGCCGGAATCCCGACATGCGCCTGGGGGCTGCCTCCACGCTGCCGGATGATCCTGCGCTGGGCATGGATGCCGGCGCCGTCTGTGGCTTGCCGGTGCAGCAGGTGAAACTGGTGAGCGACCTGGGCAAGGAGCTCGACCAGTTCGATACCCTGATTGATTTCACTACCCCAGAAGCCACCATGGCGCATGTGAAGTTGTGCGCGGCGGCCGGCAAAAAACTGATTATTGGCACCACGGGCCTTGATGAGGCCCAGAAAGCCGCCATCCGCGCCGCGGGCGACCAGACCGCCCTTGTGTTCGCTCCCAATATGAGCATCGGCGTGAACCTGTGCTTCAAATTGCTGGAATTGGCCGCCAGGGTGATTGGTGAAGATACCGACATCGAAATCGTCGAAGCCCATCATCGTCACAAGAAGGATGCACCGTCTGGCACCGCCTTGGGCATGGGTGAGGTGATCGCCAAAACGCTGGGGCGCAACCTCAAGGACTGTGCGGTCTATGGCCGGGAAGGGGTTACCGGTGAGCGTGACAGCAAGACCATCGGCTTTGCCACCATCCGTGCCGGCGACATCGTTGGTGACCACACCGTGATTTTCGCCAGCGAGGGCGAGCGGGTGGAAATTACGCACAAGGCCAGCTCGCGCATGAACTTTGCCGCCGGTGCTGTGCGTGCGGCGCTGTGGCTGGGCGACAAGCAGCGTGGACTCTACTCAATGCAGGATGTGCTGGGCTTGTGATTGAATTGGGCTCCCGCAGGGGCATGGCGTGCCGTGTCCCCATCCGCCACAAAGTGAAAAAGTGCGTGGACAACGTGCTGGTCTCAGTCATAGAATAGTTACTCAGTTTGACAGACACTGAGAAAGCAAAAAACTGTTGATCGAATCACCAAAAAAGCGGAATGAGCCCCAAGCCTTCCGTTTTTTTTTAGACAGCATTTTTGACGGCACGCCGGGCTCCATGCCTGGCAGCGCCAAAGGCCTGAATCCGCAAGGACTGGCCTGTGGCCCGGCTGCTGGATAGTCGTCTTCAACTCTCTGCGCCTGACTCATGGCCGGGATTCCCCTATCGCCGGGACCTGGCGAACACTGACTCGGGCGTGCAATGCACATGCACTAGCTGTAACCCGCAGAAGAGGATACGAAATTGACAACGCCTGCGCACAATCCTGCACTCCTGGTCCTGGCAGATGGCTCGGTATTTTCCGGCATCTCCATTGGTGCAGAAGGGTTATCTGTGGGTGAGGTTGTGTTCAACACTTCCATGACCGGCTATCAGGAAATTCTCACCGATCCCTCATACGCCAAACAGATTGTTACCCTGACTTATCCGCACATCGGCAACACCGGTACTACTCCCGAAGATAACGAATCCGACAAGGTGTGGGCCACGGGCCTGGTGATCCGCAACCTGCCAATGATTGCAAGCAACTTCCGCAATCAGCAGAATCTCGATGCCTGGCTGAAGGAGCGCAACATCGTTGCGATTGCCGAAATTGATACTCGCCGCCTAACCCGCATTCTGCGCGACAAAGGCGCCCAAAACGGTTGCCTGATCGCTGGCACTGAAGTGGCGCAAGATCCGGAAGCAGCCAAAGCCAGGGCGCTTGCGGCAGCGCTGGCCTTCCCCGGCATGGTTGGTCTGGATCTGGCCAAAGTAGTGAGCTGCGCCAAAGCCTACGACTGGAAAGAGGGTTCGTGGGTGCTCGGCCAAGGCTACACCACGCCAGCAGTCGGCCAGCATCATGTGGTTGCCTACGACTTCGGGGTAAAGCTGAACATTTTGCGCATGCTGCGCGATCGTGGCTGCAAGGTCACCGTGGTGCCGGCGCAAACCAGTGCCAAAGACGTGCTGGCCCTGAAACCGGACGGCATTTTCCTGTCCAACGGTCCAGGCGATCCGCAGCCGTGTGACTACGCTATCGCGGCCATCAAGGAATTCCTGCTTACCGACATCCCGATATTCGGCATTTGCCTCGGGCACCAATTACTGGGCCTTGCCTGTGGTGCCAGCACCCGCAAGATGGAGCGTGGCCACCATGGAGCCAACCATCCGGTACAGGATCTTGCGACCGGCAAGGTGTTCATCACCAGCCAGAACCATGGCTTTGCCGTGGATGAAACCAGCCTGCCTGCCAATGTGAAAGCCACGTACAAGTCACTGTTCGATGGCACGCTGCAAGGCATTCACCTGACAGACAAGCCTGCGTTCGGTTTCCAGGGGCATCCGGAAGCGAGCCCGGGTCCGCACGACATAGCACCGGTTTTTGATCACTTCATTGAACTCATCGAGCAGCGTAAAGCTGCCAGCAAGTAGCAGACCGCCATGCCAAAACGCACTGACATTAAAAGTATTCTGATCATCGGCGCCGGTCCAATCGTGATCGGCCAGGCCTGTGAATTCGATTATTCCGGCGCCCAGGCCTGCCAGGCTCTGCGCGAAGAGGGATATCGCATCATCCTGGTGAACTCGAATCCGGCCACCATCATGACCGATCCGAACATGGCGGATGCGACTTATATCGAGCCGGTGAACTGGAAGACGATTGAAAAGATCATCGAGAAGGAACGCCCCGATGCGATTCTGCCTACGATGGGTGGCCAGACTGCCCTCAATGCGGCGCTTGATCTGGACAAGCACGGTGTACTCAAGAAATACAATGTCGAATTGATTGGCGCCAAGAAGGAGGCAATCGAGAAAGCCGAAAATCGCATGCTGTTCGACCGCGCCATGGTCAAGATTGGCCTTGAAACTGCACGGCACGAACTGGCACATACGATGGAAGAAGCCAATGCTGCCCAGGAACAACTGGGCTTTCCCTGCATCATTCGCCCCTCGTTCACGATGGGTGGCAGTGGCGGTGGCATTGCGTACAACAAGGAAGAGTTTGAAGAAATTTGCAAGCGTGGCCTGGATCTGTCGCCTACCAGCGAACTGCTGATCGACGAGTCGCTGATCGGCTGGAAAGAATACGAGCTGGAAGTGGTGCGCGACCGCAACGACAACTGCATCATTGTTTGCAGTATCGAAAACCTCGACCCGATGGGCATTCATACCGGTGATTCCATTACGGTTGCGCCCGCGCAGACCCTCACCGACAAGGAATACCAGATCCTGCGCAATGCCGCGATTGAGATATTGCGCGAGATCGGCGTGGAAACCGGTGGTTCCAACGTACAGTTCGCCATCAATCCTGCTGATGGGCGTCTGGTGGTGATTGAAATGAATCCGCGCGTATCGCGTTCTTCTGCGCTGGCCTCCAAGGCTACCGGGTTCCCGATTGCGCGAGTGGCGGCGAAATTGGCAGTGGGTTTTACGCTTGATGAATTGCGCAACGAAATCACGGGCGGAATTACTCCGGCATCGTTCGAGCCGAGCATTGATTACGTAGTTACCAAGATTCCACGCTTTACCTTCGAGAAATTCCCGCAGGCGCCAGATCGTCTCACTACGCAGATGAAATCCGTGGGTGAAGTCATGGCGATTGGTCGCACCTTTCAAGAGTCCATGCAGAAGGCCCTGCGCGGTTTGGAAATCGGTATTTGCGGTTTTGATCCGGCGCTGGATTTTGAAGCCAGCGATGCGGATCAGCGCCTGTTGCGTGAACTGAAAGAAGCCGGCGCCGACCGTATCCGTTACGTGGGCGATGCCTTCCGCAAAGGCATGAGCGTGGATGAAGTGCATGCACTGACCCACATTGACCCCTGGTTCCTGGTGCAGATCGAAGACATCATCCTTGAAGAGAAAGCACTCGCGAAACTGACACTTAGCCAGCTTGATCGCGGCACCCTCTACCGCCTCAAACGCAAAGGCTTCTCCGACATGCGGCTCGCGAAGGTGCTCGGCGTGAAGGAAGCGGCAGTGCGTGAACTGCGCCATGGCATGGATATTCGTCCGGTCTACAAGCGCGTGGACACCTGTGCGGCCGAGTTCAGTTCTGCCACTGCCTACATGTATTCCTGCTATGACGAGGAATGCGAGGCAAATGTCAGCTCGCGTGAAAAAATCATCGTACTGGGTGGCGGTCCCAACCGCATTGGCCAGGGTATCGAGTTCGATTATTGCTGTGTCCATGCCGCGCTCGCCGTACGCGAGGAAGGCTATGAAGCCATCATGATCAACTGCAACCCGGAAACTGTCAGTACCGATTTCAATATTTCTGATCGTCTCTATTTCGAGCCGGTGACGCTGGAAGATGTACTGGAAATCGTGCACCTCGAAAAACCCAAGGGCGTGATCGTGCAGTTCGGTGGGCAAACGCCGCTGAAACTCGTGACCAGCCTGGAAAAACTCGGCGTGCCCATCATTGGGACCTCGGCCGATGCAATTGATCGCGCCGAAGACCGTGAGCGCTTTCAGCACATGATCCAGAAACTGGGCCTGAAACAGCCCCCCAACAGCACGGTGCGCAGCCTGGAACAGGCGCTGACCGAGGCCGTCAAGATCGGTTATCCGCTGGTAGTGCGCCCCTCCTATGTGCTGGGTGGTCGTGCGATGGAGATCGTCTACAACGAAGCCGAGTTGCGTCGTTACATCAATGAAGCGGTGCAGGTGTCCAATGACAGCCCGGTCTTGCTCGACTACTACCTGAACGCTGCCATCGAGATTGATGTCGACGTGGTCAGTGACGGCAAGGATGTGGTGGTGGGCGCCATCATGCAGCATATTGAGCAGGCTGGCGTACACTCCGGCGACTCTGCGTGTTCGTTGCCGCCTTACAGTTTGCCGATGGACGTGCAGAACAAGATTCGCAAGCAGTGCGTCCAACTGGCGCGTGAACTGAATGTGATCGGCCTGATGAACTCGCAGTTGGCGTACCAGGACGGTGAGGTTTACATCATCGAAGTAAATCCGCGCGCGTCCAGGACTGTGCCGTTTGTCTCCAAATGTATCGGCACTTCGCTGGCGAAGATCGCTGCCAAGTGCATGGTGGGCATCAGTCTGGAAAAGCAGGGTTTCACAAAGGAAATCGTGCCGCCATTCTATTCAGTCAAGGAAGCCATTTTTCCCTTCAACAAATTCCCGGGCGTGGACCCAATCCTTGGTCCAGAGATGAAGTCCACCGGTGAAGTGATGGGCAGTGGTTTCACCTTTGCCGAGGCCTATTACAAATCGCAGAGCCTCGGGGAAGAAAACATCGATCTCAATGGCACTGCATTCATCAGCGTGCGCGAAGCGGACAAGCCGGCGATTGCTGAAATTGCGCGCAATTTCCATGCGCTGGGTTTCCGCCTGGTTGCTACCAGAGGAACCGCCAAGGTAATTGCCGATGCCGGTGTGCCGGTGGAAGTGGTCAACAAGGTAATGGAAGGTCGTCCCCACATTGTGGATATGTTGAAAAATGACGAGATAGACCTTATCGTCAACACCACGGAAGGTCGTCAAGCCATTGCAGATTCAGCGACCATTCGCAGCACCGCTCTGCGTCGCCGTGTGTACTGTACTACCACCATCGCCAGCGCCAGGGCCGTACATGAAGCACTGGTATTCGGTGGCGATATCTCGGTAAACAGCCTGCAGGATCTGTACAAAATGTCCAAGTGAATGCCCGGGTAATGTCCAGGTAACAGCCGCTCCATCATGTAGTACGAAGTAAAGGCGAGACAAACAAATGCGCAAGGTCCCAATGACCGTTGGCGGGGTTGAAAGACTTCGTGCTGAACTCAATGACCTGAAACAGGTTCAGCGGCCTCGTATTGTGCAGGCGATTGCTGAAGCCAGGGCGCACGGCGATCTCAAGGAAAATGCCGAGTACCATGCTGCGCGTGAACAACAGAGTTTTTGCGAAGGTCGTATCAAGGAAATCGAAGGCAAGCTTGCCGATTCCGAAATTATCGACATCAGCATGATCCCCTGCACTGGCAGGGTGATGTTCGGTACGACAGTGTCCCTGTACAACGTGGACACGGAAAAAAAAGTCACTTACCAGATTGTCGGCGAAGATGAAGCGGATGTGAAAAACGGCAAGATTTCCGTCACTTCACCGATTGCCCGCGCGATGATGGGCAAGAGCGAAGGTGACGAAATCACCGTCAAGGCGCCCAGTGGTGATATTGCCTACGAAATCGAGAAGGTGCAGCACCTGTAGAGTTGGCGCTGCAGGGTTGGCGCTGCATTGGACGCAGGGTTGGCCCTGGTTCAATCGACTTGTGAGCGGCGATGACGCTCCAGGTTGGAGAGGGCAGGATTGGGCTTTTGGGCGGGGCGTAATATCAGTGCTACGTGGCCGGCTACCTGAATCAACTCGGCACCGACTTTGCGACACACTTCATCAATTAATGCTGTTTTCGCTTCCCTGTCTTCGGCCATTATCTTTATCTTGATCAATTCGTGATCATTGAGGGCGCGCTCGATTTCCGCAGTTACCGACGCAGACAAATCCTTTACGGTAACGACGGGATTCAGCTTGTGGCCGATGCTCCTGTAGGTTTTGCGTGTCTGGTTGTCTAGGCTCATGTGGGAATCCGCTGGTAATGCCAAAGGGTGCATTCTACTTCAGGGCTCCCCCCCAAAGCCAAATCAAATAGCAGCTATTCCTGTCCCTATGCCAGCAAGGCTGCGGAGCCAGGGCAGGAAGCCGGTCTTGTAATTCCCGGGATGCACCCAATATCTAAAGGTGCCGGCTCCATTGGATCGGGGCTTTCAGGCCCTCGGGCGGATTGGATCCGGATTCACTACCTTGTTGAACTGACAGTGGATTTTACACGTATCACAGTGAGTGACAGGCTGGGTTTCCCCTCCGGTTATTGGGCCGCAAGCAGGGTTTCTTGCCGCGAATCCGCCGGTTCCAAATTAGGAAAAAGCAGGCATTCGTGCCAGAATATGCCGGAGTTGGCAGCAATTTGCGTCTGAATTGACTATTGTGAATTGAATACAGAACTGAATACAGAATCGAATAAAGAATCAAATACAAACGTGTCAGCAGACAACACCTGGTAGTCCACTGCCAGGCGGCCCAAGCGGCCAGAGAGGACAGGACCTTGAACGACATGGTAAAAAATTTGTTGTTATGGATGGTCATCGCAGCGGTGCTGTTGATGGTATTCCAGAATTTCAGCCAGCCCTCCACCGCGGAGCAGCTGGATTATTCTGACTTCATTAGTGAAGTTCAGGGCGGCCAGGTGACCGAGGTCACTATCAGTGGCTTGAATATTGTTGGCCGCAAAACCGGCGGCCAGGTTTTCAACACCATCCGGCCTTATATTGAAGATCCCAAGCTGATGGACGATCTCCTTGCGCACGATGTGCGTGTGAAGGGCGCTGAACCTGAACAGGACAGCATTCTGGTCCAGTTGTTGGTCGCCTCCTTCCCCATCCTGATCATCATTGCGGTGTTCATGTTCTTCATGCGCCAGATGCAAGGCGGGGGTGTGGGCGGCAAAGGTGGTCCCATGGCGTTCGGCAAGAGCAAGGCCAAGATGTTGAGCGAAGACCAGGTCAAGGTGACCTTCGCCGATGTGGCTGGCGTCGATGAAGCCAAGGAAGATGTGAAAGAGCTGGTGGATTTCCTGCGTGAACCCGACAAGTTCCAGCGTCTCGGCGGACGTATCCCCCGCGGCGTTCTGATGGTGGGGCAGCCAGGCACCGGCAAGACCCTGCTGGCCAAGGCCATTGCCGGCGAAGCGAAAGTCCCGTTTTTCTCGATCTCCGGTTCCGATTTCGTTGAAATGTTTGTAGGTGTCGGTGCCTCCCGTGTACGTGACATGTTCGAGACTGCGAAGAAACAGTCGCCCTGTATCATCTTCATCGACGAGATCGATGCGGTCGGTCGTCACCGTGGCGCAGGCATGGGGGGTGGTCATGATGAGCGCGAGCAGACCCTGAACCAGTTGCTGGTGGAAATGGATGGCTTTGAAGGCAACGATGGCGTCATCGTGATTGCCGCGACCAACCGTCCTGATGTGCTTGATCCAGCCTTGCTGCGCCCCGGCCGTTTCGACCGCCAGGTCGTGGTGGGATTGCCTGACATACGCGGACGTGAACAGATTTTGAAAGTGCATATGCGCAAAGTGCCGATCTCGGATGGCGTCAAGGAAGCCGTGATCGCGCGCGCCACGCCCGGTTTTTCCGGAGCGGATCTCGCCAACCTGGTCAATGAAGCTGCGTTGTTCGCGGCACGTTCAGGCAAGCAGCGCGTGACAATGGAAGAATTCGAAAAAGCCAAAGACAAGATCATGATGGGTGCCGAGCGCAAATCCATGGTGATGTCGGACAAGGAAAAGCTGAACACGGCTTATCACGAAGCGGGACATGCGATCGTCGGTCGCCTTGTTCCTGAACATGACCCTGTCTACAAGGTCAGCATCATTCCGCGTGGCAGGGCCCTGGGTGTGACGATGTTCCTGCCCGAGGAAGACCGGTACAGCCACAGCAAGCAGAGCATCCTGAGCAAGATATGCAGCATGTACGGTGGTCGTATTGCCGAAGAGCTGACGCTGGGCGCCGATGGGGTCACTACGGGTGCTTCCAACGATATCCAGCGTGCCACGACGATGGCGCAGAACATGGTCAGGAAATGGGGTCTCTCCGAACGTCTGGGTCCTCTTCAGTATGACGACGATCAGGATGAGCTGTTCCTCGGGCGAAATGGCCAGGCTGGAGGCGGCAAATCGTTGTCAGCTGAAACCCAGCGCGCCATTGACGAGGAAATCCGCTCGATCATCGATACATGCTACGGCCGGGCGAAACACATCCTCGAAGACAACCGTGACAAGCTTGAAGCGATGAAGGATGCCTTGCTCGAGTACGAAACGATTGATGCCGCCCAGATTGATGACATCATGTCGGGCAGAAAGCCGCGCGAACCGGCAGATTGGCAAGACGATGATTATTCCGGAACCCGGACCGCCTCTGGCAAGAAGCCGGCTGATTCTGGCAGCTCAACCATCGGTGGACCTGCCAGCGAACACTAAACTCGCACACCAAACCCCTTGAAAGTGAAGGAGCTCTCTTTAGAGCTCCTTTTTGTTTTCTGAACTGTAGCCATGAAAAACCCACAACACTTGTTTGCTTTTGGCAGTCGTCAGCTGGATTTGTCGGAACCCCACGTGATGGGAATACTGAATCTGACACCGGATTCCTTTTCCGATGGCGGTGAATTGTTTGCTGGCGGCAAGCCTGACCTTGCGCGCGTTCTGCGCCGTGCGGAAGCCATGGTACAGGCTGGTGCTGCTTTTCTGGATGTGGGCGGTGAGTCCACGCGTCCCGGTGCCACTCCGATATCTTCACAAGAGGAGATGGATCGGGTATTGCCTGTACTGGAAGCACTCCAGCAGTTCCCGGTTATCTTGTCGGTTGATACCAGTAATCCGGAATTGATGCGTGAATCCATCAAGGTGGGCGCTGGCTTGATAAACGATGTCAGGGCGCTGGAACGGCCAGGTGCCCTGCTGGCAGTGGCTGCGGGAACTCTGCCGGTGTGCCTGATGCACATGCAGGGGCAGCCGCTTACCATGCAGGAGAGGCCCGCATATGAAGATGTCACCGAAGATGTGATGACCTATCTGCGGGGCCGGATTGAAGCTTGCGAAAGAGCGGGAATCAGCAGAACCCGTTTGCTGGTTGATCCAGGTTTCGGTTTTGGCAAAAATCTTCAGCACAATTTGCACTTGCTCAAGTATCTGGATGAATTGCAGAGTCTTGAATTGCCAATACTGGTAGGTTTGTCCCGCAAACGCATGCTGGGGGCCGTCACCGGCAAGGCGGAAAAGGAACGAGTAGTTGCTGGTGTCGCCGCCGCTGTGATCGCAGTCATGAAGGGGGCCAGTATCGTGCGTGCCCACGATGTTGACGCTACGATGGATGCTATCAAGGTGTGCCGCGCAATGAATGCACCGGAACGGTTTCAATGAGCGGGGGTTATCGACGGTAGTTATTGAATTTGGTTTTTGAAGTTGCTTATCG
>JBIIWM010000071.1:0-11983 GCA_044338875.1 Pseudohongiellaceae bacterium | reverse complement strand
CGTAACTGGTTGCCGCACAACTCTTATGAAGCTGCTGGCGCCATCGGTGGTTCATTCCTCTCCGATAACATCGAAGACTACTACGTCAATCCTTACGAAATCGGTTACGGCCCATTCATCAAGTTCGACCACGACTTCATCGGTCGCAGCGCACTTGAGAAAATGCAGGGCGACAACCATCGTCGCAAAGT
Organism: Pseudohongiellaceae bacterium; assembly: GCA_044338875.1. Lineage (GTDB taxonomy): Bacteria > Pseudomonadota > Gammaproteobacteria > Pseudomonadales > Pseudohongiellaceae > CAILUG01. Next base: position 11,792 of record JBIIWM010000071.1, on the reverse strand, counting down.
GACCCTGGCCTGGAACAGCGAAGACGTTGTTGGTGCTTTCGCTACCATGTTCAAGAAAGGCGAACACGCCAAGTATATGGATTTGCCGTTGTCCAACTACGCCAACTCCAACTATGACGCAGTCATGGGTGGCGACAAAGTAGTCGGTATGTCCATGTTCTCCGGTTACAGCTACAACGAACGCTCCATGCTGTCCCTGGCTACCGTTGATTCTGACGTTGCCATCGGTACCGAAGTGGTCCTGCTGTGGGGCGAGAAGCCACGCACTGGCAAAACCACTGTTGAGCCATACTCCACCCAGACCCAGATCCGCGCTCGCGTTAGCTCGGTTCCTTACGCTGAAGTGGTTCGTGGCCAATACGTTGAAAGCAGCTGGCGTTCAGGCAAGTAAGTTTCACACTTACCCAAGCCCGGCCAAAAGCCAAAAAAAAGCCCGGATTTTTCCGGGCTTTTTTGTGCCTTGAAATAAGGGTCGCGCAGGCATATTTCCTTTCCCCAGTCCTTGTTTCAACCTAGAATTCCACTCTCGAAAAATCAAGGGGTCAGAGTTGTTGATCCGCCAGTTGCCTCGCAGCCGCATCAATTATTTCCCGGGATCAACAACTCCGACCCCTTGATTTTGCTTTCTCATCATTATTGAAATTCTAGTCGAGCAGTATGGATATCATCTCAAAAATCGCTACCGAACTTTCTGTCAAACCCTCACAAGTTGCCGCTGCCGTAGCGCTGCTCGATGAAGGTTCTACAGTGCCTTTCATCTCGCGTTACCGCAAGGAAGCAACGGGTGGTCTTGACGATCTCCAGTTGCGCGATCTCGAAGAGCGCCTGCGTTATCTGCGGGAAATGGAAGATCGTCGTACTACGATACTGTCCAGTATTGGTGAGCAGCAGAAGCTGACGCCGGAACTGGAACAACAGATCAGGCGAGCGGAAACCAAGACAGAATTGGAAGACCTTTATCTGCCGTACAAGCCCAAGCGTCGCACCAAGGGCATGATTGCAATCGAAGCAGGCATTGAGCCGCTGGCGAACATGCTTTACGACGATCCCGACAAGGATCCGCAAGCCGAGGCAGAAGCCTTTATCAATACGGAGCTTGGTTTTTCCGATATCAAGGCGGTGCTGGAAGGCGCCCGCTATATCCTGATGGAGCGCTTTAGTGAAGATGCCGCGCTTGCCGGCAAACTGCGTGACTTCCTGCTCCACAACGGTGAACTGCGCAGCGCTGTGGTGGAAGGCAAGGAAAACGAGGCAGAAAAATTCCGCGACTATTTCGCCTATTCCGAAGCCCTGGCGAAAGTACCCTCCCATCGTGCGCTGGCAGTGTTTCGTGGTCGCAGCGAAAGCATGCTCAACGTGAACATATCCGTGCAGGGCTTGCAGGAAGGTCAGCCGGATCCGTGCGAAGCCATCATCGCGAGTCATTTCCAGATCAGGAACCAGGGCAGAAAAGCCGACCAGTGGCTGGGTGAGGTGGTGCGCTGGACCTGGAAAGTGAAATTGCTGCTGCGCATGGAAACGGATTTGCTCGGTTCTTTGCGCGAGCGTAGTGAAGAGGAAGCCATTCGTGTATTTGCGTCCAACATGAAAGCGATCTTGCTGGCAGCACCTGCCGGCCACAAAGCCATCATGGGACTCGATCCTGGTTTGCGGACAGGTGTGAAAGTAGCCGTTGTCGACCACACCGGCAAGTATCTCGCCAACACCGCCATCTTCCCGCATGCGCCGAAGAACGACTGGGACGGATCCATCGCGGTGCTGGCGAAGCTGTGCAAGGCGTTCTCGATTGAATTGATCAGTATTGGTAATGGCACGGCATCACGCGAAACCGACAAACTCGCCGCTGACTTGATGAAGCTGCACCCTGAGCTTAAATTGAAAAAGACTACGGTGAATGAAGCCGGGGCTTCGGTCTATTCCGCCTCCGATATCGCGCGGGAAGAGTTTCCTGAACTGGACGTCACGGTCCGTGGTGCCATTTCCATCGCGCGCCGTCTGCAGGATCCGCTCGCCGAACTGGTAAAAATTGATCCAAAATCCATCGGCGTGGGCCAATACCAGCACGACGTCAGCCAAGTGAAGCTCGGCCAGAGTCTTGATGCCGTGGTGGAAGACTGTGTAAACGCGGTGGGGGTTGATGTGAACATGGCCTCTGCTGCGCTGTTGCGCCGCGTGTCTGGCTTGTCATCATCAATCGCGAACAACATTGTCACGCATCGCAACCAGCATGGCGCTTTCCCTTCGCGTGATGCGCTCAAGGCGGTACCTCGCTTGGGTGACAAATGCTTCGAGCAGGCTGCCGGTTTCTTGCGCATCACGGGCGGCACCAATCCGCTGGATGCCTCTTCCGTGCATCCTGAATCCTACAAGGTCGTTGAAAGAATTCTCGCGAAGTCCGGACGTCCGATTACCCAGGTGATGGGTGATGTGCATTTTTTGCGTAGCATCAATCCGGTGGAGTTCGTCAGTGAGCAGGCTGGTCTCCCGACCGTGAAAGACATTTTGCAGGAACTGGAAAAGCCGGGCCGCGACCCGCGTCCTGAATTCAAGTCAGCCGACTTCAAGGAAGGCGTGGAAGAAATTCGCGACCTCCAGCCCGGCATGATCCTCGAAGGCGCAGTGACCAACGTGACCAACTTTGGTGCCTTCGTCGACATAGGCGTGCATCAGGACGGCCTGGTCCACATCTCCTTGTTGTCCGCCACCTTTGTCAAAGATCCGCACGCCGTGGTTAAAACGGGAGACGTGGTACGTGTGAAAGTGCTGGAGGTGGATGAGAAGCGCAAACGCATCAGTCTTAGCATGCGCCTGGACGACACGCCGGCGCCGGCCAAGACCGGACAGGAGCCGAGGAGATCTGCATCTGCCAAAACCAGCTTTGGCAAGCCCGAGGCCAGCAAGGCGCAAACCGGAAGTTTTGGCTCGTTGTTGAAGGACGCCCTGACCAAGAAATGAGCCCTAACGCGGCACTTGCTCAATTGCGGTTCCTGGGCGCTATTTCTATCAGAAACAACTGCTTGTGGTGATTTTCTAAAAAAATTATTACAAGCGGTTCGTGACTGTCCCGCAAGAATTAATATTTAATAAAATCAATAGCATATTCGGCTTTTTGCAGCTGGCGGAATGTTTTTGGCCCCTAATTCCACACGAAAGGTAAGCTCAAGATATGTACCTTGCTGTGGTAGCTGTGTATGCTGCCGTCCCAAGTCTGCCTGCAGACCGTTTATATGGATCAAAGTTCAATAAATAAGGGGATAAAAATGATTTATTTACCAAAACATTTTTCGCGAAATGCGCTGGCGGCAGGCATCCTGCTGGCGTCTTCAACTGTAGCGTTCGCCCAGATTGAAGAAATCATGATCACTGCCGAAATGCGCACCACCAACGTGCAGGCCACCCCGCTGTCAGTAACCGCGGTAAGCGCTGACATGCTGGAAGCACGTAACCAGACCAACATTTTCCAGGTCAGTGCCCAGGCGCCCAACGTTACCCTGACCCCCGCTGGCGTTGGTAACGGCCCCGCCATGCTCGCGTTCATCCGCGGCGTTGGCCAGACCGACTTCAACTTTGCAGTTGAGCCCGGCGTCGGCATCTATGTCGATGACGTTTACTACCCCACGTTGACCGGCTCCATGATTGAACTGCTCGACCTGGATCGCGTCGAAGTACTGCGTGGTCCCCAAGGCACGCTGGCCGGCCGTAATGCGATTGGTGGTTTCATCAAGCTCTATTCACAGAAACCAGGTGAAGACAACGGCGGCCGTGTGTCTGTTACCACCGGTTCGTTCAACCGTTTGGACCTGAGTGGTGCGGCTGACGTCCAGATTGCTGACAACCTGGCCATGCGTATTTCCGGTGTGTCCAAAACCGAAGATGGCTACGTTGACCGCCTGGATTATTCCTGCGCAACTGGCAACAACAACTTCCCTACCTTCCTGCAAGGGGGCGACCTGACTGGTTGCAAACTGGGTACTGAAGGTGGTCGTTCCGTGACCTCGCTGCGTGCTGCGCTGCGTTGGGATGTATCTGACAACGTTGAAGTGAACCTGGTGCACGACAATACCAATGAAGATTCCGAAGCATCACCTGGTGTGCTGCTGCAGGTAAATGAAGCGCGTGCCAAAGTGAATGGCTATGGTGCCGGCACATCGATCCTGGGCCGCGATGGCAAAACCAAATACTGGTACGACAACCGTTTCGTTACGCACGGCCAATATCGTCAGCCCAACGCGCCTGTCAACGATCCCTACGTAACCTACTCCAACTATATCGATACGCTGGCAGATCCTGGTTACAACATCCTGCCGTTTGCTGGCGGCGCGATCTCTCCGATCCAGACGTTGAACCAGCAGGGAACCTCGCTGACCGTCGACTGGACCCTGAGCGACAAGCTGAGCTTCAAGTCCATCACTGCGGTACGTGAGTATGAATCCGACTGGGCCCAGGATGCTGATGCGTCTCCGATCAATTCCCAGCAGCTGATCCAGCGTCTTGAGCACAATCAGTGGAGCCAGGAGTTCCGTCTGAGCGGCATGGCCTTCAACGATGCGATGGAATACACCGTCGGTACCTTCTTCTTTGAACAGGACGGTACACTGGAAGCCAACGTGAACCTGCCTTATGCCGGCATCAACTTCATTCACGGTCCGGATCCCACGCCGTCCAATGCACGCGCGGTATTCGCCAACGGTGTTTATCACCTGACCGACAGACTGAACCTGTCCCTGGGCCTGCGTTACTCCGAAGATGAAAAAGATTACACCTTCTTCCGTCGCAATCCTGATGGCACCGCACCGGGCCCCTGCACTGGTTACCCGTTCTCGCCACCGGTTGAGCCAAACTGTGTATTCAACGGCTTGATCAACCAGTCCGCACATTTTGAAGACGATCGTGTCGACTGGCGTACCGCGCTCGACTATGCCTTCACCGATGACATCATGGGTTACGCCCAGATTTCTACCGGTTACAAGGCTGGTGGTGTGAACCCGCGCCCCTACTTCCTCGTGCAGATCGAAGATCTTGCTCCTGAAGAAGTACTGTCCTACGAATTCGGTTTGAAAACTGTTCTGCTGGATCGCAGGCTGCGTCTGAACGCTTCCTACTTCTTCAACGATTACACCGATATCCAGCTGCAACAGAACCAGTGTGAACAGCCTAACGGCACCATCGGCGCTCCCTGTCTGCAGCCTGCCAACGCTGGTGACGCTGATGTGAGCGGTATCGAGCTGGAAGCAGAACTGGATCTGGACAACTGGTTGATCGATGCATCCATCAGCACGCTGGATTTCGAATACACCCGTATCGACCCGACTGTACAAGTGACCAAAGACATGAAGACTCCGTTTACTCCGGATCTGAAATACAGCCTTGGTACCCAGTACACTCATGACATGGGTACCACTGGCACCCTGTCTGCCCGTCTTGATTTGAGCTTCCAGGATGATATCTATGCCGCCGCTATCAACGCGGACAGCAACCGTATCGATGCCTACTCAATCCTGAATGGTCGCGTGACCTGGAGAGCAGAGAGCGAAGAATGGGAAATCTTCCTGGAAGGCAACAACCTGACAGACGAAGTGTATTACCTGACCATCTTCGATCAGTACCTGTCCTCTGCCACGGTAACCGGCAGCATCGCGAAGCCAAGAACCTTTGCGCTGGGCGCCAAGCGTAACTTCTGATCTCCGGATCAGTTGCGACAACAAGCTGTACGAACGAAAAACGCGCCTCACTGAGGCGCGTTTTTTTTGGATAGCCTTTTCTGTGCCGGTTTCTGAGCGCGATGCACCATTTTTTACTATAGTTGCACCTTTAGTTAGTTGAACCTTCGCTTTACCGCAGGATGAACCCGTTGTCCCTTACCATGCAAAACAAGGAATACCATTGCCGCACGCTGCAACCTGAAGACGCTGGTCAGGTGAGGCAGCTGTTCCAGCAGGTATTCAGGCAGGAGATGAGTCCTGAATTATGGTCATGGAAATACGGCAACGAACAGGGCAGGGCTACCGTGGTATTCGACGGTGACGAACTCGTGGCCCATTACGGTGGCATGGGCAGGAAGGTGCTGTGGCAGGGGCAAGAAACGCAGGCGGTACAAATTACCGATGTGATGGTGGCAGTCGGCAGCCGGCATTCAGTGCGTAGCCAAAGCCCTTTCTATTTGGCGTTTACCGGATTTGCCCAGCACTACCTGGGTTATGGCAAGGATTTCCCGCTGGCGTATGGGTTTCCCAATCACCGCGTGATGAAACTTGCCGAACTGCTCGGCTTCTATGCCCCGGTGGGAGATATGATGGAGCTGACATGGCCGGCGACGACCTCCCTGGTAGCAAGGCTGGTGCGCACCGCGCGCGTGACCAGTGAAAATTTCGCGCTGCTGCAAGACAAGCTTGATGCAGCATGGCAAGCCATGGCGCGCACTCTCACCAACAGTATCGTCGGGGTGAAGGATGCGGCCTGGTTGCACCAGCGCTATCTCAGTCATCCGGCCAGGCAATATGAAGTGTTGCTGGTGCAACCGTTTTATAGCACGACCCCATTGGGCGTGCTGGTGCTGCGTCACGATGCAGACAAGACCTTCTTGATGGATGTGATTGCCGATGTGAAAAAAATACCGGCCATGGTGCGGGTAGCCGCCAGCTTGGCAGAGCAGCAGGGCAAGCACAGTTTGTATACCTGGTGTGCCGGCGGCAAAACGCGTCATTTTGAAACGGCAGGCTATAGCAAGACAGCGTTGCCAATTGTCATACCCGCGAATATCTGGACTGAAGGTCCCAAGCCGGATGAGTTGCGGGGCAGGTGGTGGCTTATGCCGGGAGATACCGACTTCCAATGATTATTGAAAACCAGATTGTGCCTTACCACTGCAGTGAATTGCCTGCCGGCCCCTGGCTGGTATTCGCACCGCATGCCGACGATGAAACCTTCGGGATGGGAGGCACCTTGCTGAAAGCGAAAGCTGCAGGGTTGTCCGTGAAGCTGGTGATCATGACGGACGGTGCACTCGGGGGTTCGCAAGCAGAACTCGTCGCGGTGCGCAGGGCTGAAGCGCACAAGGTGGCAAGCTACCTTGGCATCGGTGATGTGAAATTTCTGGAACAACCCGATCGAGGCCTGCACTTCTCCGACACTCTTTGCAACCAGATATCCGCGATCATTACTGCCTCTGCCGCGAGTACCGTGTTCTTCCCGGGCGTGTATGAACCACATCCGGATCATCGCAGCACCGCCATGCTGGTGTGGGAAGCACTGAACCGGATGGATGTGCCAGAGCCGCAGGCCGTGGCATATGAAATCAGCGTACAGAATCCGGTTAACAGCCTTGTCGATGTCACGGCAGAGATGCCCGGCAAGAAGGCGGCGATGGAGTTGTACCTGAGCCAGCTTGCAGAAAACAACTACAGTGAAATCGTTCAAGCGCAGAACAAGTTGCGTACCTTCAGTCTTCCTGTCCAGGTGGCTTACGCTGAAGGCTTCTACCACTTCTCGCGCGAAGAACGTGCCGGTTCGTTGTTTGCAGCGATGCATGCCAGGTTGCAAGCGCTGCTGGCACAGTAAATCTGCAGCTCAAGGATGCCGCTCTTGCCAACTCTGCAGTTTTTCCAATATGCGCTGGTGCAGTCAAGAGGACAAGCTGAGTGACTCTGGGCGTGTTCGTGGCGTTGTATCTCCTCCTTACTTTGGCGATCGGTTTCGCTGGCGCCACTCTGATCAAGGGTTCGGGCGACTTCATTAACGCCAACCGCAAGCTGCCGTTCTTTCTCAGCTCCATGGCGCTGTTTGCGCTGTGGTTCGGTTCGGAAACCGTCTTCGGTGCCAGCGCCGAGTTTATGCAGCACGGACTCATCGGAGTGATCGAAGATCCTTTCGGCGGATTTCTGTGCCTGCTGTTGTTTGGCCTGTTTCTGGTGCGGCCCTTGTATCGACAAAACCTGCTGACGCTCGGGGATTTGTTCCGCAACAAATACGGTGCGCTGACCGAAAGCGTGGCCGCGTTGTGCATGATCCTCACTTTTGCAGGGTATATTGCGGCCCAGTTGATCGCACTCAGCCTGTTGTTTGAAACAGTGTTTGGAATTGCTGCGACCACCGGCCTGATCCTCAGTGCGATCATTGTCACCGCCTACACCGCCGCTGGGGGCATGTGGGCCGTCTCGCTGACAGACTTCGTGCAGAGCATCGTGATCGTGGTGGGTTTGCTGTTGCTGTGCGTGTATCTCACCGGGCTGGCTGATTTTGCAACGTTGATGACAGCGCCACGCCCAGGCTTTTTTGCTGTTGTCCCCACTGCCGAAAATGCGATGGGCTGGCTGGATTATCTGGCCGCGTGGCTCACGCTCGGCTTGGGCTCGTTGGCGTCACAGGATATTTTCCAGCGTGCCAATGCCGCACGCACCGAAACCATCGCGGTATGTTCTACCTTGTTTGGTGCCGTGCTCTATTTGCTGTTTGCTCTGCTGCCCTTGTATCTGGGGCTGGTGGTCATTCACCTGGAGCCGCAGCTATTGGATGGGGATACCCAGAATGCGTTGCTGGGCCTGGTATCGTTGCGGGCGCCGCTGTGGCTGCAAGTGCTGTTCTACGGTGCACTGATCTCGGCGATATTCAGTACCTGCAGCGGTGCCTTGCTGGCGCCTTCCTCCATCCTGGCCGAGAACCTGATCAAGCCGCTGTTCCTGCGCAACGGCGACGATCGCAGTTTGCTGTGGGCGTCGCGCGGTTCCGTGCTGGTGATGGCGGTGATTGCCACCGGATTGGGATTCGCCAGCGGCAATATCTACAGCCTGGTTGCCGAGTCATCCATTCTCGGTGCAGTCTCCATTCTGGTGCCACTGCTGTATGCGCTGTTCGGACGCGCACCCACGGCAGCCGGCGCCTTGTTGTCGATGCTGCTCGGGTTGCTGGCGTATTGGGTTTTTGAATACCTGATCATTGAAAACGCAGTGCCATCCATGTTCATCGGCATGGCATTTTCGTTGTTGGGTATGTTGCTTGGAAATGCAGGGGTCAGCGTGCTCAAAAGTGCGCGCTGACCCTGGTTCCGGCAGCGCAGGCTTATTTTTGCGCTGCTTCCAGTAATCCGGCTCTAAGCGACAACAACCAGTTCTTCACCGCCTCCGCTTCTTCCGCGCTAATGACCTCACCGAAGTTGGGCATGCCCAAGCCGCTGTAGGCACCTTCACGCACAATGTTGTGGAAGATGTCGTAGGTGGCGGCACTGGCATGACGCAGATCCGCGAGCGAGCCACCGGATACTGCGCCACGACCGTGGCAAACCTGGCACCTTGTGCCGTAGACATCTTCACCACGCGCGAGCAGGGCAGGATCGTTGTCAAAGGGGATTGCCGTCAGTTCCGGCAGTGGCAGTCCCTGCACCGGTTGAAAATTCTTGTCGCCACCAAGTACGAACGTGAATAGCCGTCCTTCACCTTTGTAGATCCCTGTGGGATTGGCACTGATCAGTCCTGACGAACCACCCCAGCCTGCGAGGATCGAGACGTATTGTTTGCCATCCAGTGCAAAGGTGATGGGCGGTGCCATCAGCCCCACGCCGAGATTCACTTCCCATACCAGATCGCCCTTGTCTGCGGTGAAGGCACGCAGCTTGCCATCGGCAGCGCCCTGGAACACCAGGTTGCCAGCGGTCGTGAGCGTGCCGCCGTTGATCGCGAACGGATAGTCCACAACCCAGCGCGGTTGGCGTGTCAGCGGATCCCAGGCCAGCAGGGCCCCGGGTGAGCGGGTCGCTGGCCCCGTGCCAGCTGCATAGTCTTCCTGTGGGCGCTGTGGCAGGTCGGTCAAGGTGCCGCGTGTCACGCCGATGTTCCAGGTGCCGGGCTTGTGCACGAAGCCTTGCTGGATCGAGTACGGAAACGAGGTGCCCTGCAGGCTCGGCAAATACACCAGGCCCGTCATCGGGTTGTAGGACATCGGGTGCCAGCTGTGCGCGCCACTGGGGCCAGGCTTCACGGTACTGATGGCGTTGTCATAGCGTGCCTGGGGTGTTTCGATGGGGCGACCGCTTTCCAGGTCAATGCCGCTGGCCCAGGTCACTTCGGCATAGGCATCCGCCGAGATCAGGTCTCCGCTCAGGCGATCCAGGACATAGAAAAAGCCGTTTTTCGGCGCCTGCATGATGACCTTGCGCAGCACGCCATTGATCGGAAGGTCGGCTAGCATCAGCGGTTGGGTTGCCGTGAAATCCCAGTTTTCTGCCGGTGCCGTCTGGTAATGCCACACGACCCGGCCATCATCGACATTGAGTGCCACTATCGAAGACAGATAAAGATTGTCGCCCTCGCCATTGCTGCGCAGCTCATGGCTCCAGGGCGAACCGTTGCCGGTACCTACATACACCAGCCGCGCTTCGGGATCATAGATGATGGTGTCCCACGCATTACCGCCTCCGCCCACTTCCCACCAGTTGCCAGACCAGGTCGTGGCGGCGAATTCGACATCCGGATTTTCAAAGCCGTCGGCGGGATTGCCGGGCACGACCCAGAAGCGCCATTGTTCTGTACCCGTGTTGGCATCGTAGGCAGTGACATAGCCGCGTGAACCCAGCTCTGCACCACCATTGCCAATGATGACTTTGCCATCTGCCACGCGCGGCGCACCCGTGATGGTATACGGGCGTTCCGGATCAACCGTAAGCACTTCCCAGAGTACTGCACCGGTCTTGGCGTCAAGCGCGATCAAGCGGCCATCGATAGTGCCGACAAAAACCTTGCCTGCATACAGCGCGACACCGCGATTGACGACATCGCAGCAGGCCTTCCAGCCGATGCTCTTGTCTACCTGTGGATCAAAATTCCAGAGCTGCTCACCAGTGCGCGCATCCAGCGCGAACACACTGCTCCAGGGACGTGTGGCATAGATGATGCCGTCATGGACGAGGGGAGTGCCTTCATGCCCGCGCACTTCGCCGGTGTCAAAACTCCAGGCCAGCCCCAGCTCGCTGACATTGGTGGCGTTGACCTGGGTGAGAGGGCTGAAACGGGTTTCCGCATAATCGCGGCCATAGCTGAGCCATTCTTCACCGGAGTTGGCGGCAGCGGCCAGCTGGCTGTCGTCCGGTGTCGCAGCAGGATTGGCCTGTAATGTGGCTTCCTTTGCATCCGCAGCAGTCGTGGAACTGGTGCTGTCGCCGGCTGTATCGGTATCCGGGGTGCAGGCAGTGAGCGCAAGAGCGGTACCCAACAAGGATAATACAAGGCAGAAATGGCGTGGACCCAACATGAAAACTCCATTATTTATACAGGTGGCAGCTGGCCTGAATACTACCCGAATTCAGGCAGGGGCAGACACGGCGTTGAAGATTTCTTCTCTTGATGCATGCCGATGTTCTTCTTGCAGCAGGCTGGATGTGCGCACAGGCACAGATTTACCAGATGGTCTCTACTATAATGCCGGCCAGCAAATTAGTCAGGACTCAAGGGAGATTCATCACGATGCACCTGTTTCGATTCAAGGCAGTAATGATATCAGTGGGCTTGTTGCTCGCGGGCTGTTCTCCAGTCAGGACCGTGCGCAATGTGGTTGATCCGCCCGTCAGCTGGGAGTTCATCCAGTCCGTGGGCGGCTTGTCCGTGGGGCAGCCAAAAATTACCGACAACATTTTCTGGTTGCCGCTGACCGTGGAGCTGTCCGGGTCGCGCCAGATCTCGGTTGCACCGACAGTTACCAATTCCGGCAAGAAATGTATCCGTGCTGAACTGCGTCAGGGCAACCTGATGACAACGCCAGCTGGCGCTTACGATCTGTATTTGCAGATCTACGCCGGAGCTGACGAC
>JBIIWM010000280.1:0-3475 GCA_044338875.1 Pseudohongiellaceae bacterium | reverse complement strand
AATCAACTGGAAACCACCACGCGGCCGCAGGCCAACGTGGCGCTGGCACGTGCCGAGTCGCAACTGGAGCAAGCCAGCCGGGAAACGCTGCGCCGGCGCAGCCTGCACGAACGCGCCCTGCTGTCGGCGGAAGCCTTGGAGCAGGCTGAGCAACAGGAAACGCTGGCACGCGCTGCAGCCGACACTGCGCGCTTGGCAGCCGCGTCGCTTGCACCGGGCAAGGCGGAAGAAACCGTGCTGCGCGAACGCCTGCAAGCGCTGCAGGCACAACTCGCCAAAACCGAAGTGCGCGCCGAAGCGGCGGGTGTCGTACTCACCCGCAACGTGGAACCCGGTGACCTCGTGCAGCCCGGTCGCGTGTTGTTCACCATTGCACTGGACGGTGCCACTGAAATCCTGGTGCCCTTCGATGAAAAGAATTTGTCACTGCTGTCGTTACAGCAACCGGCGCTGGCGGTTGCCGATGCCTATCCGGCGGCGCCCTTCCCCGCGCTGGTCAGCTATATTGCCCCCAGCATCGATCCGCAGCGCGGTACCGTGGATGTGAGACTGAACGTGGAGGCGCCGGTGCCGGCCTTCTTGCGCCAGGACATGACGGTGTCGGTGAATATTGAAACCGGCCGGCGCGCACAGGCCTTGGCGATACCCAACGATGCCCTGAGCGCAGTCCAGGCCAATGACGCACAGGTGCTGCTGGTGCGCGATGGCAAGGTACTGCGCCAACCAATCACGCTGGGGCTCAGGGGTCTTGCGATGAGCGAAGTCCTGAGCGGTCTGGCAGCGGGAGATACCGTGCTGGCAGACGCCACTGCGACGCTGGCAGACGGCACGCGCGTACGTATTTCTGAACAAGCGTTGCCGCTGGCCGGCACCACCGCAGACAGCGCCACGCGCAATGAACTCCCGGTAAATCTCAATTGACCAGCCTGCTGCGACGCCTGTGGGTTGAATGGACCATCGCGCTGAATTTCCTGCGCGAGGGTCGTGCCCAGACTGTGATGATCCTCATAGGCGTCGCCGTGGGCGTTGCCGTGATCGTGTTTGTCACCGCGCTGATCCAGGGCCTGCAGACCAACATCATCGAACGCACGCTGGGCACCCAGGCCCATATCCGCTTGCTGCCGCCGGATGAACTGAATCAGGTGTTGCCGCTGGCCGCTGGCACCGTACAACTGCTGCAGGAAGACAAGCGCGCACAGCGCCTGCGCTCCATCAACAACTGGCAGCAGGTTACCGCGGCGCTGGATCAGTTGCCGATACTCGATGCCGTGTCGCCGGTGGTGTCGGGGCCAGCCTTTGCGCGACGCGGTGCGGCGCTGGAGTCAGTGGCACTGGTCGGTATCGATGCAGAGCGCTATCAGCAGATCATCCCTCTGCGCACCTACATCCTGGAAGGCCAACTGCGGGTAGGTGCAGGCGATGCGCTGATCGGCAAGCTGCTGGCCGACAACCTCGGGCTGCGCGTGGGCGACAAGCTGCGACTGGAGACCGGGCAGCAGAACAATACCGTGGTGAACGTTGCGGGGATTTTTGAATTGGGCGTACGCGAGCTCGATACGCGTCATGTCTATCTGGATCTGAAGCAGGCGCAGTCGCTGCTCAACCTGCCCGGCGGCATTACAGTGATCGATCTCACCGTCGAAGACATTTTCACTGCTGAAACCATTGCGTTGCAGATTGCGCGCCTCACCTCACTGAAAGCGGAAAGCTGGATGGCGACCAATGCACAACTGATGAGTGCGCTCACTGCGCAGAGCATGTCGACCAACATGATTATCGTGTTCGTGGCGTTGTCGGTGGCCTTTGGCATTGCCAGCGTGCTGTCGGTCAGCGTGGTGCAGCGTACGCGCGAGATCGGCATCCTGCGTGCCACTGGCGCCACGCGCCAGCAGATTCTGCGCGTGTTCCTGATCCAGGGCGCGGTGTTTGGCCTGCTGGGTTCGGTGATTGGCATCGCGGTGAGTTACGCGTTGGTGTGGGTGTTCAACACCTTTGGCCCACGCTTGTTCTACATACCCGTCCCCACCAGCCTGATCATGATGGCGCTGCTGCTGGCAACGCTGACGGGCCTGGTAGCGGCGGCGGTACCATCACGCCGTGCGGCAAGCCTCAATCCGGTGGAGGCCATCCGCTATGTCTGAGCGTTTTATGGCAAGACCGGCCAACGAGGTGTTGCAACTGGCCTCACTGCGCAAGTCGTACAACATCGGGCTGCCCAATGAGACTGAAGTGCTGCATGGCCTTGACCTGAGCATCGGCCGCAGCGACTTTGCTGCGCTGATCGGGCCCTCAGGCTCGGGCAAGAGCACCTTGCTGAATGTGATTGGCTTGCTCGACCAGCCGACTTCCGGCGAACTCTACCTGCTCGGGCAGGCCACCAGTACGATGGATGATGCCCGCAGGACCGCGCTGCGCGGCAGCTCGATCGGGTTTGTGTTCCAGTTCCATCATTTGATCCCCGCCTTCAGTGCCATCGAGAATGTGCTGATGCCGCTGATGCTGGCGCAGGGCAAACCCGACAAGACAGCGACTGAACACGCGCGCGCCCTGTTGGCAGCCGTCGGGCTGGAGAAATACGCGCACACGCCACCGACCCAACTTTCCGGCGGCCAGCAACAACGCGTGGCCATTGCACGGGCCCTGATTACCAAGCCGGCCTTGTTGCTGGCAGATGAACCCACCGGCAACCTCGACACCCGCACTGCAGCGGAAATATTTGAATTGTTTCGCCGCTTCAATCGCGAATTCGGCTGTGCGGTCCTGCTGGTGACGCATGATCCGCGCTTGTCGGTCGCCTGCGACCGCACCATCAATCTGGTGGACGGATTGATTGTCAGCGATACGCTGAATGCAACGCTCGGATTATCCGCCTGATCAGGCAGTGACAGCGGCCAAATAATCAACGTGGCTAAAGAGCCGCCGGGCACTGCGGCTTATTCGTCGCTGGCAAGGCGTTCCAGGCGCTCGGCTTCTTCTTCGCGAGCATCATCGATGACCAGCATCAGTTCGCGCAGGTCGACAATGGTCGTGTCATGCTCGACGATGCCGGTGAGCTTGCTGTCCGGATACAGGTTGCCCTCTTCAAACAGTGCCCAGATTTCGGTGCCGTAATCTGTCAGCAACAGTTCCGGCGCGAACTGGCCGAACCAGTTGCGCATGTTGGCAACGTCGCGCTCCAGCATCGCGGCAGCGCTGTTGTTGCCGGCGGCATCTACTGCCTGCGGCAGGTCGATAATCACCGGGCCATCGGCATCCACCAGCACGTTGAACGGCGACAAGTCGCCATGCACGAGACCGGCGCAGAGCATGCGCACGATTTCGGTAACGATACGACTGTGATAATCCCGTGCTTGTTCTGCGGTGTGGCTCAAATCGCCCAGCCGTGGTGCGGCCAGGCCTTCGGCGTCGACCACCAGCTCCATCAGCAAGACGCCGTCGACAAACGAGTACGGCTTCGGTACCCGCACACCCGCTG
>JBIIWM010000279.1:0-3489 GCA_044338875.1 Pseudohongiellaceae bacterium | reverse complement strand
GCGATGGATGTGGCGCGTGTCCGTCCTGCACATCGGAGCAATGGGGGCACTGCTGTTCCTCCTGCCAACGCTGCCAATCGGATTTCAGGACACAATGCTGCGAGAGGTGGCGTTGTGGCGATACGCAGCCGCCTCGAGTGTGTTTTTTGCGTGGCAATGGACTGCGGTGCTGTTGATTGCGCCAAGCATGCTGATCCGCGGGATGCGCGTGAGCACATCAGCATTCCTTTTATGCGCGATTGCAGCAGCTATTATCCTGGCATCAGCAGATGGCGTTATAATCAGCGTAATGCGCGCGCTGGTGGAAGACTCCACCCTATCGCTGGCGATGGTGTTTTACACTTTGATCGGGGACGCAGAGCCGGTTTTGAGCCTGCGTGACGGCACCCCTCTCCTCTCGGCTCCTGGCTTTGCAATCTTGATTGGCGCGCCCTGCGCAGGATATCAGGGCATGTTGGCATCGGCCACGATCATGGCTGGGCTGATAATTCTGGAATGGCCAAGGCTACACCACGGACGCGCTCTGGTGTTGGGGGTTGCGGCAGTGGCGGGGGTATTTGTGCTCAATGCGCTGCGCATCGCATTGCTGTTTCATATCGGCGTCAGCCACTCGCCAGAGATGGCGCTGGATGGGTTCCATTCCTACTTTGGGACACTCTCACTGCTTGTCGTCGTAGGGATCGCTCTGCTGACGATGCAGCACAGGAGCTTTCGGCAGGTTAAAAGTGACCCAAAGCATTCGGCACACATGAGCGGTGCAGGCCACGATAGATATTGGCACGTCGAACACGGTAAACTTATTCTTCCCTTGGCTATCTATCTTGGCGTTGGCATGGTGCTGGGGCTCTTCAACGCCGGATTTGACTGGACCTATCCTCTATTGGCGATGGCAGGGCTTTCACTGCTTTGCTTGTGGCGTGACCGCATCCGTCACGAATTTTTAAATAGCAATAGAATGGCACCGCTCGCAATGGGCCTTGGCATTTACCTCCTGTGGATTGTGATGGTGCCCTCTCAGCCAGAAGTGGATGCCGCGTTTGTCCTCGAACTTAACGCGGTTCCGCTGTCAGTGATGATTGGATGGGTCATTTTCAGGCTCATTGGGTTTAGCATCGTCGTGCCTGTCCTCGAAGAGCTGGCGTTTCGCGGTGGTTTGACACACTTTTTTCGCGGCATACTCTCCCAAGTCACAGGCCAGCGCTCGGCCGCCCTGATTGCCCTTACGCTCTCTTCCTTGGCCTTCGGGATGATGCATGTCGATGTTTTGGCGGGTACCTTGGCGGGTGTCGGTTTTGGGCTGCTTGTTCTGCAAAGTGGCCGTGTCGGCAATGCCATCATTGCCCACGCTGTTACAAATCTTCTACTTGCAATCACTGCCTTCGTGACTGGCCAATGGTCGCTATTTTAGCTGAATTCCAGCCCTGATGGCGCGACCGCCCTCCGGCTGCATCGATGTGCCAAGGCGTGTGTTTGGCCCTGATAAGTCCTTGTGCCGTTCGTTCCAAGTGCGGCAGGCCATTTGACGTTCAAAGGCCAGACGCGTCCCGCCTGTGCGTTAAGCTGCAGGGATGGCACGGGATAGTGTCCAACCGGACCCGGACATTGACCCTCAAAGCCAGCACATGACAGTTGCGGCAAAGGGGAAGAAGAAGCTCTTTGCGCATCTGTCGAAGCGGACGGCTTCAACCTCTCAATCTGCTTTTCCGTCGAAAAGCAAAGGTTGCTCATAATCGCCTCCCATCAGTTCCAGAGCTTGAATCAAACAGGAACGTCAGCCTCAAGTTGCTTGATGGACCCTTACCCTAAAGGTCGCAAAGAGTCTAAAATTATCATTATTTGCCAATAAGATACATCGTTTGTGCAAAAAGTTGGCAGATATTTCTTCTGCTGTTTTTAAAAGGCCCCAGCACAACGCCCACGCCCCAAAGACATCGAGGGCATCTTCTACGTACATTGCGACTAAGGCACCTCGACCCGATGCATGCACATGCATGACTGGAGGTGGTTCAGGTGTACGCCGATCTTTATTCTTGGGTTTCATGGCACAAGATCATTCTTACCATGGTGACCCTGGTTCTGTGTGGGTTGATTGTAGCTCTCGCGCGGCTCGCGCCCAAACTGACCGGGGTTGTTGGCCACCTTAACGCGGTGCAGGCCATGCATAGCCGGCCCACGCCCCGGATCGGTGGGCTTGCAATATTCGTCGGGCTGGTTACCAGCATCTTGTTCGCGCCGTTCGCAATAAGTGCTCACTATCAGCATCTCCTCATGGGAACTGGCGTACTATTCGCAGTGGGTCTTGCCGAGGACATGGGTTTGAATGTGTCCGCCCGATCAAGATTGTTGGCCGCCTGTGGCGCCAGTTTGGTTGTGATGCTCTTGGTTGGCGCCTGGATGCCGAGGACAGATATTTTTTGGCTAGATCCCATGATGAGTCATTGGGTCGTAGGAGTACCATTGACCCTGCTTATAACGGCCGGAGTCGCTAATGGATTCAATTTGATCGACGGCGTCAATGGGCTGGCTTCGTTGACCGGCGTGGTTGCGGCGGTGGCCATGGCCTGTATCGCCGGATTGGCGGACTACCTGCCGATGGTGAAGCTGACCCTCATGCTGGCGGCCATCGTACTGGGCTTCTTTCTATGGAATTTTCCGTTTGGTCATATTTTCTTGGGAGACGCCGGAGCCTACACGATCGGGTTCATTTTAAGCTGGTTCGCAATCAGCATACTGATAAACGTCCCTACAGTCTCTCCATGGGCTTTGCTACTGACTTTGTTTTGGCCCGTGGCTGATACTGTTCTTGCGATCTGGCGCAGAGCGGGGCGCAAGGCTTCGACCATGGCTCCCGACAGACTTCATGTTCACCAACTCGTCATGCGTGCACTGGAAATTCATGTGCTCGGTCGGGGCAGGCGCCAATTCGCAAATCCCTTGACCACAGTCCTGCTGGCCCCATTCATCATTGGCCCAGCAATTGCCGGAGTTCTGTTTTGGAATAACTCTCTGAGCGCATTCCTTGCCGTCCTAGCATTCACGGCAATCTTTTTCGCTAGCTATGTGATTGCCTTTTCTGTCCGACCTCATCTTCCGAGATTCAGACAGAAAGGTCTGAGCATCCGGAAGGGTCGGGCTTCAGATGTTGAGCAGATTGTTTTGGTGCAATATCCCACAAATGCAATTGATCCAAAAATCGGTATGCCCGGCGAATAATAAGTTCGCCCTGATTAATGTTCATCGCATTGATTTTGCTATAGGAAGTGGCGTTTTTTCTCGTGTTGAGGTGCAAGGTTTAGTAGGATTTCGGTTGAAACCCTGCAATTTCGGTTCTGGTCATGAAGCACCGCCCACGCCCCGAGCAACAAGACGACCTGCTGCGTCCGCGCCTAACCGATATGATCGATCCGCGGCATGAGTTGGTGAAGATGGCGACGCTGATCGACGGGGAGGTCTTCGAGCGGGAGTGGTCTGGGTTCTTTCCTTCCGGCA
>JBIIWM010000070.1:0-12030 GCA_044338875.1 Pseudohongiellaceae bacterium | reverse complement strand
AGCCGCAGCTTGCGGGAGGACGCAAGCTTCAGACGGCAGTGCCCCAGGCAGGATAAAGCGCGGATAGCAGGAAAACACACCAAGCTGCTTTAAATAGTAAAGCCGCTGTGCTTCAGCACTTGAAAAATCAGGAGAAAGCGGGGAGCTGGTATTCACGATCTAGGTCCGGTCATTGCCGGGTATTCTACCCGCACCGGACCGCATTTCAATCAAGCGGGACAGTCTAGCGGGACAGTGCAACTGGATGGAGCGGGTGAAGGGAATCGAACCCTCGTTGTAAGCTTGGGAAGCTTCTGCTCTGCCATTGAGCTACACCCGCAGTACCGGTACCAAAATTTTCAGGGGGATTGTGCCTCTTGGGTCTGCATGCTGGCAAGGAAGATCGGGTTCAGGCTATGCTCAGCCAAGGTTTAATGCAGGGGATCGCCATGCCACGTTCGCTTTCAGCCATTTCAGCCAATACTGCCAATATTGCCAATACTGTTAGTACCGTCCTGATTCGCCTGCTTCTTGTGTGCATGCCGTTGGCAGCTCCGCTGGCACAAGCACAGGGACCCGTGCCTGCAGGCGCCTCTCCTTCAGCCCCCACTCCTGATGAATATCGACAACGCTCGCTTGAGTTCAGTGCCCGGATGGAAGCTGGACTGGCAGAGCCTTTCAAAGGCATCACCACGGATGGGGTGCCAATACCGGGCCTGTTCCCCATCCGCTCCAACGGCGTCTCTACTGCAGAACTGCAAACCGCAGCCGCTACCTTCCTGCAAGCCCTCAGTAGCGAACAACGGGCCGCCACGCAGTTTGCCGTGGATGCCGATGAATGGCGCAAATGGGGCAACCAGCACATTTATTACCGCCAGGGCATCTCCTTTGAATCGATGAACGCAGGGCAGCAAGCCGCCGCGTGGAACCTGTTGGACGCGGCCTTGAGCGTAAAGGGCCTGGCGCTAACGCGCGACATCATGCACCTCAACGAAACCCTGGGCGAACTCAACAACGACAACTTCGTTGAATATGGCGAAGGCAAATATTGGCTTACCTTCATGGGAGAACCTTCAGCCAGCGAACCCTGGGGCTGGCAACTTGATGGTCATCACCTGATCCTCAACTACTTCGTGCTGGGTGACCAGGTGGTGATGACGCCGACATTCTGGGGTTCCGAACCCGCCGTCGCCACGTCAGGCAAATACGCGGGCACCCGCATCATGGACGCAGAACAGGAAAAGGGCCTGGCGCTTATCCGCGCACTTGATAATGAACAGCAGCAGGCGGCCATCATCGCGCGGCCAAAATCCGGCAACAACATCCTCACGCAGGCATTCAGTGACAATGTGATCGTGCCCAATGCCGGGATCGAAGTGTCGCGTTTCACGCCGGAGCAAAAAGCCCTGCTCATCGATCTGATTGCCCTCTATACCGGGAACATGGAAACCGGCCAAGCCGAGCTTGCCCTGGCTGACATCACGGCCCAGCTGGACAACAGCTGGTTCGCCTGGGTAGGTGATACCGGGGATGACGCCGTTTTTTATTATCGGATCCAAAGCCCGGTGATTCTCATCGAGTTTGACCATGAAACCCCGGTGGGGCTTACCCACTTGTATCCGCGCGGAGTGCCTTACAAGGAACATATCCATGCCGTGGTGCGAACCCCGAATGGCAATGATTACGGCAAGGATTTGCTGCGCCAACACTACGAACAACACCAACACTGACAGCCACTTGGCCTGCGTGCAGGGTCTTTGCCCGCAGTGACTGCGGCTTGTTTGATCTGTGGCAAGCCCACTCTGGTGTATTTTGGCTCCGTTCCCCCGTATTATTGCGCCCCTTCAACCCCAGCCCCACCCGTTCATTGCGGGCTGTTTCAAAACAGCATCCAAGGTTAAGGAGTACTTCATGGCTACCATCGTTGGCGGATTCGCCACATCCCACACCCCCACCATCGGCTTCGCGGTCGACACCAACAAGCAGAATGATCCCGTCTGGGCTCCTATCTTCAAAGGTTACGAGCCGGTCCAGAAATGGCTAAAAGAAGAAGCTCCCGATGTGATCTTCTATATCTTCAATGACCACATGACCTCATTCTTTATTGATCATTACTCCCAGTTTGCTCTCGGTGTGGGCGAGACTTTCCCGGTAGCGGATGAAGGCGGTGGAGCACGTGACCTGCCAGCCCTCAAGGGTCATCCCGGCCTGGCTGAGCATATCGCCAAGGGCCTGGTTGCCGACGAATTCGATCTGTCCTATTTCCAGAACAAAGGTCTGGATCACGGCTGTTTCTCGCCGATGTCACTGCTGTTTCCCGAGCACAAGAGCGGCTGGCCGGTAAAAATAATTCCGTTCCAGGTCGGCGTGCTGGTGGCTCCTACCCCCAACGCCTCCCGTTGCTACAAACTCGGCAAAGCCCTGCGCAAGGCCATCCAGAGCTACCCGGAAAACATCAAGGTAGCAATTGCCGGTACTGGCGGCCTGTCCCACCAGGTGCACGGAGAACGTTGCGGCTTCAACAACACGCCTTGGGACATGGAATTCATGGACCGCCTCGAAAAAGACCCGGACAGCCTGGTCAATTACACCATCGCCCAATTGGCAGAACTTGGCGGCATGGAAGGTGCAGAGGTCGTGATGTGGCTGATGATGCGCGGCGCACTGTCTGAAAAAGTGGAAATGGTGCACCAGACCTATTACTTGCCGTCCATGTGCCCGATTGCGAGCCTGATCTTCGAAGAACGTTCCAGCGAACAGCCTGCCGAAAGCACTGCCGATTATCTCAAGCGCATCAACCACGAGCTGGAAGGCATTGAAAAACTCGAAGGGACCTACCCCTTCACCATCGGCCGCGCCGTCAAAGCCTTCCGCATGAATGAGTTCATTCATGAACTGATCAAGCCAGTGCCACGCAAGGAGTTCCAGACCGATCAGGAAGCAGCGTTCAAGAAAGCCGGTCTGACTGAAGAAGAGCAGGATTTGCTGCGTCGTCGCGACTGGCGCGGCATGATTCACTATGGTGTAAGCTTCTTCATGCTGGAAAAACTGGGCGCAGTCGTGGGCAGCTCCAACCTGCACATCTACGCTGCGATGAAAGGCATGACACTGGAGGATTTCCAGAAAACCAGAAACGCGAAGGTGATGTATTCAGTCGCCGGCAAGGAACAAGGCCAGGCTGATTGGGACAAGGAACAGTCCAAATCCTGATTCCTGTGTACTACAGCTGAAATACCTGAAAGCAGTTAACGCCAACTACCGGGATATGGAATATGAAACCAGCAAAGCCAGTAAGCGTCATGCTTGTCTGTGCTTTGCTGGTTTTTCCGCTTTTGGCACATGCGCATCACAGTTATGCGGATTACATCAGGGCAGAGCGGAGCCTTTTCGAAGGAAAAATTACCGCGATCCACTGGGCCAATCCCCATGTCGTGCTGACGGTGTTTGATGGCAAGCAGGACATGCGCATTGAGTGGATCGCAGCACAAAGAGCTGCGTTCAACGGTGTCAGCAAGGAGCAACTGCTGGTCGGCGACAGTATCCGGGTCATCGGCAGCAAGAATCGCAAACCAGAGCTCAGGACGATGACTCTGATCAAGGAACTGGAAATTCCGGCCAAAGGCTGGCATTGGGTTTCCACCTCACTGGCACGTTCAAATCAATGATCTATCTTGTTATCGGCTTGTTTGTGTTCCTTGGCAACCATTCAACGCGCTTGATGATGCCTGCCTGGCGGTTGCGCTTCATTGCCACCCATGGCGCCAGTACCTGGAAAGCCTTCTATAGCCTGTTTTCACTGGCAGGACTGGTCCTGATCGCCATCGGTTACGGTCAGGCACGCGCCAACCCGGTGTTCCTGTGGGAGCCGCCGGTCTGGACGCGGCATGCAGCGCTCCTGCTCACCTGGCTTGCGTTTGTTTTGTTTGCGGCAGCCAGTATCAAAGGGTCGCATTTCAAACAAAGGCTCGGGCATCCGATGTATGTCGGCGTGAAAATCTGGGCTTTTGCCCATTTGATCGCGAACGGTCGCCTCGGTGATGTGCTGTTGTTTGGGGCTTTGATGGTGTGGGCAATTGCCGGTTTCAGCATCAGTCGGCGACGCGACCGGCGTGAAGGTATCCGCTATCCAGCCGGGGACTTGCCGCAGACGCTGCTGACAGTGGCAGCCGGAAGTGCAGCTTGGGCGGTCTTCGCATTCTGGCTGCACAAGTTGCTGATTGGTGTTTATCCTTTGCCATTCTGACTCGATTTCCGAGTACAGAATTTTGGGGAAGGCTGCTAGAATCTTGATCCTCATGAAGTCCGGAGTGTAGCTCAGCTTGGTAGAGCACTGCCTTCGGGAGGCAGGGGCCGGAGGTTCGAATCCTCTCACTCCGACCAGGGCTTCATTGTCCTCGTGAACGTCCTCGTTAATGTCCTTGTGCCGCAGCACGGGATTCATCGCTGCGACAATTCCACGCGTTCCTCTCACATTGTCCGCACACAGGCTCCCCGGAAAAATCGGCAGGAACCTACTTGCGCAGATTATGGTTTAATTGGCGCCCGCTACAGGATCGAACCCTACTCATGACAGCTTCCGTAACCTTGCACCCCGGCCGCGACAAATCACTGCTGCGCCGCCATCCCTGGATTTTTACCAGCGCCATCAACCGTTATAACGGCAAGGTCCACAGTGGTGACACGGTGGATGTGCTGTCCGGCGAGGGCAAATGGCTGGCCCGAGGCGCCTGGTCGCCAGAATCCAGCATCCGCGTGCGGGTATGGACCTTCAACCAGGAAGAGATCATCGACAACTCGTTCTTCCTGCGCCGGATAGAAACTGCGCTGCGCGCCAGGGCCGGACTGGCTGCCGTCACCAATGCCTATCGCCTGGTGGCAGCCGAATCCGATGGCCTGCCCGGTATTACCATCGACCGTTATGACTCGGTGCTGGTCTGCCAGCTGCTTAGTGCCGGCGCAGAAAAACACCGCGACAAGATCGTCTGGGCCCTGCACAAACTGCTGCCAGACTGCAGCATTCTCGAGCGCTCTGATGTCTCGATCCGGGAAAAGGAAGGCCTGCCACTGGTCACCCAGACCCTGCATGGCGAAGTTCCCGATAGCGTCACCATTAGTGAACATGGACTGAAGTTCAAGGTCGATGTCAAAACCGGCCACAAAACCGGTTTCTATCTCGACCAGCGCAGTAACCGCAGGGTCATTGGCGCCCATGCCAGCGGCAAGGAAGTGCTCAATTGCTTCAGCTATACCGGTGCCATGGGGGTTCACTGCCTCGCAGGCGGCGCAACCCATGTTACCAATCTTGACACGTCAGCGGATTCGCTTGTATTAGCCAACGAAAACAACATGTTGAATGATATAGACACCTCGCGCTGCGTCAACGAAGTGGCCGACGTGTTCTCCATCCTTCGCCGTTATCGCGCCGAAGGCCGCAGCTTCGACATGATCATCCTTGATCCGCCGAAATTCGTCGAAAACAAGCAGCATCTGGTCCAGGCCTGCCGCGGCTACAAGGATGTCAACCTGCTGGCCATGCAATTGCTAAAGCCCGAAGGCCTGCTGGCCACCTTCAGTTGCTCCGGCCTGATGCCGGAAGATCTCTTCCACAAGGTAGTAGCCGATGCCGCCCTGGACGCCAACAAGCAAGTACAGTTCCTGCAGAAGTTCAGCCAGGACTGCGACCACCTGGTTCTGTCCACTTACCCCGAAGGCTATTACCTCAAGGGCCTGCTCTGCCGGGTTATCTAGCTCATTGAAAATCTAGCAAATATTGAGGAAACATGGGCCTTATCTGGCGCTTGACCTGCTCCCGGGGCATACTTCGGCGCGTGGGTCGCTTCTTCCGAAAGAGAACTATCAAGATGAATGCAAAACGCAGTCTCCGCCTGTCCGTGCTTGCTGCCTGCGCAGCGCTGGGCAGCATCGGCTCCTCCAGCTTTGCCGCTGAGGCCGCTGATGGGTCTCCGTGGCATTTGATCGAAGGCTTCTGCTTCGAGTGCCACAACTCCGAAGACTGGGCCGGTAGTATTGCGTTCGATGCAATGGACGCAGCCCAGGTTGTCCCCAATGCAGAAGTATTCGAACACGCCATCCGCAAACTGCGCGGTGGCCAAATGCCACCCCCCGGCGCCGAGCGTCCAAAGAATGAAGAAATCAGCCAGCTGGTAGCTTGGCTGGAAACCACCATTGACAGCGCCGCTGACGGCCAGGCGCCGGGGCAGGTTCCCCTGCGTCGCCTGAATCGCCGCGAATATGCCTATGCAATTCGTGATCTGCTGGGCGTAAATGTCAATGCAGCAGCGTTGCTTCCCGAAGATGATATCGAAGGCGGTTACGACAATAATGCGGCCGCCCTGCAAGTCAGCCCTGCGTTCATTGATCAATACCTGAACGCGGCCCGTACCATTGCGCATGATTCCGTTGGCGATTCGCGCCCCATCCCCATCATGGAAACCTACGGCAACGTTGCTGACATGATCATTTCGCTGCCGGCACGCGGGCAGGACGGTACCGGTACCCAGCAACGCCACAAGGAAGGCATGCCCTTCGGCACCCGTGGTGGCGTAAGCGTAGAGCACACGTTCATGGCAGACGGTTACTACGAGCTCGACATCGGTGATTTGGCGCTTGCACGCGAAGTCCCCAACATGGAATTCGAGAACACCGTCGTTGCCATGCTGGACGGTAAAGAGTTTTACCGCACCGTGATTGGCGGTGAAGAAGATCACAAATGGATCGACCAGATTCTTGATGATGCCGTGGCCCAGATCAACGACCGACTAAAGAAAATCCGTTTCTTCGCTACCGCTGGCCAGCATAATGTCAGCGTCACCTTCTTGCAGCGCAGTTTTGCTGAAAGCGACGAACGTACGCGCGCCAATGCAATCGAAGGCGGACAAGCCCGCATGCACGCCATTCATGCGCTGCAGGTGCGCGGCCCGGTAGAAGTCACCGGGATGAGCGAGAGCGAAAGCCGCAAGCGCATTTTCGTTTGCTATCCGCGCGAAATCGCTGAAGAAGCCGCGTGTGCCTCGGAAATTCTTACCAATATCGCGACGCGTGCCTTCAGGCGCCCGGTAACCGACGAAGATGTTCAGCAATTGATGTCGTTCTATGAGCGCAGCCGTCAAATCGGCGATTTTGAAGCCGGCATCCGGGATGCACTCAGTGCAGTACTGGTAAGTCCGCACTTCATCTACCGCGCAGAAGAAGGCCTGTTCGATGGCGAAGCCAAGGCAGTGAATGATTTCGAGCTGGCCTCCCGCCTCTCCTTCTTCATCTGGAGCAGTTTGCCCGACGAGGAACTGCTGAACCTGGCCAATGAAGGCAAGTTGAGCGATGACGATGTGCTGCAGGCGCAAGTCAAGCGCATGCTCGCCGATCCAAAATCAAAATCGCTGGTGAATGATTTCGCCGCACAGTGGCTGAACCTCGCCAAACTCGACCAGATTGCGCCCAACCGTGGCATCTTCCGGCATGCCAGTGGCCGACTGGATCCACGTCCCATGCTGCGCGAGGAACTGAGCTTGTTCATTGACAGCGTCTTGCGCAGCGATCAGCCCGTCACCAGGCTGCTGGATGCGGACTACACCTATTTGAATGAGCGCCTGGCGATGCATTACGGCATCGAAAACGTCAAAGGCAGCAATTTCCGCAAAGTGACGCTGGCAGATCCGGTCCGTCATGGCTTGCTGGGAAAAGGTGCAGTGTTGATGCTGACGGCGAACCCGAACCGTACGGCTCCTGTGTTGCGCGGCGCCTGGATTCTCGAACGTATTCTCGGCACTCCGCCGTCCGAGCCACCACCGAACGTGGAAGCATTTCCGGAAAACGGGATTGGCCAACCGGCGAAAACAGTACGTGAACGCCTGGCGCAGCATGCCGCCAATCCTTCCTGTTTTGGCTGCCATGGCGTAATGGATCCTCTCGGACTCGCACTGGAGAACTTCGACACTGTCGGCCAGTTCCGTACCTTTGACTCGGACACACTGACCGCAATCGATTCCTCCGGCGTACTGCCCGATGGCACGCCAATCAGCGGTCCGGTAGACCTGCAAAAGGCCCTGGTGGCGCGCGGCGACATGTTCGTACAGTCATTGACCGAAAACCTGATGACTTATGCCCTGGGCCGAAAAGTGGATTACCGCGACATGCCGACTGTGCGCAAAATCGTGCGTGACGTAATCGCGGACGGCAACCATTTTGAATCGATCGTTTATAATATTGTCACCAGCGAAGCTTTCCTGCAGCGGGAACACTATTCCTCATCTTCCGAAGAAGCCAACGATCAACAGGCTGCTTTGTAAGTCAATTACGTGAACAGGCAAAGGAGACTCTGACCATGTTTGTAAGTAAAAAGCACCTCTCTCGTCGTGCAGTTCTCAGAGGAGCTGGCGCTGCCATCTCCCTGCCCTTACTGGATGCAATGATTCCTGCTGCCACTGCGCTCGCGCAGACAGAAGCTGCAGCGAATCCGCGCCTGGCGTATGTGTATTTCCCGCACGGTGCGGTAATGAAGTACTGGACTCCGAAGCAGACGGGAACCGGCTTTGAGTACTCACCAATCCTGGAACCACTCAGGTCACTCAATGAATATGTGACAGTGGTCAGCGGCCTGCGCAACAAAGGCGGTGAAAGCTCCAACCCGCACGGCATCATCGAGGAAACCTGGTTGTCCTGTGTGGACCCCAACACTCGTGACAGAACGCCCACGGGTACCCGCGGCATGACTGCCGACCAATTGGCCGCCCGCGTGCTCGGCGAGAAGACACCACTGCAATCGCTGGAACTGTGCGGCGAACCCGGCGGCGCGATCAATTACCGTACCCCCCAGCAACCACTTCCATTGGAAGGCAACCCGCGCAAGGTGTTCTACACCATGTTCGGCCAGGGCGATAACTACGAAGATCGCATCGCGATTCTGGGCCATTCCAACAGCCTGCTGGATTATGTGAAAGAAGCCACCGACAGCCTGAACCGCAAACTGGATCCGGCTGACCGTGCACGCGTCAGCGACTATCTGGATTCGGTACGCGAAATCGAACTGCGCATCTCGAAGCTGGAAGATGGCGCACGTGGACTGGCCAACTTGCCTGAAGCCCCGCTTGGACCGCCAGATGATTTCACCGAATTGCTGGATATCCAGTTTGAAATGATGGCGCTGGCCTTTGAAACCAACCAGACCCGCATCGCCTCCATGCGCATGGTCAAGGAAGCCAGCATGAGGGTGTTCACCAATCTGGGTATCGAAGAAGCATTCCATCCGCTGTCGCACCACCAGGAAAAAGAAGACAGCTACGAGAAACTGGTACGCGTGCAGCGCTTCCAGACTGAACGCGTGCTGAAATTTGCCGAGCGCCTGAAGGGCATTCAGGACGGTAACGGCAATGTGCTAGACAACACCATCATCCTGTTCGGCAGCAACATGAGCAACAGCGACCGCCACAACAACGATCCACTTCCTTCCGTCCTGATCGGCAAAGGCGGTGGAATCAAGGGTGGCCAGCATCTGGCGTACAAGCAGAACACGCCGCATTCCCAGCTGTTGCATACGATGCTGGATCGCGCCGGCGTACATCTGGACGAATTTGCCGATAGTCCCGGCCCCTTCTCCGAAGTTTAGGCAGAAGAGTGCAACAACGGTTATCAACGCAGGAAAATATCAATGAAACCGGTTCGTAAAATTTTCCAGGGAGTCGCATTCTCGGTATTGATGCTGAGTGGCACTCCTTATGCTTTGGCGATCGATGCTATCGAACCCCCTGCAGATGCCGGTATCGATTGGCGTGGTCCTGACGATAGCACTGCGCTGCATTGGGCGGTTTATGAGGAAGATGTCGATCGTGTCAAAAACCTGATCAAGGCAGGAGCCGACGTAACGCTGGCCAACCGGTATGGCTCCAACCCGATGCAACTTGCGGCGGAAGTGGCTAATCTGGAGCTGCTCAAATTGTTGCTGGACTCCGGTGCCGATGTAGAGTCCCCCAACGAGGAAGGCCAGACTGCACTCATGCTGGTCGCCCGCACTGGCAATGTAGAGGCCGCAAAACTCCTGGTGAAAAACGGCGCCGCCATCAATGTGATCGAACGCTTTGGTGAACAGTCGGCCTTGATGTGGGCGTCAGCCCGCCGTCATCCGGAGATGATGAGCTACCTCATCGAACAAGGCGCTGACATCAATGCGCAATCCATCGCGCGCGATTACCGTCGCCACCTGACCAAGGAAGGCCGTGCCAAGAGCCTCGACAGTGGCGGTTTTACCCCCTTGATGTACTCCATCCGCGAAAACTGTCTCGCCTGTGTTGAAGTGTTGGTCAATAACGCTGTTGATCTGGACAAGCCCGACCCGGAAGGCGTATCTCCCCTGCTACTTGCCATCATGAACAGCCACTGGGACATTGCGAAACGCCTGATCGAAGCTGGTGCCGATGTGCAGCAATGGGACGTGTTTGGCCAAGCCCCCTTGCTCGCCGTCATCCAGCGCCGCAACACCACCCGAGTCAATCCGGGCGACTCCCTGAATGAAACATCGGGCACGATAATTCTGCAAATGTTGCTCGAACGCGGCGCCAATCCAAACATGCAAGTGTGGCTGCGCCCTGCCAAGCAACGCGGTGGCGCGCTGTCACGCGGCACCACACCATTGATGATGGCTGCCGATAGCGGCGATGTCGAAGCCGTCAAAATGTTGCTGGAACATGGCGCCAGTGCCAACCATATGCAAGCCGATTTGCAGACACCGGCATCGGTGCTCGCTGGAGCGCGCGCCAATCCGGATCAACAGGTAGAAGCCTTGCGCCTGTTGGTCGATGCGGGCGCTGATTTGAATGTGCGCGCCGTCCCCCATCACCTGCAACGCACCCGTGGTGGTACCCCCCTGCATTACGCAGTGAAGGTCAACAACGAGAAGGTTGTGCAGGCGCTGGTGGAATTGGGCGCCAATATCAACGGCAAGGATGTAGACGGCCTCACTGCGCTGGATCATGCGATGGCGCGTGGACAGGTGGGATTCCTGCAAATGCGTCAGCCCCCCAATACCAAAATGGCTGACCTGCTGCGCAGCCTGGGGGCAACCGAAGAATTGGATGTAACGCCGTTCTGGCCCAACGTTGGCC
Organism: Pseudohongiellaceae bacterium; assembly: GCA_044338875.1. Taxonomy (GTDB): domain Bacteria; phylum Pseudomonadota; class Gammaproteobacteria; order Pseudomonadales; family Pseudohongiellaceae; genus CAILUG01. The sequence goes on along the minus strand of JBIIWM010000070.1, from coordinate 937 downwards.
CGCCGTTCTATTACCCCTGGAGCGTTTTCCCGCTGGAAGCAGCACAAGAATTACAAGCGCTGGTCCCGGGTTCCTTCGATCACCAATAAGAACAAGACTATGAAAAAATCATTTTCCCGACGCAACTTCATGAGTGTCGGCACCCAGGCCTTGGGTGCCGCCGCCCTTGCCAATACTTTGGCGCCGCTCGCAACGGCGCAGGCCGCACCGGCAGAAATCACCCGCATCGATCTTGGTTACGCCTGGGTGGTGCAGGGCGCCGGCTGCAATGTCTTCGTCATCCCCGGCATGAACGAGGGTGGCGCCCTGATGGTAGACGGCGGACTGGCTGCCAACAGCGATGCCTTGCTGGCAGCGGTTAAGGACGTTGCCAAACAGGACAAGATCCACACCCTGATCAACACCCACTTTCATCCGGAGCAGACCGGTTCCAACGAACGCGTTGGCGCCGAGGGCGGCATCATCATCGCCCACGAAAACACCAAAATGTGCCTGCAGAACGCCCTATTGTCCGCCACCTACGAAGGCCGCTACGGCCCCTTGGCTGATGTCGGCATTCCCACCCAGACTGTCAGTGGCGATGGCCGCATGAAATTCGCAGGGCAGGAAATCATCTATGGCTATTTGCCGGCGGCACACACCAACGGTGACATTTTCCTGTACTTCCCCATTCTGGACACCTTGATCACCGGCGGCCCACTGACCGTCGGAGAATGGCCTGTGCTCGACTATCGCCAGGGCGGCTTTATCGGCGGGTTGATGAGCGCCTACGACAAATTGAGTGCGATAGTCAGCGCCGATACCATCGTTATTCCGGCGCATGGCCCCGTCACCAACGGGACTGCAGTACTGCGCATGCGCAACATGTACTCTGAACTGCATCTGACTCTCGCCGAGCAACTTAACATCGGCATGGGATGGGACGATATCGTAACGC
>JBIIWM010000278.1:0-3498 GCA_044338875.1 Pseudohongiellaceae bacterium | reverse complement strand
TGTGGGCGATGCTGACAGTGAGTGCGGTGATCTTCATCACCGGCCTGCCCATTACCTATTACGCGGCCAAGCACGGGCTGGACATCGACCTGCTCACGCGCGGCGCCGGCTTCGGTTATCTCGGCTCCACGATCACCTCGCTCATCTACGCGTCGTTCACCTTCATCTTCTTCGCGATCGAAGCTGCCATTCTTGCTTCGGCCCTGAAAGCCTTGCTCGGCATTCCGCTCGCGCTCGGCTATATCCTGTGCGCGCTGGCGGTAATACCCGTGGTGACGCACGGCATCACCGCCATCAGCAAATTCCAGATCGGCACCCAGGGTTTCTGGCTCACGCTGCAATGCATCGCGCTGCTACTGGTGGCCTGGTTCGAGATTGGCAGCGTGCAGGACTGGAGCCAATATGCGCCAGCCACCCTACCGACCGGCAATGACTTCAACCTGATTTACTTCGGTGCTTCCACCTCCATACTGTTTGCGATGATGGCGCAGATTGGCGAGCAGGTGGACTACCTCCGTTTCATGCCACCCAAGACCGCAGCCAACTCAAAACGCTGGTGGTTCTGGCTGATCCTGGCCGGACCCGGCTGGATCTTCATCGGCATCATCAAGATGCTGCTCGGCTCCTTTCTTGCGTATCTCGCCATCACCCGTGGTGCCGGGCTGGAGCAGGCGGTAGATCCGACCTACATGTACCAGATGGTGTTCAACTACCTGACACAGTCCCCCACCATCTCGCTGGCCATGGCCGGCCTGATGGTGCTGATCTCGCAGATGAAGATCAACGTGACCAATGCCTATGCCGGCTCCATCGCCTGGTCGAATTTCTTTTCGCGCCTGACGCACAGCCATCCGGGGCGGGTGGTGTGGCTGGTTTTCAACGTAGCGATTGCGCTGATCCTGATGGAACTCGGCATTTATCGCGCGCTGGAAGCGATCCTTGGCGTGTTTGCGATCGTTGCGGTGAGCTGGCTCGGCTGTCTTTCGGCAGATCTGCTGATCAACAAGCCTCTCGGCCTCAGCCCCGGCTATGTTGAATTCAAGCGTGCTCATCTCTACGACATCAACCCGGTGGGCGTGTTCTCGATGACACTCGCCTCCACCGTCGGCATCATGTGCTACCTCGGCAGTTTTGGTGAAACCCTGCGCCATCTCGCGCACTTCCTCAGCCTCGGCATCTGTTTCATTTCCGTGCCGTTCATCGCCTGGTATACCAAAGGGCGCTACTACCTCGCACGCCAATCCCCCGAACTGGATCAAGGGGGTGATCAAGGGGGTCAGAGTAACTTGATCAAAACTACACAGCACTCGACTGCGATGGAGCGGGATCAAGTTACTCTGACCCCCTTGATCACCCCAGTCTTGATCGCATGCTGCATTTGTGAAAACCCCTTCGACCGCGAAGACATCAGCTACTGTCCCGCTTATCAAGGGCCGATCTGTTCGTTGTGCTGCTCGCTGGATTCACGCTGCATGGACAGCTGCAAGCCCAACGCACGCTTTTCGGAACAGCTCAAGGCGGTGCTGCAACCCTTGCTGCCTGCATCGATGATGGAGATCGTCAATTCGCGCCTGACCAAGTTCGTGGCGATCCTGACCATCTCCAACCTGATCATCGCGGTGCTGCTCGCGCTGATCTACTACCAGATGCAGCCGCAGTTGCCGACTGAAATCGCACTACTGAAACAAACCATGCTGACCGTGTTCTTCATTTTCCTGATCGTCTCTGGCGTTATCTCATGGCTGTTCCTGCTTGCGCACGAAAGCCGGGTGTTCGCACAACAAGAGAGCTCACGCCAAACCCAGCGCCTGATGCGCGAGATCGATGCCCACCAGCTCACGGACAACCAGTTGCAGAAAGCCAAGGAACAGGCCGAACGTGCCAACAATGCAAAAAGTCGCTATCTCACCGGCATCAGTCATGAATTGCGCACGCCGTTGCAGGCCATGCTCGGTTATGCGCAGCTATTAAGCCGGCGCAAGGACATGCCGCCCCAGCATCACAGCGCGCTGCAAACCATCAAGCGCAGCGGTGAATACCTGGCGGACCTGATCGAAGGCCTGCTCGACATCTCCAAGATCGAAGCCGGACGCCTCGACATCTATCGCAACAAGGTGAACCTGCCAGACCTGCTGCAGCAGATGGAGCTGATGTTCCAGGAACAGGCCAGCGAGAAAGACATTCGTTTTACCTGCCACATTCACAACAAGCTGCCGAACTTCGTCATCACCGATGAAAAGCGGCTGCGTCAGATCCTGATCAATCTGCTGTCCAACGCCATCAAGTACACCGAACGCGGCAGCGTGGATTTTCATGTGCGCTACCGTAACCAGGTCGCTGAGTTTGCCGTGGTGGATACCGGCGTCGGTATCCAGGAGAAGGACCTGGCGCGCATACTCGATCCCTTCGAACGGGTGCGCAGTCCCGATGTGCCGAACGTGCATGGCACCGGCCTCGGCCTCACCATTGTGAAACTGCTGACGGAAGTAATGGGAGGCGAACTCAAGATCCGCAGCAAACCCGGTAGCGGCTCCACCTTCACGGTCAGCCTGATGTTCCCGTGGACAGAAAATCCGGCCGACACCGCCTACCCTTCGCGCATGATCATGGGTTACAAGGGTTCGCCCAAAATCGTGTTGGTGGTAGACGACGAACCGATTCATCGCGGGCTGATGTTTGACCTCCTTGATCCTATCGGCTTCACCACCATCGAAGCGCCCAATGCGAACAGTTGCTTTGAAATCCTGAAGGACGCCACCCCCGATATTTTCCTGCTTGATGTAAACATGCCCGGCATGGACGGGCTGACACTGGCGCAGGAACTGCGCAACCGCGGTCATGGCGAGCCGATCATCATGATTTCTGCTGATGCGCGCGAATTGCAGCAACCCGGCACGGAACCGGTGGCTTACAACGATTACCAGGTCAAGCCCATCAACAACCAGATGCTGACGGAAAGGATCGGACAACTGCTGGCACTGGAGTGGGTGTACTCAGACGATACCGAAACAGCGGTACTCAACAACACGCGTCTGAACGTGCCGGACGCGCCGCTTCCCGATCATGCCCTGCTGCGCGAACTGCTCGCGTTCGCGCAGATCGGCCACAAGCATGGCGTCTGCAGCAAGCTTGATGAAATCCAGAAAGCCGAGCACCTGCTGGATGAGCACACCTTGCTGGCGTTTCGGGATTTGGTCAATCGCATGAACTTTGAAAAACTGGCCGAAGCCCTGGAGAAAAACCTGTCATGACAATGGGAAAACGCCAGGATGTAATTCTCGTCGTCGATGACTCGCCCGACACGCTGAGCCTGGTCAACGACACGCTGGAGGAAGCCGGCTTCAATGTGCTGGTGGCGCTGGAAGGCAAGCAGGCCCTGACGATTGCCCGCCGCATCCGTCCCGACATGATCCTGCTCGACGCACTGATGCCGCAGATGGACGGCTTCGAAACCTGTATTGAACTGAAGAAACTGCCGGACCTGGCGTCGATCCCGGT
>JBIIWM010000277.1:0-3508 GCA_044338875.1 Pseudohongiellaceae bacterium | reverse complement strand
TCCGGCAAGCGCATGGGGCACGCAGGTGCCATCATCGCGGGCGGCAAGGGCACGGCAGAGGAAAAATTTGCTGCATTGCAGGCGGCTGGAGTAGTGACCGTCAGGAGCCTGGCCGACATCGGTGATGGCCTCAAACGCGCTACAGGCTGGAAATAAGCCCGGTTCAGGCCACGGCCAGACAAACGCACCTTCGGGTGCGTTTTTTTTGCCCTTGAAATTTGCCATTCCGCCCATACCTTGAAGCAGTCTTGTCATATTTCCAGGAGAGTTGATCCCTATGGGAGCCGCTGAAAAACAAACCCTTGGTTTTCAAACCGAAGCCAAACAATTGCTGCATTTGATGATCCACTCCTTGTACAGCAACAAGGAAATCTTCCTGCGCGAACTTATCTCCAACGCGTCCGACGCCGCCGACAAATTGCGTTTTGCCGCGCTGGCGGACGGAGCTCTTTATGAGGGCGATCCTGAGCTGCGCATTACCATCGACGTCGATACCAAAAACCACACGATCACGATTACCGACAATGGTATCGGCATGACTCGCGATGAGGCCGTTGACCATCTGGGCACTATCGCCAAATCCGGTACTGCCCAATTCCTGCAAGCGATGACGGGCGACCAGAAGAAGGACTCCCAGTTGATCGGGCAGTTTGGCGTGGGTTTCTATTCGGCCTTCATCGTCGCCGACCGCGTGGAAGTGCGCAGCCGCAAGGCCGGCCAGCCGGCTGCCAGCGGTGTGCATTGGGAATCCGGTGGCGAAGCGGACTTCAGTGTCGAAACCATCGACAAGCCGGAGCGTGGCACCAGCATCACCTTGCATCTGAAAACAACCGAACAGGATTTTGCTGATATCTATCGCCTGCGCAGTATCGTCAAGAAATATGCCGACCATATCGCGATTCCGGTCATGATGGAAAAACAGGCGTTTGGTGAAGACGCCGCAAGCAAGGCGGCAGAGTATGAAGCGGTGAATTCCGCCAAGGCCTTGTGGACACGGCCGCGTACCGAGGTGACTGACGCGGAATACACGGAATTCTACAAGCACGTCTCCCACGATTTCTCCGACCCGCTCGATTGGAGCCATAACAAGGTGGAAGGCAAGCTGGAATATACCAGTCTGCTCTATCTCCCGAAGCGTCCGCCTCATGATTTGTGGAACCGTGACGGTGCCAGGGGGCTGAAGCTGTATGTGCAGCGCATCTTCATCATGGACGATGCGGAGCAATTCATGCCGCTGTACCTGCGTTTCATCAAGGGCGTGATTGATTCCAACGACATCTCGTTGAACGTCAGCCGCGAAATCCTGCAGCAGGATCCCGTGGTGGATTCGATGAAGAGTGCCTTGACCAAGCGCGCACTGGACATGCTGGAAAAACTGAAGAAGAAGGAACCGGAGAAGTACCAGGAATTCTGGAAGGCCTTCGGCAATGTACTGAAGGAAGGTCCGTCAGAGGATGCCACCAACAAGGACAAGATCGCCAAGCTGCTGCTGTTCGCCACCACCCATACCTCGGAGGCGAAGCAGGACCAGTCGCTGGAAGATTACGTCAGCCGCATGCAGGAAGGGCAGAAGGAAATCTTCTATATTGCCAGTGACACTCACATCACTGCGAAGAACAGTCCGCATCTGGAAGTGTTCCGCAAGAAAGGCCTGGAAGTGCTGTTGCTGTCTGATCGCGTCGATGAATGGCTGATGAGCCATATGCACGAGTTTGACGGCAAGCCCCTGCGTGACATTACCAAGGGCGAGCTTGATCTCGGCGCTTTGGACAGTGAAGAAGAAAAGACCCAGCAGAAGGCCGCTGACGAAAAGGCCAAGCCCTTCCTCGAACGACTTCACAATGCCTTGGCTGAACGGGTATCGGAAGTGCGGGTAACCCACCGCCTTACCGAATCACCCGCTTGCCTTGCCTCTGGCGAACACGAGATGGGATTGCAGATGCGCAAGATCATGGAAGCTGCAGGCCAATCCGTGCCTGCCAGCAAACCCATCTTCGAAGTGAATGTCAGCCATCCACTGGTGGAAAAACTGGATCGGGAAGCGGATGAAGACCGCTTCGCGGATCTGGCTGCGATCCTGTTCGACCAGGCGTGCCTGGCGGAAGGACGTCAGCTGGAAGATCCAGCCACCTACATTGGTCGTCTCAACAAACTGTTGCTCGATTTGAGCAAATAACAAAAAAGCCCGCAACGGGATCGGGTGTTGCCACCGGTCTTCGTTACGGGCTTTTTCATGTCTGGATTTTACAGGAAAGCTGCCCCGGATACTGACAGGCTCTCCGCTGCGTTATTTGCTGCTTATTTCATTTGTTCAAGGAGCGCATTGAGCGTTGCACTCGGACGCATGGCCTTGCTGATCAGCGCGGGATCGGGTTTGTAGTAACCGCCAATCTCTACCTTCACACCCTGTATCTTGTTCAGTTCGTCAACGATCTGCTGTTCCTTGCTGCGTAGCTCGATGGCGACAGGCATGAATTTTTGTTTGAGTGCGGCATCGTCGTTTTGCTGTGCGAGCTCTTCTGCCCAGTACAGTGCCAGATAGAAATGGCTGCCACGGTTGTCGAGTTCACCGGCATCTCGCATCGGCGAGCGGTTTTCTTCCAGGAAGGTGCCGGTGGCCTTGTCTAGCGTCTGCGACAGCACCAGGGCTTGCTTGTTGCCGCTCACGTTGAACAGATGCTCCAGCGATGCCGCCAGTGCCAGGAACTCACCCAGTGAATCCCAGCGCAGATGGTTTTCTTCAAGGAATTGCTGCACATGTTTCGGGGCAGAACCACCGGCGCCGGTTTCGAACATGCCGCCACCGTTCATCAATGGCACGATCGACAGCATCTTGGCACTGGTACCCACTTCCAGGATCGGGAACAGGTCAGTCAGGTAATCGCGCAGTACGTTGCCGGTAACCGAAATGGTGTCCTTGCCTTCTTTCAGGCGCTGACAGGAAAACAGCGTGGCCTCTTCCGGTGACATGATGCGGATATCGAGGCCCTTGGTATCGTGATCGGCGAGATACAGTTTTACCTTGGCGATCAATTCACGGTCGTGGGCACGTTCCGGGCTCAACCAGAACACCGCCGGCGTATTCGACAAGCGGGCTCTGCTCACGGCCAGTTTCACCCAGTCACGGATCGGGGCATCTTTCACCTGGCACATGCGCCAGATGTCGCCTTGTTCTACCTCATGCTGCAACAGCACGGTTCCGTTGCCACTGACGACACGCATCTGGCCTTTGCCTTTTACTTCAAAGGTCTTGTCATGCGAGCCGTATTCTTCAGCGGCCTGTGCCATCAATCCCACATTGGGCACGCTGCCCATCGTGCGTGGATCGAAGGCACCATTCTTTTTGCAGAACTCAATGGTGGCCTGGTAAACACCGGCATAGGCGCGGTCCGGAATGACAGCCTTGGTATCACGTGCCTTGCCTTCACTGTCGTACATCTTGCCGCCGGCACGGATCGCGGCAGGCATGGAAGCGTCGATGATCACGTCGCTGGGCACGTGCAGGTTG
>JBIIWM010000069.1:0-12106 GCA_044338875.1 Pseudohongiellaceae bacterium | reverse complement strand
TCACCGGGCAGCGCCACACCAATGCCGAACTGCTCGGCAATGCGCGTCAGTTTGGCCACGTTGGCGGGATCACGTCCGGTGCTGGAGCTGATGACCAGCGGGAACTCGGCGTTGGCCAGCCATTCGGCGGCCTGCTTGATGCCCTGGGTAGAAGGGGCAGCGAGCAAGGCGCCCAGGTTGCGCTCACGCATCGGAGCTGCGTTCCTTGCAGTGAGATCGCCCAGCACTTCACGCGGCATGCACAGGTACACAGGACCCTTGGGTTCCGTCATCGCGATATCAAGCGCACGTCCAACGATTTCTTCCACCGGCTGCCCGGGGCGCAGTTCGTAATCCCACTTCACCCATTCACGCACGATACCGCCCTGGTCGAAGCTGTCCTGGCCCCAGTGAATGCCGCCGTTGCGCGAACCGATATGGCCGCTTTCGGTACTGGGCGTGCGTCCAGCCATCAGCAGGATCGGGGCCTGGTCGCGCGCAGCATTCATCAGGCCGCACAACGCATTCGCGGTGCCGACAGTGACATGCACCATCACCGCAGCCGGTTTGCCGGTGGCCAGGAAGTAGCCGTGCGCCATCGAGATGGCAACGTTTTCATGCGGCACAGTGACGAACTCGGGCGTCTTCATGCCATTGTTTTTGGCGTACACCAGCGCCTCGATGATCGGGGCAAAATCGGTGCCGGCATTGGCAAAAACGTACTCGACACCGCGGTCGAGGAGGGCTTGCAGGAAGTTGCTGGCAACAGAGTGCATTGCATCGCTCATGATGGGATTCGCTCTTGCGACTGCCCGGTGGGCAGGGGGTTTACATAATGGGAAACGATTGGGGCGGTACCTGGCTGCAGCAGATTCCTGATGCGCTCTTGTACCTGTGCATCCTGCCGGCTGATTCTCTCATGCTGACGCAAATGATCAAGCCAGCTGTTCACCAGATACACTTCCAGATAGGAGCCCGGTCTGGCTGAATCTTCGAAGATTTCCCAGAAGGTGGCGCCATCGCGACGACGCACCTTGCTGAGTGTTTGCATCTCGCGCAGGAAGTCCGGCAACTGCTGCGCAGACACTTCATAGCGCACGTTCACCATCACCGGGCCTTGCTCATGCTGGATCTCAAGCACAGGTTCCGGCTTGCGCCAGTGCCCGGAAGGCCTGTGGTCCATCTTGTCGTTGCCACTGAGCGGCCAGCGCCGGGTATATAAAGTGGCAATAACCAGGCCGCAGGCTGCTATCAGCATCGCGGTAGGCAAATCGCTCACTTCGGCAATGCTGCCCCATACGATGGGGCCAATGCCAAGCGAGCCCATGAAGAAGGTGAGAAATACGGCAATGCCGCGCGAGCGGATCCAGTTGGGCAAGGCGGTCTGTGCCGACATTTGTGCAGACGCCATTACGGTAATCCAGGCAGCACCGCACAAACTCAAGGCCAGGATTGCCACCACATGGTTATGCACCAGCGCCGTGATGCTGATGCCAACCGCAAACACAAGGGCCGCCAAGGTAATCAGCTGGTCGTTGTTCAGAAACCTGCGCCAGCGCGGCAGGAACAAGGCATTGGTGACGGCGCCGATGCTGATGGAGGCGAACAGGTACGACAGTGTCTTTTCAGTCCCTCCCAGCAACACGCGCGCAATCAGGGGCAGCAGTGACCACATCACGCTCGCAAAAAAGTAAAAGCTGATGCTCCGAATGATGGTGGCCTGCAGTGGTGGTGAATGCCTGGCATAACGCAGGCCGGTGGCAATGGCATTGGGAAAACGTTCTGGCGGCAACAAGGCTTCCGGCGGCGTGCGTTTCCAGCGCGCAAGCACCACGATAATGAAGATGAAGCTGAGCGCATTGCACACAAAGACCGCACCAATGCCGAGCTGTGCAATGATAAGGCCGGCAATCAAGGGCCCGATGGTGCGCGCCATATTCATGCCCATGGTGTTCAGGCCAATCGCGCTTTGCAGCTCCGGACGCGGTACTACTTCCGGGACGATGCTCTGCCAGGCCGGCATGATCATCGCGGCGCCGATCCCCAGGAACAGCGTGAGCAGCAAGAGGCTCCATTCGTTGATCACGTTGGTCAGTGTCAGGATCGCAATGGCGACGGCAGCGATACACATGCCGATATTTCCGGCCATCAGGTACTTGCGGCGGTCGAGAATGTCGGACAGGGCGCCCGATGGCAGCAGGATGAAAAAGGCCGGCAGAGACGTGGCGGTTTGCAGCAAGGCCACGACCACGGGCGATGTAGTGAGCGTGGTCATCAACCAGCCTGCTCCCACTTCATGCATCCACGACCCGATGTTCGATACCAGCGTTGCCATCCACAACCAGCGGAACGTGCTGATTTTCAGGGGCGACCAGGGTGAAGTGGATACTGTGGTTTGGGTCATGCTGGTTCCTGGCTGTTACAGAGAGGCTTTCAGGTCGGCTTGATGCTTCAAAGCAATCGCGCTGTCCAGGTTGCGCAGGGTTGGACTGAAGAAGTACAACGCAAGAATGATGCCCAATATCACCAGGCAACCGGCAAACATGGTGTTGGCTACGCCATACACTTCCGAGGCCAGCGCGATCGGCAGCACGCCCAGTGGTGTCAATCCCATCGACAGCATCATCAGGCTCGACATGCGCCCACGCACTTCTTCATGCGACAGCAACTGGATGATGGTGTTGTTTTGCGTCACGCTGATGTTGGAGAAGATGTTTGCGCTCAGTAGCAAGCCCAGCGCCAATACAAACGAGGGGCTTTGACAAAATGCCGCCAGCAGCACGGCAAAGGCGATGGCACTGTAGACCATCCAGCGTCCGCGCGTCCCGTGATCACCCAGGCGTGCCACGATCAGCGAGCCGGTAATGCCGCCCATGCCGACCATCGCCATCAGGTAGCCCAGCCCGGTTTCGCCAGTGCCCCAAACTTCATCGGCAAACACCACCAGCAGGCTGAACACCGGCAACGTAAGCAGCAGCGGAAAGATGCCGAAGATCACGGTCAGCAGTATCGGGCGATGCTGCCTGATATAGGTGAAGGAATACGCCACGTCCTTCAGCAGCGATCGGCCGGAGGGCACTGGATACGACTTCGGCAATTTCAGCATCGCAAAAGTCGACACCGCATAAAGACTGATGGAGGCAATGAATGCGCCTTCTATCGAAATGAGCGGGATCAGCATACCGGTAAGCGTAGGTCCCATCACGCGGGCAATGTTCTGGGCCGCAGTCTGCAGTGCCATGGCGTTGCCCAGGCGCGCGCGTCCTACCAGCCCCATCACCATCGACGTGCGCGTGGGCATGATGAAGGGGTACATGACGCCCATGACAAAGGATGTGGCGAGCAGATGCCAGAACTCGAGCACGTTCATGAACATCAGTACCAGTACCAGCACCTCGCTGCACAGGATGATGAGCTGGCCGCCAATAATGATGCGCCGGCGCTCAACGCGGTCGATGATGGCGCCGGCAACGAAGGAGCCGATCATCATCGGCACGGCGATAACCAGATTGACCAGGGCCAGCGAGAGTTCGCTCTGCGTAAGTTCCCACGCCAGGATGGAGCGGATCAGGAAGCCGCCCTGCATCGACAGGAAGAACGACAGCAGGCTGCCTACCAACCAGCGGAAAGGCACCGATTCGAGCGATGCCAGGCTGTGCGGCAAGCGGTGTCCGGTCGTGGCGGGAGATTCTTCAGGCATGGGAAAACTGGGTCAGATCGGAAAGGCAGGCATTTTACGTCAGCAGGTAAAGAATGACCATCGAGTCAGTTTGTTTCGTCCAGCGATAGCACAGGATATTACCGCAACACGCCAAACCGTTACGGACGCGGATGTCATCTGGCCCGACCCCGCTTATTGCAGTAATATGATGGCAGCTCCACGCCCCACCGTTAACCGCTTCAAGTCCGTTTCAAGTGTCAAGCGCCCGTAGCTCAGTTGGATAGAGTGTTGCCCTCCGAAGGCAAAGGTCAGAGGTTCGATTCCCCTCGGGCGCGCCACTTGACATCATTTCATGTACTTCCCATTCAAGCGTCTGTAGCTCAGCTGGATAGAGTAACTGGCTTCGAACCAGTTGGTCGGGGGTTCGAGTCCCTCCAGACGCGCCAATATCCATCGTGCCAACCCTGATGATGACGACGCCGGCGCCCATCGGGGATTTGGAAAAGATGTGGGTGCCTGAATGTTGTGCTCCTGTAATTCTGTTGCTGGTGTGAGAGCTTATGGGTTGGCGGGTTGCAGGTGAAACAGCTTCTGTTTCTCTTCATCGGACATCTGCAGCGAAAAATCGGACCAGTCCTTGCCCACGTCCGTGGCACGTTGTACCGCCGGGCGCGCGGCAATGGCGTCAAGCCAGCGCTTCACTGCAGGGTAATCGGCCAGATCCTGTCCCTGCCAGTCGTAGCGCGTGGCCCAGGGCCAGATGGCGATGTCGGCGATGGAATAGTCGCCTGCAATGAATTCGTTCTGGGTCAGCACGCCATTGAGCACTTTGTAGAGACGCGTCACCTCGTTGCGGAAACGGGTTTGCGCATGCGGCACTTGTTCCGACGCGTAGCGCAGGAAGTAATGGGCCTGGCCTGCCATCGGGCCAAAGCCGCTGACCTGCCAGTTCAACCACTGCAGCACGCGGTATTTGCCGCGAACATCCTGCGGCATGAAGCGTCCGCTTTTTTCGGCCAGGTATTGCAGGATCGCGCCCGATTCGAATACCACCAGCGGTTTGCCATCGGCGCTGTCGTTGTCGACGATTACCGGCATTTTCTGGTTGGGGTTAAGTCCGCTGAATTCCGGTGTGAACTGGTCTCCCTTGCCGATATGCACGGGAATGGCACGGTAATCGAAGCCGCATTCCTCCAGCATGATGGTGATTTTCTTGCCGTTGCCGGTGGGCCACATGTACAGGTCGATCATTGCAGTTCCTGTGGAGTTGAAGGAGTGGAGTTCGATGGGCAAAGCTTACTCCAGTAAGCGAAAGTCGCACACTAGACCGCCTGTTGATGCAACTTCTTTCCGGCGTGCAAGGTGTACATGGCTTTCCTCCGGCATTTTTAGTACAACAGGCGGCACTGCCATCGCTACTGGAACTTCCGGGGTAAACCATGAAATCTTCAGCCACACAGGCTCTGCTCGCACTGACATTCACCCTGGTTAGCGCAGTGGCCTGTAGCCAGAATCTGCCGGCAGAAATGCAAACCGATGGCGTTGTGCATGAAGTGCTGCTGCCTGCCGCCAATCTCGGACCCACTACCTTGGCCATCGCCCCGGACGGCAAGGTCTGGTTCACCCTCAGTTCGGGCAACGCCATCGGGCGCGTGGATGCCGACGGCAGCAATTATGTGCAGTTCGATCTGCCGCAGCCGGGCAGCTCGCCGCGCATTATTGCGCTGGGCAGTGATGGCAACATGTGGTTCTCCGAGCACGAGGGGAATCGCATGGGACGCATCACGCCGCAGGGCGTTATCTCAGAATGGGAGCTGCCCACGCCCAACAGTCAGCCGCGTGCGATCTCCCTGGGTAGTGACGGCAATATCTGGATTGGCCAGTTTGCGGCCAGCCGTATCGCGCGCATTACGCCAGCAGGCGAGATCACCGAGTTTGTGATTCCGACGCCAGACAGCGGGCCGCGCGCGCTGGCGACCGGACCTGACGGTAACGTGTGGTTCTCTGAATTCAAGGGCAGCAAGATCGGGCGCATCACGCCGGCGGGTGACATCACCGAGTTCACCCTGCCACGCCCGAATTCCGGCCCGGGAGATATCACTACCGGAGCCGATGGTGCGCTGTGGTTCCTGGAGCTCGGTGGCACGATGGATGGTATCCAGCCCGATGGCAATCGCGTCGGCAGGATCAGCGTGAGCGGCGAGGTGAGTGAATACCAGATCCCGAGCGAGGGATCCACGCCGATCAACATTGCGGTCGGGCCGGATCGCAATGTCTGGTATACCAAGAACTCGACCTTGGGCCGTGTCACCCCAGCCGGAGAAATCACCGAATTTGTCGTAGCAGAAGGCACCGCGCGTGCCGTAGGTCTTACGGCCGGCAGTGATCGCCAGCCACCCGCGCGCCTGATTGATCGCTTGTGGTTTACCGATCCGGCCAACAACCGCATTGCTTACCTGCAGTTCGAGCCGGCGCAACAGCAGTGAGACCAGCCTGCTTGATGCCAGTCAAGCAGGCCGCAAGCGGCATCTGGTTTACTTGTCTGATCGACTGGGGGACTGCTCATGCTTGTTGGCGTACCACGTGAAATCAAGGACAACGAATACCGCGCCGGTATTATTCCGTCGAGCGTGCTGGAACTGGTGCATCATGGCCATGAAGTGCTGGTACAAAGTCAGTTGGGTGCAGCGATCGGGTTCACTGATGATGATTACGCGGCTGCAGGTGCCGTCATCGCGGACGAGGCTCGCGAGATCTTCGACCGGGCGGAGCTGATCGTAAAGGTCAAGGAGCCGCAGAAGTCTGAACTGGACCTGTTGCATCAGGGTCAACTGTTGTTTACCTATCTGCACCTCGCTCCGGATCTGGCGCAAACCAAAGCGCTGCTGGCCGCAGGCGTCACCGCCATTGCCTATGAAACGGTCACGGCCAAGGATGGCAGCTTGCCGTTGTTGGCACCGATGAGCGAAGTGGCTGGCAGGCTGGCGGTGCAGGCAGGCGCAACTTGCCTCGAACGCGACAATGGCGGGGCCGGCATCTTGCTGGGCGGCGTGCCTGGTGTTGATGCTGCACATGTACTGATTATCGGTGGCGGCATTGTCGGGGAGAATGCCGCGTACATCGCGAAGGGCATGGGGGCACAAGTCACCATTCTCGACAATTCAATTCCACGCTTGCGCGAGCTCGACAACAATTTTGGCGGCCGGGTCAACTGCGTGTTCTCCAACCGGGCCAGTATCGAGAAATATGCATTGCAGGCGGATCTGGTCATTGGTGCCGTCCTGGTGCCGGGTGCCACTGCGCCAAAATTGCTGACGGCAGATATCATCCGGCGCATGAAGCAAGGATCGGTTGTGGTCGATGTGGCAATTGACCAGGGTGGCTGCTTCGAAACCTCGCATCCGACTACCCATTCGATGCCCACTTACGTCGTCGATGGCGTGGTGCATTACTGCGTGGCCAATATGCCGGGAGTGGTGCCACGCACGTCCACCTTTGGTCTCAACAATGCTACCTTGCCCTACATTCTGCGACTGGCGAACGAGGGTTGGAAAGAAGCGCTGCGCAAGGATGCGGGCTTCCTGCGTGGCCTGAATATCCACCAGGGACAGCTCTGTTGCGAAGCCGTGGCGCGCGCCCATGGCCTGCATTACAGCGCGCCGGAACAATACCTGGTGTGAGCCGTACCATCGTCATTCGAACTATCCTTGGGGAAATTGTGCATGTTTGAAGTTGCAGAACTCGGTCATAAAGTATCCAGGCAGGAATTTGATGGAAAAGCGCCGGAGTTGCACACCAATCTGCTGAAAATCCAGCGTGAACTGCAGAAGTCGAAACATTCGCTCATTATCATCGTGTCGGGTGTCGAAGGCGCGGGCAAGGGCGATGTCGTCAACCGGCTGAACGAGTGGCTCGATTCGCGCGGCATGAAAACCACCGCGTTCTGGGATGAAACCGACGAGCAAGCCATGCGTCCCCGCTATTGGCGCTTCTGGCGCACCATGCCGCCGCGCGGCACCATCGGCATCATGTTTGGTTCCTGGTATACCAAGCCCATCATTGATCGCGTGTACGACAACATCGACGAAGCCGAGTATCAACGTCGCCTGCAGGAAATCGTCGAGTTCGAACGCATGCTCAGTGCAGAAAAAGTGATTTTCGTGAAGCTGTGGTTTCATCTGGCCAAGGAGAAAGTGCAGAAGAACCTCAAGCAAGATGCGAAAACCAAGAAGGTCAAGCTGCGCAACAATCCCTACAACACAAAATTCTCCAAGGAGTTTGACCAGTTCCTGAAAGTGTCGGAAGTGGCGATACGCTCGACCGACAAGGGCGATGCGCCCTGGCATGTAGTCGAAGCCTCCGATCCCCAGTATCGCGATTTGATGACCGGGCAGATCATCCTGGAAACCTTGCAGAATGCATTGGCAAACGCTGCTGAATCCAGCCCTGCTGCAATGCCGGTTCCAGAAGCAACTCCGAGCGCAGCCCTGAATGCTGCGGCGCCGGAAACGGCCAAGGCTGTTGCCAGGGCTCCAGTAAAAAAAGCTGCCAGGACCCATGCTAAGACACCAGCCAAACCGGAATCCTCCGATGGCCTGCTCACCGTGCTTGATGCAGTCGATCTTGCCCAGCAGCTGCAACCGGATGATTACAAGGCCAAGCTGGAGAAATGGCAGCTGAAGTTGCAAGCCCTGAGTTGGCAGGCACGCGAGCAGCGCAGGTCGGTGGTGATCGTATTCGAGGGCTGGGATGCGGCAGGCAAGGGCAGCACCATTCGGCGTCTCACCCAGGCTATTGATGCCAGGCTGTATCAGGTAATTTCCTCTGCGGCTCCGACTGATGAAGAAGCCGCCCAGCATTACCTGTGGCGGTTCTGGCGTCATCTCCCCATGGCAGGCTATCTGTCGATCTATGACAGATCCTGGTATGGACGCGTGCTGGTAGAGCGGGTTGAAAAATTTACTGCAGAAGAACGCTGGAAGCGCGGCTATACCGAGATCAACCTGTTTGAACAGCAGTTGAGCGAGCACGGCATCATCGTGCTCAAGTTCTGGCTGCACATGAGTCCTGAGGAACAGCTACGCCGTTTCCAGGAGCGCCAAAAGACGCCGTGGAAACAGCACAAGATCACCGACGAAGACTGGCGCAATCGCGACAAGTGGAATGACTACAAGCTTGCGATCAATGACATGGTGGCACATACCAGCACCTCGATTGCACCGTGGCACCTGATCGCTGCCGAGGACAAGAAGTTCGGCCGCATCGAAGTGCTCAAGACAGTCTGCAAGACCTTGAAGCTGGCGCTGGATGACAAAAAACGAGAGCGGTAGCAAACGCGTCTAGTCCGGCAACGGAATGAATTCGTCATCACCGGGGATTTTTTCGAAGCGACCTTGTTTCCAGTCGTTCTTCGCTTGTTCGATACGGTCGGGTCGGCTGGAAACAAAATTCCAGTACAGCAGCCTGGGAGCATCCAGCGGCGCACCTCCCAACAACATGCACAGGCAGTCAATCACAGCGGTGATTCTGGCTTCCTGTGCGGGTTTCAGCACCAACAGGTTGCCGGCAGTGTAAGTCGTCCCTGCGAGCTCGATGCTGCCTTCACAGATATAGATCGCACGCTCTTCGATGTCGATCGGAAAGGCCAGGCTGTGACCGGCTTGCAGGCGCAGTTCGGCATAAAAAGTGCTGCTCTCGGTGTGTACGGGTGAACTCAAGCCAAAGGCGGCGCCCGCAATCAAGGTGAATTGCAGGCCGGAATCGCGGATACGCGGTATATCCATGGCCGGGTAGTGATAAAACGCCGGCTCCATTTCTTCCTTGTCCCGCGGCAGCGCCATCCAGGCCTGGATGCCATAGAGGGCAGCGTTGGTAGCACGCGCACTGTGCGGCGAGCGCTCCGAATGCACAATGCCACGTCCGGCTGTCATCCAGTTCACCGCACCGGGGCGAATCACCAGGTCATAGCCAAGACTGTCCTGATGCCGGATTTCACCGTCGAACAACCAGCTGATAGTGGAAAGGCCGATGTGCGGATGAGGCCGGACATCCAGCCCTTGACCGGGTGGCAGCACCACGGGTCCAAAGTGGTCAAAAAACACGAAAGGACCCACGCTGCGACAATCGGGGGCAGGTAGCGCGCGGCGGACTTCGAAATCTCCGAGATTGCGCGTGGGTGGAGTAATCACGCTCCTGACCGGATGCTTGTGTGAGGTGTCGCTGGCGTGCGTGGTCATGATGTCTCCTGCGGCGTTATCATGCTCCAATCTCAGGTCACGATTTCAGGTCACGATTTCAGGTCACGATCTCAGTCCCCGATCTCAGTTTCCAATCCCGGGCTCCGGCAGATCAGGCCAGGATTCATGAAGTGCAATGGAGTGCTATGATGAAATTATGTCATGTGGCCGTGCTGTGGTTTGAGAGAGCTCAATTGAAGCACTGAATGCTGCTGCAGGCCTAGTTCAACATCAAAAGCGCAACATTAAAAGTTCACCGGTAACAATCCCATGCACCGTCGTCGTTTCTTGAGTACATCCGCCCTGGTTGGCGGGCTGGGTTGGCAGGGTCTGTTGCCGGCCTGGGCGCAATCTGCGGCAAATGCAGAAAAACTGCAGGCATTGTCTGGCAGTGACTTCGACCTCACCGTGTCAGAAGTGAAGGAGCAGGTTGCCGGGAGGGTGGCGCGGCACATTCGCCTCAACGACCAGTTTCCCGCCCCGCTGCTGCGCTGGCGTGAAGGCGATACCCTGAACCTGCGTGTGCACAACACGCTGGATGAAACCACCTCCATTCACTGGCACGGCATTCTGCTGCCCTGGCAAATGGACGGCGTGCCGGGCGTGAGCTTTCCCGGCATAGCGGCCGGTACATCCTTCACCTATCGTTTCCAGCTCAAGCAAGCAGGCACTTACTGGTACCACAGCCATTCCGGTTATCAGGAACAGCTCGGCCATTACGGGCCGATCATCATTGACCCGCTGATACCTGATCCCTACAGCTATGAGCGCGAGTACGTGGTACTGCTGTCCGACTGGAGCTTCGAGAAGCCGGAACGTGTGTTCTCGAAACTCAAGAAGATGAGTGGCACCTACAATTATCGCCAGCGCACGGTCGGTGATTTTTTCCGCGATGTGCAAGAGCAGGGGCTGGATGCGGTATTGGCCGAGCGGATGATGTGGGGCGATATGCGCATGAGTCCCACAGACCTGGCGGATGTCACCGCAGCCACGTATACCTATCTGGTGAATGGCCACAGCCCCTCGGAAAACTGGACAGGACTGTTCCAGCGCGGCGAACGCATTCGCCTGCGCTTCATCAACGCCTCCTCGATGAGCATCTTCAATGTGCGAATTCCAGGCTTGCCGATGACGGTGGTGCAGACCGATGGCTTGAACGTGCAAGCGGCAGAAACGGATGAGTTGCAGATCGGCACGGCGGAAACCTTCGATGTGATCGTGCAGCCGCAACAAGAGCAGGCGTATACCATCATGGCCGAGACCAATGATTTTTCCGGTTATGCGCGCGCGACACTGGCGCCACGGGCCGGGATGGAAGCGGCGGTGCCGCCGCTGCGCAAACGGCCCTTGCTCAGCATGAAAGATATGGGGATGGATCACGGCACGCCTGCTGCAACACCGGCCACTCATGATATGGCGGCGATGGATCACGCTGCTCCAGCTGTCGATCACAGTGCCCATACTGCAACTGCTCCCCAGGTGCACAGTCATCGGATGGGGCCAGGGGTAGCCAGTGTCGCCGCGAATCCGGTAAATCGCCTGGGCGAAAGACCGCTCGGGCTGGAGCAGGAGCCGCATCGCGTGCTGGTCTATACCGATCTGCGCAGTCTGGTGCCCAATCCGGATCAGCGCGCGCCGCAGCGTGAACTGGAGTTGCACCTGACCAGCAACATGGAGCGTTACATGTGGTCATTTGACGGACTCAAGTTCACCGAAGTCGACTCGCCGGTTCCATTGGTGCTCAATGAGCGTGTGCGGCTGACCTTCGTCAATGACACCATGATGCCGCATCCGGTGCATCTGCATGGCATGTTCTTCGATGTCGTCACGGGTGACTCCAGCCACAAGCCGCGCAAGCACACGCTGGTAATAAAGCCGGCAGAAAAAGTGTCGGTGGATGTTACCGCCGATGCTGAAGGCATGTGGGCCTTTCACTGTCATCTGCTTTATCACATGCATGCCGGCATGATGCGGGTGTTTTCAGTGCTGGATGGAGGCCTCAAGTAATGAAGACACTTGGGTTCGTCATGCTTGCAGCCTGCGCACCTCTGGTGCTGGCGCAGTCGCCGGAAACACATGAACACACGCAGGCTGTTCCCGGTAAGCCCGCAGCAGCGCATGTCACTCCGCCGCAAACCAGCAGTGACCATCAGGGGCATGACATTGTGCCTGTGGCCCAGCTGCCACTGAGTGCGGCCATGGAGGAAGCACAGCACCTGAATCACGCGAT
>JBIIWM010000276.1:0-3518 GCA_044338875.1 Pseudohongiellaceae bacterium | reverse complement strand
CGGCTCTCTCTCCCGCAGGTCTGTGATACGGTCATGCAATTCTTCCGCACCATCCGCACCAGTTGCGACCCTGGCTCCGCCAGTATCTGGTGCAACTCCGAAATTTTCGACCGTAGTAGCAGTCGGGGCTGTCGCAGGAGTTGGCACGTCCAACATATCTGGCTCGACTGTATCAGGTGCAGTACCGCTGCGGCTTGCTGCTGCGGGTTCATTGCCTGCCGGCGTTGGCGACTCGGCACTGATTGCCGGGCTATTTTGTGCAGCATGGACTGCTGCTTCAAGTTGGTCATAGCAGGCGTAACGCTCAGTGTTGGTAGCCAGTGCCATGCATGGAGCGATATTCACAAGTACAGTGGGCATCTGCTGCGCCTGCACATCGTGAACCCCCAGAACCGGCAGGAGCAGAGCTAAAGCGGCGGTAACTCTGCTTATGTGGATCATTTCAGCGTGTCCTCCGGTTGTATGACTTTTTTCTTTATTGCACGATCAAGCTGCCTCTGTCCACAGAATCCGCCCACGAACCGATTCAATCGGACCGGGTTTGAAAGTGAAATCTCCTCCTGCTAAATGTCCACATCGGGATAGCGCTTTTAGACGACCTTGCCAGAGTGCTCGTCCAGCTCGTTCTGCATGCGAGTCACGGCAATAGATCGTGACCTTGCAGGAAAGGAGATTGATGCTTTTGGCTGACACGAGCAGCACTATCTTGCCGTGATAAAAGCCGGAGAAGGTGTGCTAAAGGTATGCGTTGAATTCTGGCGGGAAAGCAAAATCGTAAGATGTTGAATTTGCTAAAATAAGTGGTGCCCAGAGGCGGAATCGAACCACCGACACGGGGATTTTCAATCCCCTGCTCTACCTACTGAGCTATCTGGGCCTAAAAGGCTATTTCGCTGGCTACTTCAGTTTGAGGCAGATCAGCTTGACGCAGATCCGGGGCTGGAGCCCGGAAAGGCGCGTATTAAACCCGCGCCCCTGTTCCGAGTCAAGCGCAGGATCAAGGGGTCGGAGTAACTTGATCGGCTCAGGCCTGCGGCTTCTCGGGCGTTTTGGTGGGCACATATCCTTCGGCTTGGGCGAAATCCTGGTTGCTCAAGAACTTGTCCATTTCGTCCTGCAGGAATTTGCGGTGCTCGGGATTGACCATGCTGAGCGCCTTTTCGTTGATCAGGCGTACCTGATGCGCCTGCCATTCCTGCCAGGCCTGTTGTGACACGTTGTTGAAGATGTCCTGTCCCTTGGCACCGGGGAAGGGAGCTACCAATAGTCCGTCCATCTCTTTGCGGTATTTTTTGCAGAAAACTTTTCTGGCCATGGTGCTTGCGCTCTAACGGCAGTCGGACGCGAAAGTCCGTCACTACAGGTTGGATGGGTGGGTTGCTGGATCAGATCAGCTTGCCCAGCAATTTCTTGACCGGTGCTGCCAGACCCAGTTCGTCGGGATTGCGCAGATCATACCAATGCCAGCGCTCGTTCTCCATGACGCCGATGTGATGTTGATCAAGCGGAATCAGCACTGGCGTAATGTCGAGGTGGTAATGACTGAAGGTGTGGCGCAGTGGTGACCACAGCATCATGCTGCGGGAGTCGGTCATGATCTGTCCCTGCATGTTGCTATTCAGGTCGCTGATATCGGCACTTTCCGGAAAACTCCACAAACCGCCCCAGATGCCCTGGGGTGGGCGTTTTTCCAGCAGCACCTTGCCCGATGCCTGGTCGTGAAAAATCAGCATGTAGGTGCTTTTCTCGGGCAGTGTCTTGCGAGGCTTGCTCTCGGGGAAATCGTCTGTGCGATTGGTGGCATAGGCCGTGCACATGAAATTGAGCGGACACAGGCCACAGGCCGGGCGCGAGCGTGAACACAGTGTGGCGCCCAGATCCATGATGGCCTGGGTGTAATCCGGGCAGCGCACTTCCGGCGTGTGCGCCTCGGCGATTTCCCACAGCTGTTTTTGTACCTTGGGTTGATCGGGCCAGCCCTTGATACTGTGCACGCGAGTCAGCACCCGCTTCACGTTCCCATCCAGGATCACGGCCCGTTTACCGCTGCCAAGCGCGCGAATGGCACCGGCAGTGGAACGGCCGATACCGGGTAATTCACTCAAGGCTTCGACTGTGGCCGGGAATTCACCGTTGAATTGCGTGCTGACCAGCTGCGCGGTGCGGTGCAGGTTGCGGGCCCGGGCGTAATACCCAAGTCCGGTCCAGTGATGCAGCACGACGTCTTCGTCTGCCTGTGCAAGTGTGTGCACGTCGGGAAAACGCTGCATGAAACGTTCATAGTACGGGATTACGGTGGCGACCTGGGTCTGCTGCAGCATGATTTCCGAGACCCAGACACTATAAGGCGTGCGGAGCTGCTGCCACGGCAGGTGCTTGCGACCATACTGGTCAAACCAGGTGAGCAGGGCAGGACTTAGTTGTTCAGGCGACATCGGAGCACAACATTCAGGAGTATTGGCGAGGCTGGATTATAACCACCAGTCTGGCTCACCGTGCGAATGAATGTCTGCCCGCATTGGTCTGGAGTCGGGCAATGCAGGTATAATCGCGCATCTCTGTTATTCCTGTGGGCACACCCATGTCAGCACGTTCGGCCAGCGTAGAACGCAATACCAACGAAACCCGTATCAAGGTCTCCGTGAACCTGGACGGGACCGGCAAGTTTGCCATCAAGACCGGCCTGCCGTTCCTGGAACACATGCTGGAGCAGGTGGCGCGTCACGGGCTGATTGACATGGACATCGTGGCAGACGGTGATCTGCACATTGATGCCCATCACACGGTCGAGGATCTCGGGATTACCCTGGGCCAGGCTTTCGACAAGGCATTGAGCAAGACCGGCATCCGCCGCTATGGCCATGCCTATGTGCCGCTGGATGAAGCGTTGTCACGTGTCGTGATCGATTTCTCTGGTCGCCCCGGACTTGAATACCAGATTCCGTTCAAGCGTGGTTCCGTCGGCGATTTCGACGTGGACCTGTTCTACGAATTTTTCCAGGGCTTTGTGAATCACGCCAAGGTGACACTGCACATCGACAATCTGCGCGGCAATAATGCGCATCATCAAATCGAGACTGTGTTCAAGGCCTTCGGTCGCGCCGTGCGCATGGCGATTGAACCGGATCCGCGCATGCAGGGTACGGTGCCTTCCACCAAAGGCACGCTGACCGGCTGAGCTCTTTATTGACGGCTGAGCTGTCTTCATCACGCTAAAGGCACTATGACTCACGTAGCAGTAATCGACTATGGCATGGGGAATCTCCACTCCGTTGCCAAGGCGCTCGAATTCGTTGGCAAACGCGCCGGAAAAAGTCTGAAGGTGTCGGTTACCTCCGATCCCCTGGTCTTGCAGGAAGCAGACCGTCTGGTATTTCCAGGCGTTGGCGCAATGCGCGATTGCATGGCCGAAATCCGTCATCTTTGCATCGATGAAATCCTGCGCGAGCAAGTACGCAAGAAGCCGGTGCTGGCCATCTGTGTCGGCATGCAGGCCTTGATGCAGAGCAGCGAGGAAA
>JBIIWM010000275.1:0-3543 GCA_044338875.1 Pseudohongiellaceae bacterium | reverse complement strand
CAAACTGGAATGTTGTTGGTCTCAACTGCCCGACCTTGGACAAATCTTGAGCCGACTTTAGATAGAAGTATTAACTCATTCAATATGTAGGTTTTTTTTACACACCAGCCAGCCGCCTTTCAGCGTGTCGATGGCAGTGTCAGGCAGAACACCAGTGGTCGATCTGGTGCTGCCCGCGCGTCGAGATAGCCGCCGGCATTGATGGCCTGCTGGCGAGCTTGATATAGCCCGATACCGCGTCCCCCGCCGTGTTCGCTCCAGAATGGCTCAAACAGGCGCTCCGGCCAGGGAAAGGGCTTGCCGTGTATATCTTCTATGCAAGTCTTTACCTCCCCATCCTCATGGTTAATGGTGATGGTCAGTTGAGGGCGGGAGCCAATGTTCTTCCGGGCCTGCCTTGAATAATTGCCCAGCAGGTTATCGACGATGCTGAGTAGTTGATCCCGGTCGATGTCCACCAGCGCCTGGCCCTGGATGTTCATGTCCAGATCATAGAGATTGGCAGTCTGCTTGAGGATCTTTTCCAAGGCGAGTGCGTCATTGCTGCTGGCGTACAGAGTCTGCGGCTTGCCAGGCTTTTCTGTCAGGGAACGCAGCATATGCTCCGCGCGTTCACGCACTGCAGGGATGGCGGCACGCAGACTGGCCAGTACTGCGGCATCGTGCCCTGGGCGGGTATTCTGCAGTTGCTCAGTGGAGAGACTGAGCAACTGCACCATGTTCTTCACATCATGCTTCAGAAACACAGTCATCCTGGCAGTCTGGTCGAAGGCGCCTTGCACCGTACCGAGCTTGATCCACAGATTCATCCGCACCAGCAGGAAGAAGTTGTCGGCCTGGGCGCTACTGAAATACTGCTGCTCCAATCCGCTCTTGTTGCGATACAAGCGGATCTTGAGATTGATTTCCTGAACCGCGAACTCCTTTTCACTCAAGAACAATGTAGGGGTTCCATACTTTTCGGCAAGGCGGGTGCCAAACCAGTCGAGCTGCCAGTTCAATCCACTGAAGCCGCTTTTCATCAGGATGGGCCAGCATTGACGCAGAAAGTCAGGGAGGTCGTAACCCAGTTGTTCGTTGAGCTGGATGAGTTCCTGGGTGCGCAGCAATTGGGTCCGGTACTGATGCAAGAGCCAACCGGCCGCAATCAGGATTGAACAGCCGATAATGATGAGATAGGGATAAAGATCAGTTGTCGTCACGGGTGATCTGGAATTTCTTCATGAAGTAATAAATGCTTTCCCGTTTCACGCCAAGTTTTTCGGCGCTCTTGTAGACGTTGAAGCCGGTTTCGCGCAGCACTTGGCGTACCAGTTTTTCCTCGGCTTCTTCACGCACTGCTTTCAGGCCATCGGTATAGCGTGCATTGAACTGCAGTCTGGCCATGCCGCCCTCATGCATGTCCTTCTCCTTGCGATGAAACAGGAAGGCACGATTAACGGCATTGAGAATGACTGCGGCGCTGGCAGGCTTGGAGAGAAAATCGAAGGCGCCTTCGCGGATGGCTTCCAGCGCCGATTGATCTTCATCCTGGCCGGTTAATACAATGATTTTCACACGGCTCGATTCCGCATTCACGGTCTTGATCAGGGTCAGGCCCTCAAGGGTGGTGTGTTCCACCGGTGGCAGGCCAAGATCGACGATCGCTACGCAGATTTCGGCGTTATCCTGCAGGATGCCCAGGGCATCGGGACGATTCGCCGCTTCGGTAACGCTAAAGCCTTCATTGAGCAGGGTTTCACGCAGCAGCATGCGCAGCACTGCATCATCCTCTACCAGCAAGATGTGTCCCCGATTCTCCTCTGGCAGGGCAATGGCATCGCCGAGCAAGTCTGTCTGGACATGGGTCATGGCAGCTTGCCTGCGGTGATGAGTTTGTTGAATAACACGTAGGGAGAGAGCCAGATTAGCTGGTCGTCGAAATTTTCTTCGCTGTAGGAGGTGCTGACGAACTCGTTGTCATCGGAGATTGGATAATTCGCCAGCAAGGTTGCAGGATCCGCGTTCTCCTGTTCGTCAGCTGAAGTGTATGTAGCCCAATTCGCGCCCATGGAATACACGATGGCTGGTACCGTATCGGCAACAACATTACCGATGCAACCATCGCGGTCGCATACTTTCAGCAAATCGGGATCCGGGGCAAGATTACCCGAAGCGAAAATGATGCCTGCGTCTGTAGTGAAGTCAGGAATGCTATCCCCGTTATCATCATATTCTGCGACAGAATAGCGTACCGGGTTCTGCCAAGGATCCAGCAGGAGGCCATCGTCATTGGTGGGCCCGTAGAATCCCAAGGTTGCCACTGGCACAAAGCCGTGTGGCTCTGTGCAATTTCCACCGCCTTGAGGGTCTTCTTTGCCTTTTTTTATTATGACAGTCGTGTAAATAGCCGGGCATGGTAGCCTGCCATAGGTCTGTGCAAAGCCATAGAGAGCTTCCTCGATCTGCCGCAGCTGAACCAGTGCGTTGGTACGGCGGTTGTTTTCCGTAGTCTGGCTCACAGCAACCAATACGCCACTCATCAGGGTGCCGAGGATCATCAGCACCACAGCCATTTCCATCAGGCTGAAGCCGTGTTGAGACGCTGGCGCTTTGACTGTAAGCAAGGATTTCATTCGCAGGTATCGCCAACGCGCGTAATTCCACCGCCATAGGTGAGTTGGAACGTCATCAGGTTACAGCCCCTGAAATAGACCGTGGCCGTATTATTGCCAGTGAGGGTGTAGTAGGTGCGGCTTGGCCTGTAGTAGGAGACTGTATTGGGAGAGCAAGCAAGCGATGTATATGCTGAGCTCGAACGCAGATCATAATCTTCTATATCGGACCAGCTTTGCTTAAGTGCAGTGAAATAAGTCAGCTGTACTCTCTGAGCGCCTGAAAGGTAGCAGCTGCTGGGATAACTTGTGCCGCCATGTGCTGCATCCAGATAGGTTTTGAGTTTGGCTGCCATTCTATAACCAGCGACTTGCATGAGCTCATCATGGGTAATGGCAAGTACGGTATCGTTGAAAGCTTCCGGGTTGTCGTTGTACAAGGAAATATAGTCCGTGGCTGAACTGCCATTGGTGCCATCAAGGTAGTTCGAATACAGATTCAGGTTTGAAGCCCGGTCCTGGGTAGCAAGCGCGGAGCCGGGTGCGATGATGAGGGCTGCAATATCATCAACCCCATCCAGTTTCAGCCTGTTGTAGGTTACGGCATCAGTCCGGTTGCGGGCGTCACGGAAAGTATTACTGGTTTCGCGCAGATGGTAGGGCGACACGGCATACCAGAATTGCTGATCGACACCAGCATAGTGATCATTGATGGCAAACTTGCTGCCATTGCTGTCCAGCACATATTCCGGGAGACGTCCCAGTATTTTGCTCGTGCTGGTCGCGGTGCAGGTGGTTGTGCCAACAGCACTATTGCTGATATCGGGACAAGGTAGATAGCCAGGTCCAACTGCATCATCAAACAATTGCGGTGTGTTTGCCGCATAGGCCAGCAAGGCCGCCTTGGCTGCAGCCAATTGTATTTGCAGTTCTTGTTGTTGCTTCAACG
>JBIIWM010000274.1:0-3548 GCA_044338875.1 Pseudohongiellaceae bacterium | reverse complement strand
TGTTCCAGCCGATTGTCGATTACGTGCTGGCCTTGCCTGCCAACCAGCAACCAGCCGTGTTCTTTCTGGCGAATGGCTTGCTTTCGGCGATCAGTGACAACGTGTTTGTGGCGACGGTCTACATCACCGAGATCCAGGCCGCGTTGCAAAGTGGCGCCATCGACCGGGCACAATTCGACTTGCTGACGATCGCGATCAACACCGGCACCAATATTCCCAGCGTTGCGACACCAAACGGCCAGGCCGCGTTCCTGTTCCTGCTGACCTCGGCCCTGGCGCCACTGATTCGCCTGTCTTACCTGCGCATGGTGGTAATGGCTCTGCCGTACACGATCACGATGAGCAGCACCGGCTTGTTGGCAGTCATTTATTTGCTCTAGCAACATGACCCAAAGGGAATCCAGACCAATGAGCCAACACCAGAGCATCGGCCGTGCCTTGGTCAACAACTTTCTTGGCAATGCGCCGGAGTGGTACAAACTCACCATCATCGGCTTCCTGGTCGCGAACCCGCTGCTGTTCCAGTTCAGCCCAATGCTGGCGGGTTGGGCTCTGGTGCTCGAATTCATTTTCACGCTGGCGATGGCACTGCGCTGTTATCCGCTACAACCCGGCGGTTTGCTGGCGCTGGAAGCCATCATTATCGGCATGGCCTCGCCTGCCGCCGTCTACGCGGAAACCACGGCCGCACTGGAAGTCGTGTTCCTGCTGATCTTCATGGTCGCCGGCATTTACTTCCTCAAGGACCTGTTGCTGTTCAGCTTCACCAAGATGCTGACGAAGGTGCACTCCAAAATTGCGCTATCGCTGTTGTTTTCTTTTGCTGCTGCGCTGTTATCGGCCTTTCTCGACGCCCTCACGGTAACGGCAGTGGTTATAACGGTAGCAACCGGCTTCTATGGCGTCTATCACAAGGTCGCGTCCGGCAAACAC
This sequence comes from Pseudohongiellaceae bacterium, assembly GCA_044338875.1. Lineage (GTDB taxonomy): Bacteria > Pseudomonadota > Gammaproteobacteria > Pseudomonadales > Pseudohongiellaceae > CAILUG01. Next base: position 2,615 of record JBIIWM010000274.1, on the reverse strand, counting down.
TTCCATACTGTCGACCATGACGACACGACTGACGATGAAGTCATCGAACTCCATCGTGAAGATCTGGAAAGTTTTCGCGCGTTCCTGCGCAGCCTCGTCATGCATGCTGCCATCGGTACTGCCCTGGGGGGTGTGATGACGATGGTCGGTGAGCCGCAGAATCTGTTGATCGCGACGGTTGCGGACTGGAATTTTGTCGAGTTCTTTGTGCACATGCTGCCGGTATCAGCGCCGGTGCTGGTGGTCGGCCTGCTTACCTGCGCACTGCTTGAGCATTTGCGCTGGTTCGGCTACGGCGAACGCCTGCCGGAGCCGGTGCGCAAGGTATTGACCGCGTTTGATCAAGCCGAGTCAGACAACCGCAGCACCAAACAGCAAGCGATTATCCTTGCGCAGGCACTGGTGGTGATTTTCCTCGTCCTCGCGCTGGGCTTCCACTGGGCCGCAGTCGGCTTGATCGGCCTGGCGGTAATCGTGCTTGCCACTGCGTTTACCGGTGTCACCGAAGAACACCGCCTCGGCCATGCGTTCCATGAGGCGCTGCCTTTCACCGCCTTGCTCGTGGTGTTCTTCGCCGTGGTGGCAGTGATCCATGAGCAGCACCTGTTTCAGCCCGTCATCAATTTCGTCCTGTCGCTGCCGACGAGCCAGCAACCGCCAGTGTTCTTCCTCGCCAACGGTCTGCTCTCCGCGATCAGTGACAACGTGTTCGTGGCGACGGTGTATATCAGTGAAGTCCAAACTGCGCTGCAAAACGGGGTGATTGACCGGCAGCAGTTCGAGTTGCTCGCCATCGCAATCAATACCGGCACCAATATTCCCAGTGTCGCCACCCCGAACGGCCAGGCGGCATTCCTGTTCCTGCTGACCTCGGCCCTGGCGCCACTGATTCGCCTGTCGTACCTGCGCATGGTGGTAATGGCACTGCCGTACACGATCACGATGAGCAGCACCGGCTTGTTGGCTGTCATTTATCTGCTTTAAGAAGCACAAACTCCAGCAGGACCAGTGCAAACAACAGCGCAGTCAGCAGCCGCCAGCCACGCGCGCATGAAAACTGCGGCGTTGCAGACTTTGGCTCTCAATTGGGCTTACTGAAGGATTCCCCGAACCGGGTCGAGCGGTCTTGTTGTTTCAGGCAGACTTGATTTGTACCTGACCACGGTCCACACGCACCGGCCAGGTCGGAACACTGACGGCTTGATTTTCCAGGCAAGCGCCCGAGTCGAGACAGTAATGCTGTTTGTAGAGGGGCGAGGCGACCACCAATTTGTCACCGACCGAGCCAATGATGCCGCGACTCAGTACCCATGCCTCACCCAGTGGATCGTAGTTGCTTAGCGCGAAGATGCCGGCACCACTCACCTTGAACAGCGCCAACGGTTCGTCCTTGCCGGTTTTTGACAACAAGGCACACACACCCGCCCCTTCCACCAGATCGTCTGCACTGCAGACGGTGATCCATTCCTCACTCATTTCCACTCCACTTGTCACTACGTGCATATTCATTCGACGTTCGTCACCATCAACAGACGCTCTTCTTTGGTGGCGGGACGACGTTGTCCACGTTCCACCACATAGGCGAGGCTGGTATCAGTCTTGTCTGAATTGACGAACTGACGGAAGCGTTTGAGTTTTTCCGGATCTTCTATCGTGGTTTTCCACTCGCACTGGTACGTGCTGATGACATTTGCCATGCCTGCGTCCAGTTCTGCAGCCAGACCCAGTTTGTCGGCCACTACCACCTGCTTGAGATAGTCGAGACCGCCTTCCATGTTCTCCAGCCACACCGAAGTGCGCTGCAAACGATCGGCGGTGCGGCAGTAATACATCAGGAAGCGGTCGACATAACGAATCAGGGTTGCACGATCCAGGCCACTGGCCAGCAGGTCGGCATGGCGCGGGCGCATTCCGCCGTTGCCGCACACGTAGAGATTCCAGCCGTTTTCAGTGGCGATGATACCGACGTCCTTCGACTGCGCCTCGGCACATTCGCGGGTACAGCCGGACACGGCAAACTTCAGTTTGTGCGGTGAACGCAACCCTTTGTAACGCTCCTCGATTTCGATCGCGAAGCCAACGCTGTCGTCTACGCCATAGCGGCACCAGGTCGAGCCTACGCAGGACTTTACCGTGCGCACGGATTTGCCGTACGCATGGCCGGTTTCAAAACCGGCATCGATCAACTGTTTCCAGATCGCAGGCAATTGGTCGACACGAGCACCAAACAGGTCGACGCGCTGGCCACCGGTAATCTTGGTGTACAGATCGAACTCTTTTGCCACTTGTCCGAGCACGATGAGTTTGTCAGGCGTGATTTCACCGCCGGCGATACGCGGAACTACCGAGTAGGTGCCATCTTTCTGCATGTTGCCGAGGAACGCATCGTTGGTGTCCTGCAAAGGCACATGCTCGGGTTGCAGCACATAGTCATTCCAGAATGACGCGAGGATAGAGCCCACGGTGGGTTTGCATATTTCGCAACCATGGCCTTTGCCATGAGTACTCAATACCTGGGCAAAAGTGCGGATTTTCTGCACACGCACAATATCGGCCAGTTCGCGCCGCGAGTAAGGAAAGTGCTCGCAGAGATTGTGGCTGACTTCAACGCCCAG
>JBIIWM010000273.1:0-3557 GCA_044338875.1 Pseudohongiellaceae bacterium | reverse complement strand
CTCAAGACACTTTGTCAATGGTTCATCCCTGGTCGAACCCTTTGCAGCAGGCTTGCAAAAGGTACTGCTGGGCCTGGGCTGTTTCTGGGGTGCAGAGCGGCTATTCTGGCGTCTCGACGGCATAGTAGCAACCTCTGTTGGGTATGCCGGAGGCTATACCGCACATCCGGCCTACGCCGATGTTTGCAGCGGCATGACCGGCCACACCGAAGTCGTGCTCGTGGTCTATGACCCTGCAATAATCAGCCTGCAAACGCTGCTGAAAGTGTTTTGGGAGGCGCACGATCCCACGCAAGGCCTGCGCCAGGGTAATGACAGGGGCAGCCAGTATCGTTCCGCAATCTACACCTACTCACCGCAGCAACAGCAGCAGGCAGAGCAGTCACGCAATGACTATCAAATCGCCCTTGAGCAGCGAGGCTTGGGCAAGATCACCACTGAGATCTGCAGCGCCGGGTCCTTCTATTATGCGGAGGACTATCACCAACAGTATCTGGCCAAAAATCCAGGGGGTTACTGCGGCCTAAAGGGAACGGGTGTACCATGTCCCTGATCGAATCCTGCAGGAAATGATGGCTTAGCATGAGTCCAAACAACGGAAAATTGATAGTGGCCATTTCTTCCCGGGCCCTGTTCAACCTTGATGAAAGTCACAAGGTTTATGAAGAGCAGGGTGTGGAAGCCTATCGCCAATACCAGATCGACCGGGAAGACGAGCCGCTGGCACCTGGTGACGCATTTCACCTGGTCAAGAAGTTGCTGCAAATCAACGTGCTGCTGGGGCAGCAGAGGGTGGAAGTAATCCTGCTCTCACGCAATACCGCCGATACTGGCCTGCGTATCTTCAAATCCATTGAGCACCATGGCCTGAATATCAGTAAAGCGGCATTTTGTGGAGGGTCCAGCCCCTATCGCTATATCAGCGCCTTCAACAGCCATCTTTTCCTCTCCACTCATGGCCAGGATGTAAGGATGGCACTGGAAAACGGCATTGCTGCAGCCACCATCATGCCGTCGAAACATGCCAATACCGAGGATGACAAGCTGCGTTTTGCATTCGATGGTGATGCCGTGCTGTTTTCAGATGAAGCTGAACGTATTTACAAGACGCGAGGACTTGATGCGTTTACCCGCAGCGAGGTCGCATCGGCTCTCACCCCCTTGAGCGGTGGCCCGTTCAAACCCTTCCTGGCCGCGTTGCAGATGTTGCAACGAGAGTTTGGCGTAGACAACTCACCTATCCGAACCTGTCTTGTGACGGCGAGAGCAGCCCCAGCCCACGAGCGCGTTGTGAAAACATTGCGCGCCTGGGACATCAAGATTGATGAGTCGTTGTTCCTTGGGGGGCAGGACAAAGGGGCCTTTTTACAGGCCTATGATGCAGATGTGTTCTTTGATGACCAGCAAGGCCATTGCGAATCCACGCGCGAGCACGTGGCGACCGGCCATGTACCTTATGGCATTGCAAACCAACCTTAGTATGTCTTGCCTGATGAGTGTCAGTGCCCGCTGAAGAAAATGAACTTGATGCCCAGTGCGAACAGGGCCACTACGAGTATTCCTCTCAACAGGTTTTCGGGTATGCGCGAGCCGGTATGCGAGCCCAGATAGATGCCGGGCAAGGAACCACACAGTAAAGCCAGCAACAATTCGAAATCCACCAAATCGTTGTACAGATAACCCGCCCCACCGAGCAGGGTCAATGGAACCGCATGTGCGATGTCGGTGCCAACGATGCGTACCGAGGGCAGTTTGGGCAACAGCAGAAACAAGGCTGCCGCACCAAAAGCGCCCGCTCCAACAGACGAGAGGGTGACACAGACTCCGAGCAGGATGCCGAGCAGGAAGGTCCAGATGTCCCTGCGTTGTTCGCTATTGCCATTCTTGTTGCCATTGGCTTCCATCCGGCGCGAGATGCGTTTTTGCAGGACCACAACAACGGAAGTCAGCAGTAGCATCACGCCCAGAGTGGTCGTCAGCAGCTTTTCATAATAGGGCAATTCCCGGAATTCAGAGTCCAGCAGCCAGAAATTAAGCAGCATGGTCACTGGCAAGCTACCTGCGGCCATCAGCCCCACGGTACGCCACGCCACATTCCCCTTGCGATGATGCACCATCATGCCGCTGGCTTTGGTGAGACCTGCATACAGGAGGTCAGTACCGATTGCCACGGGAGCAGGGTAGCCCATCAACAAAAGGATTGGTGTCATCAGGGAGCCGCCACCGACTCCGGTAAGTCCTACGGCATAGCCAACCACACCGCCTGCCAACACCAACAATAAAAAGTCCTGCAACATGAGATCGTACGTCCATTCAAAAAAGTGGCGCCACTTTAACGGCACTCAATAAGAAGTTAAAAGAATATATGGCTATATTTTAATAACCAAATGATATAATGAAATTACTCCATCATCCAAGGTACAAACAATGAACCTGCAGCAACTGCGCTATGTCTGCGCCGTAGCGGATACCGCCTTGAATGTCTCCCGAGCGGCAGAAAAATTGCACACTTCACAACCGGGCATAAGCAAACAAATTCGTCTGCTGGAGCAGGAGCTCGGTGTAGAACTGTTCCGACGCAAAGGCAAGCACCTGAGCGAACTGACGCCTGTGGGGCACCAGATTCTGGAACAGGCACAGTCCCTGTTGCAGAAAGCCGATGCCATCAAGCAAACTGCTGCTGAAGCCCAGGATCAGTCCCGTGGCAGTTTAAGCATTGCTACCACGCATACCCAATCACGCTATTCGCTGCCTCCGGTAATTACCCGCTTCGTCCAAAAATACCCAGCGGTTGCACTCCATATGCAACAAGGCACTCCCTTACAGATAGCTGAGCTGGCTTCCAAGGGTGAAACCGATTTTGCGATTGCCACGGAAGCGCTGGCCCAGTTTGAAAATCTGGTCATGATGCCGTGTTTTCGCTGGAATCGTGTGGTGCTGGTGCCACAAAAGCATCCACTCACCGAGTCCACCCAGCTCACGCTGCACCAAATAGCCCAATATCCACTTGTTACTTATGTGCATGGTTTCACAGGCAGGGACAAACTGGACCAGGCCTTCGCAGGGAAAGGGCTGCATCCCAACATCGTTTTCACTGCAGCTGATGCAGATGTCATCAAGACCTATGTACGTCTCGGCATGGGAATAGGAATCACGGCCAGTATGGCGCTGGAAAAAGAGCGCGACAACGACCTGGTCGCGCTTGATGCCTCACACCTGTTTGAATGGAGCACGACGAGCATTGGCTTCCGGCGCGAAAGCTGCTTGCGGGGTTATATGTACGATTTCATTATGCTGTTCGCCCCGCATCTGAATCGTGGGTTGGTGGAAAAATACATTGCCGCTACAGACAAGACTGCGCGTGACAAACTGACAGCGAAACTGGTTATACCGGCTTTTCACCTCGGTTGAGGTGTTGCCTGAGTTGCAATTGGGGCAACAGAGCGGCGAGAATCATTCATCAGCATCACCAACGGCAGGAGCAAACGCAGTGCAAATCGTATGTCTCGATCTGGAAGGGGTCCTTATCCCGGAAGTCTGGATCAAATTTTCTGAAG
>JBIIWM010000272.1:0-3589 GCA_044338875.1 Pseudohongiellaceae bacterium | reverse complement strand
CCTTGGCCGCTGCGGTGTTCTCGCTCGGTACGGTTGCCGCCAGTATCGCCGGGGATGTGTGGCAGATGGCCATATGGCGCTTGATAGGTGGGTTGGGCTTTGGCGCCGCCTACTCCAACGCCATTGCCCTGGCCGGCGAATGGCTGCCCGAGCGCTGGCGCTCAGTGGGTGTAACGACCATTTCGGTAGGAACTCCTGCCGGTGGCCTCGTGGCTGCTGCGCTGGCACCCACCATGGTCAGCCTGTATGACTGGCGCGGGGCCTTCGTGATTTTCGGGCTGGGCACGCTGGTTCTGTGTCTGGTGCTTATCATCGCCTTCCTGCGTGACAGCCCCTCGTTCCTGCTGGCACGCGGCAAGGCAGACGCCGCCAAACAGTCGCTGCGCAAGATCACCAGTGAATCCATTGATCTCGTAGCCGAACGCCACGCGTCCGATACATCCGAAGGCGCATCAGTAGGAGTTCTCCATCGCAGCAATCTGCGTATGAACATCGGTGTCAGCATCACCTTCACTTCGGTGGCGCTGGTGGCCTACGGCATCCTCAACTGGACCACCACGATGCTGACCGCGCGTGGCTTCACCTTCGAACAGGCCTCTTATGCAGTATCGATTGCCGGCCTCACTTCCATCGTTTCATCGGTGGCTGTGGGCCTGTTGATCCAGCGCCTCGGTTCGCGGGTGGTGGTGGCAGGTGTCAGCATTACCCTGTTGATCTCGCTGCTGCTGCTTGGCTGGAAAGTGGAAACGCTTTCCGCCATGCCCAGCGAAAGCGAGCGCCTGATAGTGGTGGCGCTGATCGGAGTGACCGCTGCCATCTTCAGTATGGGCGTTGCCAGCAACTACGCCATCATGACGTACGGCTATCCGTCGTCCTGCCGCTCGGCCGGCATCGGCTTTGGCATCTTCATGGGCCGCATTGGCGCCATCGCATCCAGCGGCTTGGGCGGCTGGCTGCTCGATATCGGTAATGGCAGCGCCATCCCGTTCTTCGCAGTACTGTGCGTAGCAGCGGTGCTGGTATCCACTGCAGTATTTGTAGTGGATCGGCATGTGCCACCAGTCGGAACGGCCTGAACGCAAACCGGTGGCAGAGTCGCAGATTCGCACCGCCCATACTCTTGCCCAACCAACTTGCCCTGGCCCACTTTGAACATGACCGAGTGCAACCATTTCATTGCCAATCAACTGGTGCCCGGTTCCGGTGGGCGCAGCGCTCCTGTGTATGATCCGGCCACTGGGCGCGAACGTGGCCGTGTGGCACTGGGCTCCGATAACGATGTGGCGCTGGCAGTTGCTGAAGCTGCCAAGGCTTTGCCTGCCTGGTCGGCGCAGACTCCCTTGCAGCGTGCGCGCGTGCTGTTCCGCTTTCGCGAGCTGCTGGAACAGCACAGCGAGGCAATCGCCACGCTGATCACGGCGGAGCACGGCAAGGTGTTGTCCGATGCCAGGGCAGAACTGAAACGCGGCATCGAGGTGGTGGAATTCGCCTGCGGGATTCCGCATCTGCTCAAGGGCGAGCACTCGCTCAACGCCGGTACCGGCATCGACAGCTACAGCCTGTTCCAGCCAGTAGGGGTTTGCGTTGGCATCACGCCTTTCAATTTTCCTGCCATGGTGCCGCTGTGGATGTTTCCGGTGGCGCTCGCCTGCGGCAACACCTTTGTATTGAAACCTTCCGAACGTGATCCTTCTGCCCCGCTGCTTATTGCGGCGTTGCTGGCAGAGGCAGGCTTGCCGCCGGGTGTGATGAATGTGGTCAACGGCGACCGCAGTACCGTGGAAGCCTTGCTGGCGGCGCCCGAGGTGCAGGCGGTCAGTTTTGTGGGTTCCACACCGGTGGCAGAAGCGGTGTATCGCCAGGCCAGTGCCCGCGGCATTCGTGCCCAGGCACTCGGTGGTGCCAAGAACCATCTGGTGGTGCTGCCCGATGCTGATCCCGCACAAGTGTGTGCCGCCTTGATGGGTGCTGCCTTTGGTTCCGCCGGCGAACGCTGCATGGCCATTTCCGTTGCCGTATGCGTTGGCGAACAAACGGCAGATGCGGTGGTTGCACAGCTGCGTGCCGAAATAGCCGGCATGCGTGTGGGCCCTGGCACTGCCGAGCCGGAGCCGCAGATGGGGCCGCTCGTTACCCGGGAGCATGCCGACAAGGTACTCGCCTACATCGACCAGGGCGTGAGTGAAGGCGCCACGCTGGTCTGCGATGGCCGCGGCTTCGTGTGTCATGGTGCAGAGCAGGGCTATTTTGTGGGGCCGACACTGTTTGACCACGTGCAAGCGCAGATGCGCATCTACCGCGAGGAAATTTTCGGACCGGTGCTGTGCATCGTGCGCGTGCCCGACCTTGCTGCGGCGCTGGCGCTGGTCAATGCCCATGAGTACGGCAATGGCAGCGCCGTGTTCACGCGCGATGGGGCTGCGGCGCGCCACTTTGCCAACGCCGTACACACCGGTATGGTGGGTATCAATGTGCCGATTCCGGTGCCGATGGCGTTTCATTCCTTCGGGGGCTGGAAGCGTTCCTTGTTCGGTCCGCTGCATGTGCATGGCCCCGACGGCGTGCGCTTCTACACCCGCCTGAAGACGGTGACTGCACGCTGGCCTGAGGCCGGCCCCGGCCAGGCTGAATTCACCATGCCCACCTTGAAATAGCGCCGGGTCTGCAAAGAGCAATCATGAGCACAACAACCAAAGGCAGTGACTTCTTCGCACCGATGCGCTTTGAGGCAGAGGTGCTTGATTGCGAAGTGGAGGGCACTTTGCCGCCGGCGCTGGAAGGTACCTTCTATCGCAGTTGCGCAGACCGGCGCTTTGCTCCGCTCTATCCGCACGATACGCCTTACAACGCCGATGGTGCTGTCGACATGTTCCGCTTCTACAACGGCAACGTGGATTTCCGTTCCCGCTATGTGCGCACGCCACGCTTTCTCGCTGAACGCGAGGCGCACCGTGCCTTGTTCGGCCTCTACCGCAATCGCCTCACCTCGGACCCGAGCGTACGCGAGCTCAGCCACAACACGGCCAACACCACGCCCATCGTGCATGGCGGCATGTTGTTCAGCATGAAGGAAGAAAGCCTGCCCACGCGCCTCGATCCGCACACCCTTGCGACCATCGGCGAATGGGATTTTGGCGGCACACTGAAGTCGAACTCGTTCACCGCACACCCGAAGGCTGATCCGGTAACAGGTGAACTGGTGGCGTTTGCCTACGAGGCGCGGGGTGATTGCAGTGACGATCTCGCTGTTTTCGTGTTCGACCGGCAGGCCCGCCTTGTCAACGAGATCTGGTTCAAGACTCCGGTGGTATCGATGATGCATGACATGGCGATCACCGACCGTCATGTGATCCTGCCAACCACCGGTATGGTGACTTCACCGGAAAGACTGCAGCGCGGAGAGCTGCACTGGGCTTACGACCCCGCAGTGCCGGCGCATGTGGCGATCGTGCCGCGCAACGGCACCGCAAAGGACGTGCGCTGGTTTCGCGGCAGCCCCGACCAGGCCATGCTGATCCACACTACGAATGCCTGGAGCGAGGGCAACCGCGTGATCCTCGAAGCGCCGGTGGCGGGCGAAAATTTCCAT
>JBIIWM010000067.1:0-12334 GCA_044338875.1 Pseudohongiellaceae bacterium | reverse complement strand
GAAGGGTTGGCCGGAAACAGGACTGTATTCGGTCAGGTCCATCCCGATGATATCGGTCTGTTGCGTGATGGACTCGATGATGGACAGTACTTGCCACCAGCCCAGGCCACCCGGAATAGCGCCAGGGGTTGGAAACACCGAAGGATCAAAGCCATCGATATCGATGCTGAGGAATACGTTTTCCGGAAATTCGCTCGGCAACTCTACCTTGTTCACGTTCCGGGATACCAGGTAGTCTGCGTCATAGAATTTCACGCCATATACCTTGCGCGCATCAGCCTCCTCCTTGGACAGGCTGCGAACACCCAGCTGAAACAAGGGCACGTCCTCATCCACGATGCGCTTCATCACGCAGGCTTCGCTCCAGGCATCACCATTGTCGTCATCACGCAGATCAGCCTGGGCATCAATGTGGATGACGCCGAAATTTTCCACACCGGCATCCAGCAGTCCTTTGATCATGCCGAAGGTGATGGCACCGTCTCCGCCAATCCCGATAGGAAACTTGTTTTTCTTCACGATACCGGCGACTGCGGCCGCGATTTTTTCCATGACCTTTTCGGCGCTGCCTTTGCAATCAACCGCGGGATGGGTATGGATACCATGGCGTGCTGGCACGCTGCGACCGTCCCAGGTTTCAATTTCCTGGGAGGCCAGCAGAATCGCATCCGCCGCTTCCGCCATCGCTGTACCCCTGAAGCGCGCACCGGTATAGGGAACGGGCAGCACATGAAAGAAGGCATCTTCCGGCTTTGAAGGCTTGACCGCAGCACCCATGAAGGAATTTGCAGAAATTGTTGTTTTTTGTTTTGGGCTTGCCATTTAGCGATCAACCTCTAAGGTACTGCTTGCGTATGTGTACCGCTTGAATAAGTACCAAGACTTATATGAATACTGTTATTAATACTATCCGTGATATGCACTGAATAGTCGACTCTTAAGGCTAATCCAGGCTAGTCCAGGAGGATAGTCGACTCTTCAGGACAGCCTGTCGCGGAAATCTTCGTATGCGAACTCACGCACCACCCTGACAGTACCACTGGCAGAATTGTAAAGCGCGAGAGCTGGCAGCTTGACGCCATTGAACGTGGTGGTCTTCACCATCGTGTAATGCGCCATGTCATCAAAGATCAGCCTCTGCCCCACTTGCAGAGGTTGCCCGAAACTATAATCGCCCATCACATCCCCTGCAAGACAACTCATTCCGCCCAGACGATACTTGTACGGCAGCTCTGCTGCCTCGCCTGACCCGAAGATCTGCGCTCGGTAGGGCATTTCCAGGGTGTCGGGCATATGACAGGTGGCCGAGGTGTCCAGAATCGCTACCGCCGACTGATTATCCATCAAATCCAGTACCTCGCTGACCAGCACACCACTGTGGATGGCAATAGCCTCGCCTGGCTCCAGATACACCTGCACCTCGTATTTGCGGCTGAAGGCCTTGATCCGCTCAATCAGTCCATCCACGTCGTAATCCGGATGCGTGATATGGTGGCCACCCCCGAAGTTAACCCATTTCATCTGTTTCAGCAGCTCGCCGCAACTGGCTTCGACGGCGTCCAGGGTACGCGCCAACGGTGCAAAATTCTGCTCACACAGCGTGTGGAAATGCAGGCCGCTGAAACCACCCAGATCGGCGCCTTGCAACTGGGTGACCGGAGTTCCCAACCTTGAGCCAGGGGCGCAGGGGTCATACATCGCCACGGCGCCTTCCGAATGCAGCGGGTTGATACGCAACCCAAAGTCCAGGCCAGGGCGCGCCTTCAGCTTTTCCTGCACCAGGGGCTGGAAACGCTGCCATTGGCTCAGCGTATTGAACACCACATGATCGGCGATATCGAGAATTTCGCCCAGGTCGGCCTGTTTGTAGGCGGCCGAATAGACATGCACTTCGCCGCCATATTGCTCCTTGCCCAACCTCGCTTCCCACAAGCCGCTGGCACAGGTGCCCTTGAGGTAGCGCATGATGAGCGGGGCCACACTGAACATCGAGAAGGCCTTAAGGGCCAGCAGGATCTTCGCGCCAGATTCCTGTTGCACACGCTGCAGGATCTTCAGGTTGCGCTCGACCGCCACTTCATCCACGACAAAGCAGGGCGAGGGAACGCTGTACGGATCGAAGTTTGTAAAGGTGTCCGAATTGGGAGTCTGGGCCATTTCTGCTTAAACCAGGTCGAACCCGGGATCCACGATCACCTGCCAGGGCAAGCCATGCTTGTTCATGTCGGCCATGAACGGATCTGGGTCCATCTGTTCCATGTTCCAGACGCCCGCCTGCTTCCACTTGCCTTCCAGCATCATCTTGGCGCCGATCATCGCGGGCACACCGGTGGTATAGGAGATGGCCTGCGACAGCACCTCTTTATAGCACTCCTGGTGATCACAGATATTGAAAACCACCGCCTTGCGTGGCTTGCCATCCTTGATACCGGTAACGTGGCAGCCAATCCAGGTTCTGCCCTTGGTGCGCGGACCCAGCGTTGACGGATCTGGCAGCAAGGCCTTCAGGAACTGGATCGGAACGATCTGCTGGCCCTGGAATTCCACGGGATCGATGCGGGTCATGCCGACATTGCCCAGCACTTCCAGATGCTTGAGGTAGCTTTCGCCGAAGCTCATCCAGAACTGGGCGCGCTTCAGGGTCGGGAAATTCTTTACCAGCGATTCCAGCTCTTCATGGTACATGCGGTAGATATTGTAGGTGCCCACGTCATCGGTGCAGGTGAAGCTCTGCTTCAGTGACATTGCCGGCGTCGTATGGAAATCGCCGTTTTCAAAGTGGCGGCATTCGGCAGTCACTTCACGGATATTGATTTCCGGATTGAAGTTGGTGGCAAAGGCATAGCCATGGTTGCCGCCATTGACGTCGATGATGTCGAGCGTATGGATTTCGTCGAAATAATGCTTGGCGAGATACGCGGTGAACACATTGGTGGCACCAGGATCGAAACCGCTGCCCAACAGCGCCATCAAGCCGGCTTTCCTGAATTTGTCCTGATAGGCCCACTGCCATTTGTACTCGAACTTCGCATTATCGAGCGGCTCGTAGTTGGCGGTGTCGAGATAGTTCACGCCGGTTTCAAGACAGGCGTCCATGATGGTGAGATCCTGGTACGGCAGCGCCACGTTGATCACCAGCTCTGGCTGCACTTTCTTGATCAGCGCGACCAGTTCCGGCACATTATCGGCGTCCACCTGGGCGGTCTTGATGGTCTTGCCCTGCTTTTCGAGGATCTGCTGCGCAATCTTCTTGCACTTCGATTCCGTGCGGCTGGCCAGCGTAATGTCACTGAACACGTCGGATACCTGCGCGCACTTGTGCGCTACGACCTGCCCGACTCCGCCTGCTCCGATAATCAATACTTTTGCCATAAATTCGCTCTCCTGTCTGGCTAGTCTTCGCGTTCGTAATACGTGTAGCCGTTAAGGCTCTCGTTGAACAACTTGATGATCTGCTGGCGCTCACGTGCCGTGATACGGCCTTCGCGCACGGCGCGCTCCGCAGTGTTGCGATGGCGCAACTGCATTTCCTTTGGATGGTATTCCACGTAGGTCAACACGTCGGAAATGGTGTCGCCGTGCATTTCTTTCACGAAGTCGTAACTGCCATCGCGGTTGATGCGCACGCTTACCACATTGGTATCACCGAACAGGTTGTGCAGGTCGCCCAGCGTTTCCTGATAGGCACCGACCAGGAACACACCCAGATAATATTCCTCGCCTTCTTTCAGTCCGTGCAAGGGCAAGACCTTGGTGACGTCTTCCGGCCCGACGAAACTGTCGATCTTGCCGTCGCAGTCACAGGTGATGTCGGCGATGACGGCGGTGCGTCTTGGCTCTTCGTTCAGGCGATGGATCGGCGCAATCGGGAACAGCTGGTCAATCGCCCAGGTATCGGGCAGTGACTGGAACAAGCTGAAATTGCCGTAATAAATGTCAGCGAGCGACAGCTTCAAGCCTTCCAGATCAGCCGGCACGCGCGCCATCTTCTCGGAAAGGTCGGCAATCTTGTGCAGCAAGTCCAGGAAAATGTTTTCTGCCACCGAGCGGGTACGCAGGTTGAGCTGGCCGCGCTTGAACAGTTCGCGTACTTCGTTGCGGTAGAAGTGCGCATCGTTGTAGCACTCCTGGATGCGCGCTTCCGACAGGTTCGGGTAGATATCGCGCATGCTGCTGATCAGGTGATGCTCGTCATCGTGCGGTTCGGGCAACTTGGTGGGCTCGAAGATGGTGGTGTCGAGCACGTTGAAAATCAGGATCGACGAATACGCGATCGTCGCACGACCGGACTCGGTGATGATGGTCGGATGGACGATGTCATAGTCGTCGAAGGTGTTCTTGAGGGTGTCGACGATGTCCTCGCAATATTCCTGCAGCGAATAGTTGCGGCTCTGGCCGTAGTTGGAGCCCCAGCCGGTGTAATCCACCGCGAGACCGCCGCCCAGATCGATGTACTTGAGCGCGGCGCCTTCTGCCACAAGGTCGGCATAGAAACGGCACACTTCGGTAATGCCGCTGCGAATGTCCTGGATGTTCGGAATCTGCGAACCCAGATGACAGTGCAGCAACTGCAGGCAATGCAGCATGTTTTCGGATTTCAGGTTGTCGACCAGCTCCACCAGCTGGGTGGCGGTAAGACCGAACACGCTGCGATCGCCGGAAGTCGAGTTCCAGTGGCCGCTGACGCTGACGGTGGTCTTGATGCGCACGCCGATGATCGGCTCCACGCCCATGACCTTGCTGCGCTCGATAATGATCGGGATTTCGGTTGGTGTTTCCACCACGAAGACACAGGTAAAACCCAGCTTGATTGCAGTGAGGCCAAGGTCGATGAACTCCTGGTCCTTGTAGCCATTGCAAATGATGATGCTGCCCGGCTCTTCCAGCGTGGACAGCGCAATCATGATTTCCGGTTTGCTGCCCACTTCGAAGCCGTGCTTGTAGCGTGCCCCGAAAGCGGCGATTTCCTCGACTACCTGGGCCTGCTGGTTAACCTTGATGGGATACACGCCACGGTATTCGCCCTTGTAACCAAGATTCTCGATGGCCTTGCGGAAAGTCATGTTGAGGCGATGAATCTGGGCGTCGAGGATATTTTCGATGCGCAACAGCACCGGCATTTGCAGGTCGCGTTCCAGCATGCCCTTGACGATATCGAGCAACTCTACTTGCGCGTGCAGGGTACGGGCAGTGACATTGCCGTTGGCACTGACACTGAAATAGTCATTGCCCCAGCGTTCGAACCCGTACAGATCAAGAGATTGTTCAATACTCCATTCGGTCTGTTCAGCAGCGTTCAATTCTTAGCCCTCTCTTAACACCACAAGTGTGCCCCCGTCCCGGATTCAAGGCCTCTGTGCAGGGGGCTGGCCCACAGAGGGGCGCGATTGTACAGAAAACAGCGTCCAAAATACCGCGTAAAACATTAATTTCAAAGCATTCCGGACATCAGCGTGGCGATCCCCAAAAACGACATGAAACCGGCGATATCCGTCACCGTGGTCAGCACGATGGACGAGGATTGGGCTGGGTCAAAACCGAAGCGTTTCAGCAGTATGGGCACCATGGCGCCGGATACCCCTGCAATGGTCATGGATACCACCATCGCCAGTGCTATCACCAGTGCCAGCCCGGTGCTCCGGCTCCACGCATATACCCCTAACGCACAGACCCCCGCAATGCCAAGACCGTTGATAAACCCCGCCCCCAACTCCTTCATCAGCACGGCAAACCAGTGCCGCATGCTGATCTCGCGCAGGGTAAGGCCGCGCATCGTCACGGCCAGCGCCTGGGCCCCGGTATTACCGGCTTGCCCGGCGGCGATCGGCAACAGCACGGCCAGTGCCGTGAACTGTGCGATGGTAGCCTCGAACATACCCACGACAGCCGCCGCCAGAAAAGCGGTCAGCAGGTTGATCTGCAACCAGGGCAGGCGCTTGCGCACGGCAAACATGCTGGAAGACAGCGCACGTTCATCCTTGTGGGCACCCACCATCGTCTGCATGTCGGTGACCAGCTCTTCCCTGACGGTATCGAGCAGCTCCTGCCCTTCCACCACACCGACCAGATGCATGTCGATATCCACCACGGGCAACACGTCCACTTCGTGATGATTGAGCTTGTCGTAGACCTCTTCCTTGGGGTCCAGTGCCTGAACATAGACTTTTACCGGTTCGGCGAGCTTGGCGAGCGGAGTCTGCGGCGGCACCAGCAACAGGCGACGCAAGTCCACCTTGGCATGCAGGCGCATGTCGTCATCAAGCAGGAACAAGTGCCCGAGACTCTTCACCTGCTGGGAGCGTAACTGGGCAATGGCACCCTCGGCCGTTGTGCGGTAATTGAAGGCAATGATGGAGGGATTCATCAACCGGCCGACGGTGCCTTCCGGGTAGCTCAACAGGGTATCGAATTCCCCTGCCGTGACCTTCTGCATATGCGCCAATATGCCAGCACGCCCAGCCTGCTCCATCTGGGCCAGCAACATCACTGCCACGCCGACATCCATCACTTCCAGCGCCTTGGCAGCACTGGCTGGCGGCATCTCTTGCAGCACGACCAGCGCCAGGCTCGGTGCCATTTTTTCCAGCACTTTCACCAGCACGTGCAGTTTTTGGTGCTGCAGTATCGCCAGCACCTCCAGCGGCGCCATGCCTTCCAGCTTGCGCGCAGCCTCCAGCGGATAATTGAGCAGGAAGGCCTGGGTGAGACTCAGCTGGGGATCGATGACCTGTTTCGGTGCGGTGGGCATGGCCTGCGTTCCTGTCTTTCAAATCCCGGTGATCAAGGGGTCAGAGTAACTTGATCGCCACATTATGGTTTCAGGCGTAGCCAGAGCATGGATCAAGTTACTCTGACCCCTTGATCCTTGATCCCTTGGGTCCGGCTTCAACGACATCGGTGACGGTGTTGAAAAGTGCCAGCAAGGCCTTGCCATACACATCAACGATGCCGGACACCGGATCACCAGCATGTGCCGATGCTTCCGGCCTGCCCGTCAGCTGATGCAGGCCTTTACGCAAATCGACATGGCGCAGTACGCCAATGAACTGCTGCTGCAGGCCCACTACCGGCATCACGTCACCGTGGCTCCAGCACGGCAACTGTACCGTATACGCGAGCGACAGATCGGCGGAGATCGTGTTGACGTCCGTTTCCATGAGGCTGGCAACCATCGCATCGGGAGCAGCCTTGAGCAATTGCAGATAACTGATGCGTCCCTTCGGAATACCATCACGACTGACTATATAAACGTACTTGCCGAAGGTTTCCTCGGTGGCATCCTTGAGAAAGGTCAGCACGTCTGCGGCCGAGAAATCCTGGGTGACGACAGCAGTATTGGGCACCATCCATGCCCCTACGCGATCGAGCGTGTAACGCATCAGCAAATGGCAGGCTTGGCGGCGCGCCTGTGGACATTCTTTCAATACCGCATCGACAAAGCCGTGCTCAAGGTGTCTCAGTACCGCCACCATGCGCGAGACGTCCTGCTCCAGCAACAGACGTGCGCTGGCCTCCACCCCGAGCAAGCTGCAGAGATGGGCAGCAAACGCCGGCAATGAAGACTTGAGCACCGCCACGGAATAGGACGCGGGAACCTGACGCAAAAAATCCGTCACATGGACAGCGTCAAGCTGTTCGAGTGTACGCACTGCGACATCCGGATGTTCGTCCAGGAAATCGAGCGCCAATGTAAGCGCTTCCGGCATCAGTCAGCTCCCACGTCAGGAATCCTTGTTATGTATTGATAGCACATGGCAGATTTCCTCATGGAACAGCCTGGCCGGAATAATGGCCTTGCCTTCTGCAGTGGCGACCACGATACCGGTCTGGGCCACCTCGATGATTTCACCCTGCACTGCCCCCAGGCGAATGAGGTCACCCACACGGCAATGCTTGCGCGTGTACTGTGCGCCGATCACATTGGCCACCAACTGCTGTGCGCCAAGACTGAAGGCGAGCGCGCCGCCAGCCAAAAGCACGCCAACCACCACAACAATCAAGGTGCTTAGAAAGCCTATGTTGAGCCCAATCTGCTCCACGCCGATGATCACTGAGCTGAAGATGATCACCACCTGCACCGCACGCGACATCATCGCGCTTTGTTCGGGTGCCGCGTCGTGCGTGGCCGACACGATGCCGGCCCGCGCCACACTGCTGAGCAGTATGCCGGCAAGAATGATCAACAGTCCCGTGATGAGACCGGGCAGATAACCCACGATACTATCGAGCCAGCCGGCAAACAGGTCCCAACCCAGCACATTCGCACCCACGGCCATGAAGAACACCATGACTACCCAGAACACCAGCTTGCTGATGATGAGGGCATAGGAGCGCTGGATGTGCTCGCGCTGGATGCTTTCGTGATGCACAAAGCGCACAAACAGGGCATCAAGCCCCTCCACCAGTTTGCGGGCACTCAGTGCCAGCGCCTTGGCGAGAATCCAGCCCAGCAACAGCAAGGTCACAGTTCCCAGCAATTGCGGGAAATACTGCACGATCTGCTGCGAGAGCTGGTTGAAGGTTTCGTCGATTGCGGCTCCCCATTCAAACGGGGCGCGGTTGGTATCAGCCATGATTGATCCAGTTCAGCTGTTATTCAGCATCTGTAATAACTACAAGTCACTCTGCCAGCTCTTGATGGCCTCGGAGTTGTCTACATCATAGCCGAGGCGTTCACACGCCAAGGCCCAGCGCTCGCTCACCAGGCGCAGCAAAGGTGCATCGAGGTGCACTGCCCGTCCCAAACCTTCGGCAATTTTTACATCCTTGGCCAAAAGGCCAAGCTTGAAGCCGGTGGCATATTTTTCATGCAGCACATGTTCCTTCATGACCACTTCGCTGATGAAGGATTTCCCGGTAGAAACATTGAGAATATCGACCAGTGTTTCGGGATTCAGGCCAAAGCGCCTGGCGATCAGCACCGCCTCGGAGGTTGCAGCGAACGCAGCTGCGCCCAGGTAATTGTTGAGCGCCTTGGCAGCATGTCCACAACCGCTTGCCCCCACGTCGAACAAACGGTTGCCCAGCACCGATAGCACAGGCTTCACCTTCTCGATGGCAGCGGCATCATCACCACCAATCATGATGGCGAGCGTGCCGGTAGTCGCGCGCGGCACCGCACCGGACACAGGGGCATCGACCAGCACCACGCCTTTTTTCAGCAACTCCACGGCCAGTTCACGGGTACCGGTCGGCTCGGAGGAACTCATGTCGGCCACGATAGTGCCGGCGTTTACATTATTGAAAAACGCGCCCTGTTCGGCAGCCAACAGAACCTCACGCACGATAGGACCGGTCGGCAACATCGTGACAATAATCTCGCTCTTGGCCAGTGCTGCCAAGCCAGGCGCGGTCGCCTTGTGCTCCTTGCAAAACTGAGCGGCACGCTGCGGATCGGCATCGTAAACCGCCACGTCGAATCCGGCCTTCACCAGATTCACTGCCATCGGCCATCCCATGTTGCCGATGCCGATAAAACCAATTTTCTTTACTTCGGAACCCATGCACTTCCCCATTACTTGTAGAGTTGTAGTTGCTGCGGTGTTGCTGATGCGGGTCTTGGCCCGGCTTTGCGTTTAATCCAGGCCTCGCTGCCCCAACACCTCTTTTGCTGCGGTCATGGCTTCAACCCCGGTTGGAATACCTGAATATATCGAGGTGTGCATGATGATCTCGCGAATCTCTTCCACGCTTACACCGTTCGCAAGTGCACCCTGGATATGGGCCTTCAGCTGATTGGGTTTGGTAAGGGCCGTCAGTGCCGCGAGGGTGATCATGCTGCGGGTCTTGCGATCCAGTCCGGGACGGTGCCATACATCACCAAATACCCAGCTGGTCACCAGATCTTCAAACGGACGGTTGAAACTGGTCGCCAGATTCACCCGCTCCTCTGCCCCGGCGCTGCCCCACATGGTGCGCCTGAGCTGCATCCCCATTTCATAATCATTTTTGTCTGACATAGCACTGGCCCCTTCTGCATGGTTTTGATGAAAGCGGCCAATATAAAGGAATAGCGGAAGGCTGAATACCAACATCAAATGTGCAGTTACCATGCAGGCAATGTGCAATTAATATTGACGAAACCAACAAGGAGGCGTAGGTTTTTGGCTGTCTCGGCCAGGAAAGCAACCAAGTCTTTACCTGCTTCCGGCACCAGCGCTTATAACAAATATCAAAGTGGAGGGGATTCCATGAAGCACGCTACCCGTTGTCTGGCAGTACTCACGCTTGCCCTGCCCTTGCTTGCACAGGCAGCACAAGCCCAATTCAGCCCGGACGAACCCGGGTTACATCAAGCCTCTGCCGTAATGGCGTCCAGCACTGCGGCAACAGCCCAGGCGGCGGCCTTCGATACCTCGGCCAATACTTCAGCAAGTACTTCGGCAAGCATTTCAGCAAATAGCCTGGACCTGCAGAAGTACAGGAGAGAAGCCAAGGCAGAGGCCAGGCAACAAGCTGAATGGCGCGAGCAACGTGCACGGCGCCGTGGAGAGAATCATGACATGAGCTTCGTCAACGATACCTGCGTCTACTCGCGCAACACGCTCACTTACAGCTGCAAATGACAGCTAGCCGTGAAAGCCTGCATAGAGTCCGCGTACTGCAGGCTCAATGGCGTTGATGCTGTCCTGATGCTCATCAATTGACATCTTTTCCAGACGCGGGAAATTTTCTTCGGTGCCATGCAACGCGATCGCATCCAGCAGGACTGTCTGGGCCTTGGCTAATTCGCTCCATTTGGCCAGTTCCACGCCGCGCATGAAACCAAAGCACCACTCTTCCACCACGGTAATGATGTCGCCTTCATACTCGCCCTCATAGAACAGTGCGGAAAAGTCCTGCGGCGCTACGTCCAACTGCTCGCGCAAGCTGTCAATCATGCGCAGCAACAAGCCACCCAACTGCTCCGCTTCTTCTTCCGACTCCAGCTCCGGCTCCAGCTCTTCACCGCCCCAGATCGCCGCATACCACTGCGACATTGGCACTTCCTCAGGGGACACTACCAATGCAGTTAAAAAGCCATCCAGCTCGTTCACGTCGAGAATGGAGTTGTCGTTGCCGAAGGACTGCAGCAACTCGTCGAGGTAATCGAGTTCTTCGTTGTTCAGGGGTTCAGTTTTCATGACAGGAATTCACGCAAAAGGGATTGGTGCACATTGTAGGCTTAAAACGCAGCAAGCGTGCAGTGCTAAAGCGCAGGGACGGAAGACTTTGGTGCAAAGCACCGAAAAATTGCCAGGGTGAAACTTGAAAATGAAGGGATACAAAAAAGTATGGTGCCCAGGAGAGGACTTGAACCTCCACGACCTTGCGGCCACTAGCACCTGAAGCTAGCGTGTCTACCAATTTCACCACCTGGGCATAGGGGTGTACTGCTGAAGAGGCGCGCATTCTCCTCATTGACGACGCGCTTGTCAATTATCTCCTGCGTGTATACTGCCGGCCTGAATCAAGCAAAAGTGACCCCCCATGACCAAGCCACGCAAACCCAGCCAGGAACTGCCTAATCCCAATGCGGATCCATTCGCCGACCGCGAAGCGACTCGCTATGAGAATCCCATCCCGAGCCGGGAGTTCATCCTCGAACTGCTGGAAAAGCGCGGCGAACCGGCCTCGCATCCCGATCTGTGCACCGAATTGCTGCTATTTGATGAAGTGGCACAGGACGCCCTGTTGCGTCGCCTGGGGGCGATGACCCGCGATGGCCAGCTTATCAGCAACCGCCGCGGTGTGTTCGGGCTGGTCAACAAGATGGACCTGGTAAAAGGTGTCATCCAGGGCAACAAGGACGGTTATGGCTTCGTGATCCCCGAAGACGGCAGTGACGACCTTTATTTGAACCCGAGCCAGATGCGCTCGGTGTTCGATGGCGACACCGTGCTGGCCAAGGTGTCGGGCGAGGACAAGCGAGGACGCCGCGAAGGCCGCATTGTCAAGATTCTCGAACGCAAGACGACCGAATTTGTCGGCCGCTACTATTCAAGTGACGGCTTTGGCATGGTCGTGCCGCACAGCAAGCGCATCACCCATGAAATCATGATTCCGGCCAAGAAAGACAAGAAGGCCAAGGACGGTGACTTCGTGGTGGTGCAGATTACCCAGTTCCCGCACGAGCATCACAAGGCCACCGGCGAAGTTCTGGAAATCCTCGGCGACATCAGCACGCCAGGCATGGAAATCCAGCTCGCGCTGCGCGTGCACAATATTCCCAATCAATGGCCAGCCACAGTGCTGGAAGAAATGAAGCGTTATCCCAAGGCGGTGGATGGCAACAGGGAAACGCACCGCATCGACCTGCGCAAACTGCCCTTCGTCACCATTGACGGGGAAGATG
>JBIIWM010000068.1:0-12334 GCA_044338875.1 Pseudohongiellaceae bacterium | reverse complement strand
GGCATGGTGGATGATTTTATTGATCGAAAACACGGTCGCAAGTCCACAAGTTATCCGCACGCTGATCTTGAACCTGTGCTGAAAAACACCTATGGGGTAATCCTGTATCAGGAACAGGTGATGCAGATCGCGCAAGTGCTCGCGACCTATACCCTCGGGGGTGCCGACATGTTGCGGCGTGCGATGGGCAAGAAGAAACCGGAAGAAATGCAGAAGCAGCGTGTGATCTTCCAGCAGGGTGCAGCGGAAAATCATATCGATGCCGACACTGCCAGCACCATTTTCGACCTGATGGAAAAATTTGCCGATTACGGTTTCAACAAGTCACATTCGGCCGCCTATGCGCTGGTGTCTTACCAGACGGCTTGGCTCAAATGCTATTTTCCAGCACATTTCATGGCCGCAGTGCTGTCTGCGGATATGCAGAATACCGACAAGATCGTAATTCTCGTCGAGGAATGCCGTCGCATGGGGCTGGAAGTACTGCCGCCCGATGTGAACGTGGGCTATTTCGCCTTTACCGTGAACCAGCAGGGACAGATTGTCTACGGGCTTGGCGCTATCAAGGGTCTGGGTGAAGGTCCTGTCCAGAACCTGGTCAATGTGCGCGAAGGCAGTGGCGTTTTTCGCGATCTGTTCGATTTCTGCAAGCGTGTGGAATTGGGCATGATGAACAAGCGTGCGATCGAAGCCCTTATTCGTTCCGGTGCCTGTGATCACTTTGGTGCAGATCGAGCCGTGATGTTGGCGAGCATGCCGGAAGCGGTAAAAACCGCCGAACAGAACAGTCGTAGTGCTGCCAGTGGCGTGGGCGATCTGTTCGGCGAAGTCATGCCGGTCGAGAGCACAGGGGATGTTTATGCCAATTTCCACCACATTCGGCCCTGGAGTGCCCAACAGCGCCTGCACGAAGAAAAGGAAACGCTGGGACTCTATTTGTCCGGTCATCCGATATCAGAGTTTTTGCCTGAGCTAGCCAAAATCACACGTAACCGGCTCGATAGCCTCAAGGCCGATCGGGCGCCGCAGCTGGTAGCGGGCCTCATTCATGACATCAGGATGATCAAGAGCAAACGTGGTGATCCTTTTGCGATCATCACGCTGGATGATCGCACTGACCGCATTGAAGCCACTGTCTACGGTGATGTGCTGGCTCAGCACAGGGACCTCATCCGCAAGGATGCCATTGTGGTGCTTGAAGGAGTGGTCAGCGTCGATGAGTACAACGGAAATGGCCAGCTGCAGATGCGGGTCAAGCGGGTAATCAGCATGCAGGAAGCCCGTAGGCAGTATTCCCGGGGCCTGGATCTGACCTTGCATCACAAGCGCTTGTCTGTAGAATCGCTGCCCTCTTTACGGCGGCTGCTGGCGGAATACCGGGCAGCGAGCGAAATAGAGCAGCCTGAAACCAGGGGTTGTGAAATCATTGTCCACTTGGAACTCGACAAGGTAAGGGGCAGTATCAGCCTCGGAGAGGCCTGGCGTGTGTTGCCAGATGATGCCTTGTTGCAGAAATTGCGCGAAAATTACGGCAATGACAATGTCAACCTGAGCTATGGCTAGTCCAGGCATGGATTCACGGGCACTCGCTGGCCTTGGGAAGAATCAGGTCGCCAAGAAGCATCAGAAAACGTTACGAAGCGCCAGGCAGCAAAGAGGCGGCTGGTTATTACAGCCACAAAACCGAATTTTGGATTGAAAGACAACCCGACAACCATGAACCCTGATTATCTGGATTTTGAACAACCCATTGCTGATCTTGAAGTGAAGATTAATGAACTGCGCCTGGTCGGTGCAGACAACAAGCTGAATATTTCTGACGAAATAACCAAGCTGCAGGAAAAAAGCCGCAAACTGACCGAGAAAATTTTCAGTGCGCTGACACCCTGGCAGATTTCGCTGCTGGCACGTCATCCCCTGCGTCCCTATACCGAAGATTACATCCGCTACATGTTCACCGATTTCGACGAAATGCACGGTGACCGTCTGTTTGGGGATGACTGTGCACTGATCGGTGGTGTGGCTTATCTGGATAAAACCCCGGTAATGCTGATCGGACACCAGAAGGGCAGAAGTACGTCTGAAAAAGTGAAACGCAATTTCGGCATGCCCAAACCGGAAGGTTATCGCAAGGCACGTCGCCTGATGCTGCTGGCCGAGCGTTATAAAATGCCGGTGCTTACCCTGATTGATACTCCTGGCGCCTATCCTGGCGTGGACTCTGAAGCACGTGGCATCAATGAAGCCATCGCCGAAAACCTGGCTATCATGTCACGTTTGCGTACACCCATAATTGCGACGGTGACCGGAGAGGGTAATTCCGGGGGTGCGATTGCCATTGGCGTCGCTGATCACCTGAATATGTTGCAGTACTCCACATACTTCGTCATCTCGCCGGAAGGCTGCGCCACCATTCTCTGGAAATCCTCTGATCACAAGGCAGCAGCAGCAGAAGCTATGGGGGTTACCTCTTCGCGCCTGGAAGAGTTGGGAATTGTTGATCAGACCATCCAGGAACCCTTGGGTGGCGCTCATCGGAACATGAAAGAGATGGCTGCCCGACTCAAGGAAAACCTGATCGAACAGGTTGCCAGGCTCAGTAGCATGGATACCGCTGAACTGTTGGAACGGCGCTATCGTCGCCTCATGAGTCATGGCGCCAGCAAAACCTGAGAGTCAGGTGTCTACCGGGCATCTGCTCAGCCAGTTGTTGCGCTGCCCTGAGCTGCTGGGTGCGGAGCAAATCCTTGTAGCCTACAGTGGTGGACTTGATTCCACAGTACTCTTGCATTTGTTGCATCTTCTGCAGAAACGCAGGCTCTTGCACGGATCTGTTGCAGCCATCCACATCCATCATGGCTTGCAGCAACAGGCTGATGACTGGCTGGATCATTGCGCAGCCTTCGCAGAGAGCCTCGAACTACCCTTGCTTGCCAGAAAAGTGAAGGTCGCCGGACAGGGGACAGGGCAAGGCCTTGAAGCCGCTGCCCGCACCGCACGTTATGCCGTCTTCACGGAACTGTTGGCCCCTTCCGGGGTGTTACTGCAAGCGCATCATCTCGACGACCAGACTGAAACAGTGCTGCTGCACTTGCTGCGCGGCAGTGGCCCGCGCGGCTTGGCGGGTATTCCGGCCCGCAGGGCCTTGGGGCAGGGGTCGATTTTACGGCCTTTGCTCAATTGTAGCCGCAGCCAACTCCTTGAACATGCTGAAGCCCATGGCCTGTGCTGGGTGGAAGATCCGAGCAACAGTGATTCACGCTTCGATCGCAATTTTTTGCGTCATCAGGTGTTGCCGCTGTTAAATGCGCATTGGCCAGGCATGGCTGAAAACATCGAACGTTCCGCGCAACTGTGTGGCGAGGCCGATGAATTGTTGCGCGCTCGCGCCAAAGACGATTTGCTGGCAGTACAGGGCAAACTGCCGTATCAGCTGGATCTGCAAGTCCTGGCCCAGCTTGCGCCGGCACGTATCCGCAACCTGCTCCGGCTCTGGGTAGGCGAGCTGTGCCAGGCTCTGGGAGGGAGTGATATTCCCTATCAAGCCTTGCAGCACACCGTCACCGACCTGATTCCTGCCATGAACGATGCTACCCCGGTAATCAGATGGGGCAGGGGCAACAAGGCACTTGAGTTGCGACGTTTCGAGAACCGGCTCTATCTGCTCAAACCCTTGCCGCAGCTGAAAACTGAAGTGTTGCGCTGGGACACCAATTCGGTGCTGCAGTTGCCGGGCATGTTGGGCACGCTTAGCCTGGTGCCAGCACCCGCAGAGGCCTGCAACTTCCCGGTATTGGAAGTCAGGTTTCGCCAGGGCGGTGAAAGCATCAGACTGGACAAACGTCCGCACAAAACCCTGAAAAACCTTCTCCAGGAAAATGCGGTACCACCCTGGGTGCGTGCATGCTTGCCACTGGTTTTCCATGAGGGAGAACTCATCGCTGTCGCCCATATTTTTTACAGTGCTGTATGGTCAAGGGTAATCGGGCAAAATGGAGCGCATATAGTATGGAAAAAGCCTGATTTTATTTGAGGATAGGTGCCTCTTCTGTTAATCTGGCTTCCCATCAAGCACCTTTTAAAAAAGTCTGATGGGCTGTAAATGACGCATTATATTTTTATCACCGGCGGTGTAGTTTCCTCTCTCGGAAAGGGAATCACCTCGGCCTCCCTCGCAGCCATTCTCGAAGCTCGTGGTCTCAAAGTGACCATGCTCAAGCTGGACCCTTATATCAACGTCGACCCCGGCACCATGAGTCCCTTCCAGCATGGTGAAGTTTTCGTGACTGAAGACGGCGCTGAGACCGACCTTGATCTGGGCCACTATGAACGTTTTATTCGTGCGAAAATGTCGCGCCGCAACAATTTCACAGC
The DNA here is from genome assembly GCA_044338875.1 of Pseudohongiellaceae bacterium. Taxonomy (GTDB): domain Bacteria; phylum Pseudomonadota; class Gammaproteobacteria; order Pseudomonadales; family Pseudohongiellaceae; genus CAILUG01. Next base: position 7,960 of record JBIIWM010000068.1, on the reverse strand, counting down.
GGGTCGTATTTACGAGGACGTGATCAAGAAGGAACGCCGCGGCGATTATCTGGGCGCTACCATCCAGGTAATTCCCCACATCACTGACGAGATCAAATCGCGAATCCTCGAAGGTGCTGGTGAAGTCGATGTAGCGCTGGTGGAAATCGGCGGTACCGTTGGTGACATCGAGTCGCAACCCTTTCTGGAAGCAGCACGCCAATTGAAGGTAGAGCTGGGATCTGCGCGTGTGCAGTTCCTGCACCTGACACTTGTGCCCTTCATTGCCACTGCAGGCGAGACCAAGACGAAGCCGACCCAGCATTCCGTGCGTGACCTGCGCTCCATCGGGATACAGCCGGATATTCTGGTATGTCGTTCCGACCACGAAATTCCCGAAGCCTCCTTGCGCAAGATCGCACTTTTTACCAACGTGGAATTGCCTGCCGTGGTTTCCCTGCAGGATACCGCGACGATCTATTCGGCACCGATTTTGCTGCACTCCACCGGTCTGGATGAAATCATCGTCAAACGCTTCGGCTTGACCTGCCCACCGGCTGACCTGAGTGAATGGCAGCGTGTGGTAGATGCAGTCCTGAAACCTGAGCGCGAAGTCACCATCGCCATGGTGGGCAAGTACATGGAATTGCTGGATGCCTACAAATCACTCATCGAGGCGATGAAGCATGCCGGGATTCATACCAAGACGCGGGTACGCATCCGTTACATCGATTCCAGCTCCATTGAGCTTGACGGCACTGAAGTGCTGGAAGGGGTCGACGCCATTGTGGTTCCCGGTGGTTTCGGTGAACGTGGTATCGACGGCATGATCATCACTGCGAATTATGCCCGCACCCACAACATCCCGTACCTGGGGATTTGTCTCGGTCTGCATATTGCCGTGATCGAGTTTGCACGCAATGTCCTCGGTTTGCCCAAGGCTCACAGCACCGAATTTGACAAGCAGTCACCCGATCCGGTGATCGCGCTGATCACGGAATGGATCAATGCCAAGGGTGGTACGGAAGTGCGCACTGAAAACTCTGATATGGGCGGGACCATGCGCCTGGGAGCCCAGGAGTGTCGCGTTGCTGACAACTCCTTGATCAAGGATTGTTACCAGAAGGATGTCATTACGGAGCGTCATCGTCACCGTTATGAAGTGAACAATAATTATGTAGAACGCCTGGAAGCTGCCGGCATGAGAATCACCGGCAAATCGCTGGATGGCAATCTGATGGAAGTGATCGAGATCCCTGCACATCCCTGGTATCTGGCCTGTCAATTCCATCCTGAGTTCACATCGACGCCACGCGATGGCCATCCCTTGTTTACAGGTTTTGTGAAGGCTGCCATCACGCAAAAACAAAAGATCGGCAACAAATGACCAGCAACGAAAGTGAACAGGTCCTGATGCAACATACCCTTCATCTGGGTGACATGCCCATAGCCAACCATCTGCCGATGGTTCTGATCGGTGGCATGAACGTGCTCGAATCAGAATCCATGGCGATGGAAGTGGCCTCTGAATTCTCACGCACCTGTCGTGAGTTGGACATCCCCTATATTTTCAAGGCCTCGTTCGACAAGGCCAATCGCTCATCAATACATTCCTTCCGGGGGCCTGGTCTCAAGGAAGGCTTGCGTATCCTGGCACGCATCAAGAGTGAATTCGGGGTGCCAATCCTGACGGACATTCATGCGCCCGAACAGGCTGCTCCGGCAGCGGAAGTGGTTGATATCCTCCAATTGCCGGCCTTTCTTTCACGCCAAACGGATCTGGTCATCGCCATGGCCCGTACCAAGGCGATGATCAATATCAAGAAGGCGCAGTTCCTGGCGCCACGCGAAATGGGCCACATTCTGCGTAAATTCGAGGAAGCCGGGAACAACCAACTGATGTTGTGTGAACGTGGCTCCTGTTTTGGCTACAACAACCTGGTGGTGGATATGCTGGGTTTCCCAATCATGAAAGCCCTCGGCTATCCGGTATTGTTCGATGTAACCCATGCCCTGCAAATGCCAGGCGGTCGATCCGACAGCGCTGGTGGAAGGCGACAGGACGTGGTCTCGCTGGCGCGTGCGGGCATGTCCCAAGGTTTGGCTGGGCTTTTTCTGGAAGCGCATCCGGATCCCAACAAGGCGCTTTGTGACGGGCCTTGTGCGTTGCCACTTGATAAACTGAAACCATTTCTCGAACAGATCAAGGCCATTGATCAACTGGTGAAAAGCCAGCCGGCGCTGAACATAAGCTGATTCGCCGATGCAATAACACCGTGTACCAGGAAAAAACCTGGTGTGCAGCAATAAAATCGCAATAACCAATAATGCACAGCTACGAGGAATAAACGTGAGTCAGATCGTTAATATCCTGGCCCGGGAAGTATTGGATTCCAGAGGCAATCCCACAGTTCAGGCCGACGTGATTCTTGCCAGTGGTGCCAAGGGCACCGCTTGTGCTCCTTCAGGTGCTTCCACCGGATCACGCGAAGCGCTCGAACTGCGCGACAAGGATCCCAAACGCTATGGTGGCAAAGGAGTGCTCAAGGCAGTCCATGCTGCCAACCATGACCTCAAGAGTGCCCTGCTTGGAATGGATGCACGGGATCAGTCCGCTCTTGATCAATGCATGATCGAGCTGGATGGTACCGAGAACAAGGCACGCTTTGGTGCCAACTCCATTCTTGCCGTATCGCTGGCTGCTGCCCGCGCTGCAGCCCAGGATAGTGGCGAGCCCCTCTATGCCTGGATTGCAGGACTCAATGGAACCCCTGGCAATTTCAGCATGCCTGTACCAATGATGAACATCATCAATGGCGGTGAGCATGCCGACAACAACGTTGATATCCAGGAATTCATGGTTCAGCCCGTGGGCGCTCCCAATTTCAGGGAAGCACTGCGTTACGGTGCCGAGATTTTCCACGCCCTCAAATCTGTGTTGAGCAAGCAGGGCCTGAATACTGCCGTTGGTGATGAAGGTGGTTTCGCCCCGAATCTGCCCTCGAATGCGGCGGCCCTTGATGCCATCATGGAAGCGATCAGCAAGGCTGGTTTCACCGCAGGCAAGGATATTTGCCTGGCGCTGGATTGTGCCGCCTCCGAATTTTACGAGAACGGTCGCTACGAGTTGCGCGGTGAAGGCAAAAGCTACAACAGCGAAGAGTTCGCCGATTACCTGGCAGGGTTGAGCAGGCAATATCCGATTATTTCGATAGAAGACGGCATGCACGAAAGTGACTGGGATGGTTGGGCTGTGCTCACCCAAAAGATAGGGAGCAAGATCCAGTTGGTAGGTGACGACCTGTTTGTCACCAATACACGCATTCTCGAGCGCGGTATAAAATCAGCCGTGGCCAATTCGATCCTGATCAAGTTCAACCAGATCGGTACGCTGACAGAAACACTGGCGGCGATCAGGATGGCACGCGAAGCAAAATACACCGCTGTCATTTCACATCGCTCCGGCGAGACAGAAGACACCACCATTGCTGATCTTGCCGTTGCGACAGCCGCTGGGCAGATCAAAACCGGTTCACTGTGCCGTTCTGACCGTGTAGCCAAGTACAATCGTTTGCTGGTAATCGAAGAGGAGCTGCAGGGCAAGGCCGCCTATCGTGGCATGGCCGAGTTCAAGCGCTGAATGCGCTTGCCGGACCTGCTTCTTGGCAGTACTGATCAATGCTGAACGGAATGAACACGTGAAATACGTACTCGGAGCGCTTTTGCTGATGCTTATCCTGCTGCAGATGCGGCTGTGGTCGGGTGCCGGCAGTTTGGAGGATATCAATCGCCTCGAGCATGAAATTGTTGCGCAGGAGCTCGACAATGCCGTGCTGGAGGAACGTAACGGCATCCTTAAACAGGAAGTGACAGATCTGAAAACCGGGCAGGATGCTATTGAAGAACGTGCACGCAGCGAGCTCGGACTGGTCAAAAAAGGAGAAACCTTTTACCTGATCGTTGACAAGCAGAAGTCCCAGGGCCGGGTAATGGAGATCAGTCCAGACAATAAACTCCTGATCGAACCTGCGCCCATCGAACCGGAAGCCGTGCCTGAACAGCCGCCTTCGGTTGAAACTCCTGTAACGCCTCCCTGAACCTCGTGAACCAGACCCACTATTTTCTGATCATTCCTGCTGGCGGCAGTGGTAAACGCATGGGGAGCGATGCACCCAAGCAATTTCTGGAGCTGGACGGAAAATCATTGTTGCAACATACGCTGGAACGTTTGCACCGCTTGCCACATTTCACCCGTATCGTTGTTGCTGCCGCAGAAACAGACAGTCTCTTTATGTCCATGCTACAAAATTTGCCAACCGACTTGCGCACCAGACTAGTGGTCGCACCCGGTGGAGCAGAGCGTATGCATTCCGTCAGGAATGCGCTGCTTGCCCTGCAGGATGAGGCAAGCGCAGACGATTGGGTTCTGGTTCATGATGCTGTGCGTCCCTGTGTACGTACCAGCGATGTGGAAAAACTGATCTTAGCCCTTCAGGACGAACCTGCGGGCGGGTTATTGGCTGTGCCGGCACGCGATACGATCAAGACAGCAGATGCCACAGGTTATGTGACTGCTACCCTGGATCGTTCAATTTTGTGGCAAGCGGTTACTCCACAAATGTTCAGGTATGGAGTGCTTAAGCGTGCCCTGGATCTTGCTGTACAAACCGGATGCCAGATGACGGATGAAGCTGCCGCAGTGGAACAACTCGGTTTGCCGGTTAAACTGGTGGCTGGCCGTTCAGACAACATCAAGATTACCTGGCCTGAAGATCTCCTGTTGGCGGCTGCGCTGCTGACTGGACAGGCAAAGGAGCACTGAATATGACAGTACGCATCGGTCAGGGTTACGACGTACACCGTTTCAGTACGGACACGGACGCTCGAGCGTACGTTACTCTCGGTGGTATCAGGATTCCGCACCCGCAACGCCTGCTCGCGCATTCTGATGGAGATGTTCTGGTGCATGCGTTATGCGATGCCATGCTGGGTGCCTTGGCACTGGGTGACATCGGTCAGCATTTTCCCGACACCGACGACAAGTATCGGGGAGCCGACAGTTTGACTTTGCTGGGCAAGGTTTGCGAGCTCATCGACGCCAAGGGTTGGACACTAGGCAATGCCGACATGACGATCGTTGCCCAGGTTCCAAAAATCGCTCCGCATGCCTTGGCAATGCGCGCGACGCTGGCAACCGTGTGCCGCACGGATATCGCCAATATCAGCATAAAGGCGACCACGACTGAAGGTCTTGGGTTCACCGGCAGGCAAGAGGGCATTGCCTGTTATGCCATCGTGCTGCTGCAGATGGTCTGACTGGAACTGAGATGACTTTGGATCTGCTTGACCTCACTCCCTGCGAATTACGAGCCAACCAATTCTGGATCGATGCTTGTACGCATTTGCACCATGCCGCCGGCGTACCAACGGTGCAGGGCACAATCAAAAGTACTCCAGGGGATTTCCTCGTTGAGGAAGTGCTGGGTTTCACCCCGGATGGTAATGGCGAACATTTGTTTTTGTTCATTGAAAAGCGCGAATTGAATACCACTGACGTGCAACAAATCTTGTCGCGCCATTTTCGGAAGCCACTGCTACAGGTGTCGTTTTCGGGCATGAAAGACAAACAGGCAGTTACCCGCCAGTGGTTCAGTGTGCAGGTTGGCCAAAATGCCTTGGCTGAAATTCCGGACCTGGCTTCGGATCGAATCCGGATTCTTGAGGTTGCCAAGAACAGCCGCAAGTTGCGCAGAGGCAGTCATCGCACCAACAAATTCAAAATATGCATCCGCAACCTGAAGGGCGATCAGGCCGGGTTGGAGGGCAAGCTGCGGTTGCTGCAGCAGCAAGGTGTGCCGAATTATTTTGGCCCCCAGCGTTTTGGCTACGACTGCAATACATTGCTGCAGGTGGTTGCGTGGTTCTCAGGCAAAGTGCCTGGCAAACGCGGGAATACTCGTGGTCTCTGGCTGTCGGCAGCACGTGCTTTCCTTTTCAATCAGGTTTTGTCCGAACGTGTTGCCAGCAATACCTGGAACCAGGCGATTGAAGGTGATCTGATGGCCCTGGCTGGAACAGCAAGTGTTTTTGCTGCCGACAGGGCGAGTGCAGATGAATTGCAACAACGCCTGGAAAAATTTGATATTCATCCTACGGGACCACTCTGGGGCAAGGGCGAATTGGCCAGTGCAGGCAAGGTTGCGAGTCTGGAACAGGCGCTTGCTGCTCACTTTCAGGTGCTGTCCGCTGGATTGGTGCGCGAAGGACTGGAGCAGGATCGGCGTCCATTGCGCTTGCAAGTACACGATCTGCTATATGCGCACGAACGCGACGAGTTGGCTCTGGAATTTTCACTTGGCAAAGGCAGTTATGCCACCTCCGTGATACGCGAACTGATACAAACGGAACTAGCTTGAGATTTTTATCATGAGATTGCTGCTTTCCAACGATGACGGTATTCATGCACCAGGACTGCAGGCTCTGTTTGCCGCCTTGCAGGAGGGTGAACATGAATTGAAGGTGATTGCGCCAGATCGTGACAAATCCGGCGTGAGCAATTGCCTTACTCTCGACCGTCCCTTGCAAGCCATTCATCTGGACGAACATCGAATTGCCATCGACGGTACCCCGACAGATTGCATCCATTTGGGAACTTCCGGACTCTTCATGCCAGAACCAGACCGGGTGTTGTCCGGCATCAATTTCGGCCCCAACCTGGGGGATGATGTGTTGTATTCCGGCACTGTGGCGGCCGCGATGGAAGGCCGTTTCCTGCACCAGGTATCGCTGGCCGTCTCGTTGGCAGTAACAGAACATGGCATCGCCACTGTGCAACGCTTCGCCACTGCCGCACGCATTACGTGTTGGTTGCTGGAAGCCATTGAAAACCTGGTGTTTCCACCCCGTACCGTGCTGAATGTCAATGTGCCGGATATCGCAGTACAGGACATTCGGGGGATCGCCCTGGCCACTTTGGGGCAACGTCTCAGGGGTGAAATCCCGATCAGCACACGCAATCCGCGTGGCAAAACACTTTATTGGATCGGTCGTGCCGGTGGTCCGGTTGCCAGAACCCCCGGTTCTGATTTTCACGCAGTAGAGCAGGGCTTTGTCTCCATCACGCCGCTGCATGCTGACATGTGCAGTAGTGCGGCGATGCAGTCCATCACCGGAGATTTCAGCCGGCTGCAGGCAGGTTTCGATCCAATGTCGATTTGTGGAGAACGCAAGTAGTGAATTCGGAGAAAGTCCGTGGCATAGGCATGACGTCTCAGCGTACGCGAGAGCGTATGGTGCAACGCCTCGGTGATCAGGGCATCTGTAACCTGCACGTGCTCGACGCCATGTTGCAGACACCACGCCATGTGTTTGTTGAAGAAGCGTTTGCCCATCGGGCGTATGAGGATGATGCCTTGCCCATCTCCTTCAACCAGACTATTTCCCAGCCATATATCGTGGCACGCATGACCGAGGTCTTGCTGGCTGGTTTGCCGGACAATCCGCGTATCCTGGAAATTGGTACCGGTTGTGGGTATCAAACCGCAATTCTTGCCAGGCTGGTGCAGCATGTTTTCAGCATTGAGCGGATTGCCCCATTGCTGGAGCGCACCCGTGTGCGGTTCAGGGAGCTACAGATTGGCAATGTCAGCCTCAAATGTGCTGATGGCTCGTTTGGCTGGTCCCAGCACGCTCCCTTCGACGGCATAATCGTTACGGCGGCAGCATCGATTGTGCCTGAAGCCCTGCTCAAGCAACTGGCCTCTGGTGGTACCTTGGTAGTTCCTGAAGGTGGCAACATCCAAATGCTAAAAGTGTATAGAAAACAAGAGGAAGGGATTGAAGCTCTGGATCTTGAAGCCGTCCGGTTCGTTCCTCTATTGTCCGGGGTGGAGCGATAAATCACAGCGGATGCAGTCAATCTACAAGGAAAAGCCGGCCTGGCTTTGTCGCTTGCAACCACTGGTTTTTACCCTGAAACCGG
>JBIIWM010000066.1:0-12384 GCA_044338875.1 Pseudohongiellaceae bacterium | reverse complement strand
GCAGGGCAAACAGCGTGAAGGGTGCCCCTTTTTCCGTTTCCCACACCGCTTCTATCGCCGCGACCTTGGCGGGTTGATGTTCGAAGGTGTTCAGTCCGTGCAAGTCACCGATGAAAACCTGCAGTGGAGCCAGTACTACCGCGAGCGCAAGCCCTGTCTTGAACACCATGATGGTGGCGGGGCTGTCAACCTTGTCCAGAAAGCGCCAACTGCTGACACCCATCAGCAGGAAGGCCACCGTCAACAGGCAGGCCACCAGCATGTGCGCCAAACGATAGGGGAAGGATGGATTGAAGATAACCTCCCACCAGTCCTGGGCATGGAAGATACCGTCACGAATCTCGAAGCCTGCTGGCGTTTGCATCCAGGAATTAAGGCTTAAAATCCAGAAAGCAGACGCCGTGGTCCCGATCGCTACCAGCGCGGCTGCTGTCAGATGCATGCGATTGGACACGCGATGCTTGCCGAACAGCATCACACCCAGGAAGGAGGCTTCCAGGAAGAACGCGGTCAGTACTTCATAGCCGAGCAATGGGCCGGCCACGTTACCCGCCTGAGCCATGAAGCCGGGCCAGTTGGTGCCGAACTGGAAACTCATCGTGATGCCAGAGACCACCCCAATCGCGAAGGTGAGGGCAAACATCTTCACCCAGAAGTAATAGGCGTATTCCCAGTTTTTGTCACCGGTAAGGGTGTAGCGGGTGCGAAAATACAACAACACCCAGCACAATCCGATGGAAATGGTAGGGAACAGGATGTGAAAGCTGATGTTGGCTGCGAACTGCAAGCGGGCCAGAACAAAGGGGTCGGCGAAGTTCATGGTGCTCTGCTGGGTTCCTGTAAAGGGCTCATGTACAAGTTCATGCAACTGCCGGTTTTACACTGTGGGCTTCAGCAGTTTTGTGCAAGGCAACATTAACATGGCAGCCCCCGTGGCTGCGATGACATAATGTCGCACCATGAGACGATGAAGTGCTATCTCCACCAGTACTTTCCTTGACGAGCCTTGCCTCTGCATGAAAATTTTCACCCCGATCTATCAGCGTATTTTGCTCTGGTCCCAACACAAGAGTGCAACAAGTTACCTCGCGGGACTCAGTTTCGCAGAAGCGATCATCTTCCCGATCCCGCCGGAAGTGATGCTGGCTCCGATGTGCCTGACGCAGCCCCGCCAGGGATTCCGTTTTGCCAGCGTGAGTTTGGCAAGTTCCATGCTGGGCGCTGTAATCGGTTACCTGCTCGGTCACTATACGTACGAACTGTTGGGTTTTGTGTTTGAGGCGCTGGGATGGGTAGAAAAGATTGATGCACGTGTAAGCCAATTACGTGAACTCTCTGCCCAATCCCCCTGGCAGACGTTCTGGTTACTGGTACTTGCCGGCTTTACACCAATTCCCCTGAAGATTTTTACCTGGGCCTCAGGCATCGTTGGCCTGCCGTTTATGCCGTTCATGGCCAGCATGCTGGTGGGTCGCGGCAAGCGCGTCTACTTGATTGCGCTTGCGATCAGGCTTGGCGGAGAACGTGCGGCAAGGATTCTGGACAGCTTTATCGAACCCATCGGCTGGTTTTTTACCGCAATCCTGGTGCTAGGCTTGGGTTATCTGGGATTCAATGCTCTTGCTGGTGTTTGAGTAGGTGCTGGAGTAGACGCTGGAGAAGACTCTGTAGTAGGTACTTGGGTTGCGGCCCCAGGCCACTCCAGTTCCAGCTGTTCCAGGGTTGCGCGGTACACTTCTGCAAATTCCCCGCCTATGTCTACTGCGCGGCGTGCATGCAACAAAGCCTGAGTCGCGTCACCACGCTCGTGATGCAGTTGAGCTGCATTGTTGTGAGCTGGTGCAAAGTCTGGATAGAGCTCGACTACTCGTGTAAACAAGACCAGCGCATCGTAACTGTCGCCTTGCGCATAATGCAGATTGCCCGCCCCCATCAGCAAGTGTTGGTCTTCAGGCCAACGTTGCAGTCCAGCATCGTAGGCTTGCATCGCTGCGTCCGGTTGCCCGGTTTGCTCGAGCGCAACCACTGCAGTGAAGAAGGGCAGGGCTGCTGCAGTCACCGGCACTTCGTCTGGTGGCAGCACGACTTGTGCCCAATAGTCCGCGCGTGCCCAGGTGCGTTCGAAAGTCGCGAGCGATATTTCATAATTTTCGATGCGACCGGAATTCAGCAGCAGGCGCTTACGCGCCAGATCAAACCCTTTCACTACTGCAAAATGCCAGCGTGGCAACATGCCCAGACCAAGATTCTGCAATATCAGCGCAGGATGTCCCGCAGCAACTTCCTGTAGCAGTGCTTCCAATTCAGGTGCCAAGGTGTAGACGAGACGACCCTGGCTGCGAGCTGCCGCTGTCATCTCGATCTGAAAGGAACCCTTGCGCTTGGGTACGTAGACCAGCGGCACCAGCAGTTCGGGTGTTATCGCAATCCCGCTGGCCTGCAAAACGGTCGCCAGGGCGGCAGGACCACATTGATAGTCATCCTGCGGAAAGAAGGGGAGATCAGCAAGCACGAACGCTTCTGGCAGTTTTGTCGGAGTCTGCTGCAACAGTGCAGCAGACTGAGGAGTCGTAGCGCAGGAACTAACCAGTACAACAAAAATAAGGAGCAGCGGTAGCAACAGACGGCGGGGTTGCCTGCTCATGCCGTAAATATTTCCGCATCAGATCCTCGGAAATACATCGGTGGCACCCAGTAGATCCAGCACGATGAAGACAAAGATAATGCCAAGTACCAAGCCTAGTGCGCCTTCAGCACCCGCTGGCAGGTCGGCGAGTTGTGCGTGCATCTGCTGCAGTTCACTGGCAGTAAGGCTGTCGATACGGGCATCGACAGCGTCCTCGCTCACGCCATAATCCAGCAAGGCAGCACGTACATCGGTACGTGCCAGCAGATCCCGCACTTCACTGCGCTGCATTGCGGTTTGTGCCTGCTGTGCGAGTTGTTGATTGTCCACGAGGGTTGCCTGGGCTGGCAGGCTGTTGGCAAGGAATAGGGTAACCAGGGAATAAATGAAAGTTTTGCGTAGAAGCTTGGTGCTCATCGTTATGCTCCTTTGGGTGAAACCGGTATCCGAATGTATTCTTGAAAGCCAGGATGCACACGAACGTAATAGCCCGAATGCATTACCAAGCCACTATAACACCGGCTATTTTCATGTCTGTGCGATAAGTCACATGCGAAGACTTGAACCTGCAGCCTTTACAAGTTGCTAACTGCAGGGATTTCTGCGCCGCGCCACACAAGACGATAGCCTACGCCCGATTCAGTACGAATATATTTGGGTTCAGTAGGATCGTCGCCCAGTTTTTGCCGCAGATGGCTGATGACTATGCGCAGGTAATGTGTGTCCTGCTCATGGGTGGGCCCCCAGATTTCCTGCAGCAACTGCGCCTGGGTAATCACACAATTTGGTGCCTTGGCCAGTGCCGCCAGCACCGAGTATTCCTTTGGCGTCAAACCCGCCTTCTTGCCCGCAACCTTGACCGAGCGCTTGCCGATATCGATCAGCAGATAGCCATCGTCGAGTACGGAAGGTGTTTCGGGCTTCACTGAATCGCGCAAGTGGGCGCGCACCCTGGCCAGCAATTCTTCGATACTGAAAGGTTTCGTGATGTAGTCGCGGGCACCCGCATCAAGGGCCCTCACTTTTTCCTGGAACAAGCCGCGCACTGACAAGACGATTACGGGCACGCTGGACCAGTCGCGCAATTCTTCGAGCAGTTGTTGGCCATCCATGTCGGGTAAACCCAGATCCAGAATTACAAGATCGGGTTGTTGGCGTGCCACAGCAGCCATACCTTTCAAAGCATTTTCTGCTTCGGTCACCTCGTAGCCATCACTGGTCAGTGCAATCCGCAACATTCGACGAATCTGTGCTTCATCGTCAATGACTACTATCTTTGCGCTCACTACAAATCCTCGTTGAAACTGTCATTGCGATTGTCCGGATATACCAGTGGAACTTCAACGACAAAACGCGTTCCCCCAGTGTGTCCAGGTTCAGCCCATACAGTGCCTTCGTGCGCCGCCAGCATGCTGCGGCAAATCGCCAATCCCATGCCTGTGCCATGTTTGCGATGATCACCTTCGCCGATTACGTAGAACATGTCGAACACCTTTTCCAGCAGATGCTCCGGTATGCCCGGACCCTTGTCTTCGATTTCGATGCGGCAGAATGCATCATCGCCACTTATCCTGATGACTATTGCTTCTTCCGGCGGTGAATATTTGACTGCGTTTTCGATGATGTTGAACAAGGCCTGTTCGATCAGCGCCGGATTCACATAAAGCAGCGGTGGTTCCTCAACCGCATGGTATTCCAGCCGCACCGATGGGAAATACCGCTTCAACCGGCTGATGGCACTGCCGACAAGGTCGCCCACCGAAACCCAGTCGCGCTCGATTTTCAGTGCGCCGTTTTCCAGTCGGGTCATGTCAAGCAGGTTCTGGATGTAACTGTCCAGGCGATGGCTTTCCATCCTTATCATGCTGGCCAGTTCGCGCCGGTCTTCGGCACTCAACTGTCGATCAAGCAAACACAGGCTTTCGGCGGCGCCCATGATTGCCGAAAGCGGGGATCTCAGGTCATGGGAGACTGAAGAGAGCATGGCAGAGCGCAATTGTTCCATCTCGGCATGGACACGTGCATGTTCAAGGTCGCTTGAAAGTTGTATGCGCCCCCAGGTTGCTGCGGCTTGCCGCATGATGGCCAAGATCAATTCACGGTCGAAATCCGGCAACCGGTCCGGATTCTTGTTGAAGTGCAGCAGTGTTGCTGCCACGGCCTTGCCTTCATGCATCACAGGAAATACTGTCCAAACCGAGTCATCGCGTTCATTCACGAAGCGACCGGTAGGCAGCGAATGGCCAAGTGTCCATGTAACCAGTTGTAGCGCTTTCTCGTCACGTGTTTCCAGTGGTGGTTCGCTGTGCAACACCTCGTTCTCGGAATACAACAACCAGCAATCGGTCTGCAGTGCACTGCGCAGTTCACGTGCAGTGGCTCTCCATACTGCAGCAGTATCCTCTGCCACCGACAGATCCTGACCCAGCAACCGTAGTGCTTCGAGATAACGGTTGCTCAAATGCAACTCAAAAAACTGGCTGCGAATACGCAATGCCACAGGCCCGCAGGCGAGGGCGATCAGCGAGAAAATCACCAGGGAATACAGGTCATCCTGGCTTGGCAGACCAAAGTGGAAATGGGGAACATTGAAAACGAAACTGTGAGCAAGCAAGCCAAGGATGGCAACTACAAGGGCTGGCCGTGAACCTTCGCGCAAACCCGTCACAACCACTGCAAGTACATACAACAGTTTGAGTGCCGGCAAGCTCACGAAGAAATACAGCGGAGCGGCGACCAGGGTTGTCAACAGTACGGCGCCAAGAGCAAACAGCAGGCCGTATCTGCTGCTGTTTCGGCCCGGCAAGAGCTCAACTTCGGGACGCATCAACTCCCGACGGTCGTCCGCAGGCTGGTTTGCAGGTACTGTCTTGTCTGGCTCAGTCATGAAAAGAAACTATCCCGGATTTTCCCTGTGGGCAGCATAGCCAGCGCCCCGTTCCGCCGCAATTAACTATTAAAAATACCTTGCATAAACTATCCGGGATAACCAGTAGCAAAAACAAAAAAAACGAGTAAAGTGCGGGTCCGACAGCAGGAAAGAAGACGTAAGAATCTTTACGTTTTCTTTGCGCTCTTGTAGGGTGTCGATATGGATTAGTTACGAATGATGGCCCTAACATCATTGGAGTGCGTGGTCGGCTCGAAGTTTTACGAATCCTTCTATGGCCCTTACTATAGCTCTTAAAAAATACCCTTCTTCTCCAGAGGTGACAGCAACGACAATGGTATCCAAGTTTCGCTATTCTTTTCTAATACTTGCCCCGCTGGCAATGGGCATGTCCCTGCTGCCAACGGCTGAAGTCTCCGCACAAGTTGTCGGTGACGCCACAGTAAGCGCGCAGACAGAAGCCGACCAAGCTTCTGCCGCCTCACAAGAGCAGGTCAACGCCCTTGTAGAACGTGCTCAGGATGCCGCCGGCAAATACGGCCAAACCATGGCCGAACTCGACAGCCTTACTCGTTACAACGAACAATTGCAGGAGCAGGTTACCTCCCAGGAAGCCGAAATGGCGTCCATCCAGAACCAGCTGACTGAAATCGAAGTAACCAACCGTGAAGTGCTGCCTTTGATGGAGCGCATGGTGGATTATCTAGAAAGCTTCGTTGCTGCTGATACTCCGTTCCTGCTGGACGAGCGCACCAAGCGTGTAGCTGCCCTGCGTGAACTGATGCCACGTGCTGACGTTGCAATCTCCGAAAAGTATCGCCGTATTCTTGAGGCTTATCAAATTGAGCTGGAATACGGCAGCACCCTTGATTCCTACGAAGGTGTGCTGAGCGATGCAAATGGCGAGCGTACTGTTGAGTTCGTGCGTCTGGGTCGTGTATCCCTGCTTTACAAAACCCTTGATGGTGGTGAAGCCGGTTACTGGAATGCTGAGAACAAGGGCTTCGTTCAAGACAACACTTACGTCGAAGCAATCGAAGATGCTTTGGCTGTAGCTCGTCAAGAAGGCGCTCCTGATCTGTTGCGCGTACCTGTACCAGCTCCACAGGAGAGTGCGCAATGAGAAGCCTGAAATTATCCTTTACCCGCGTAGTTACAGTGCTGGCAGTATCCCTGCTGGCTTCCGGTGCCGGTGCACAGGATCGTGACCAGCTGTTGCAGGATGCCCGTAGCTTTCGTGAGGAAGCCAATCGTGTATCCGCTCAGCGCGAAACTGATTTTCGTGCCGCTGATGCTGCTACCCAGACTCGTCTGGCGAGCGAAGCTGAAGCTGAAAACGCACGTCTTGAAGGTCTGGTAAAAACCAGCACCGATACCTATTCTGCCAATGATTTGCGCATCCAGCAGTTGAATGCTGAATTGCGTGCGAAAGCCAATGAGTTGGGTCTGAGTGAAGTGTTTGGTCTTGCCAGACAGATTTCCGCAGACAATACCACTGAAATGGCTCAGTCGATGATCAATGCGCAATTCGCCGGTCAGGGTTCTGATCGTGTGGAATTCTTCAGAGATCTGTCTACTGCTACTGTTAATCCAACCATTGCAGATCTCGAGCAACTTACGTTCGAACTGCAACGTGAGATTACTGCAAGCGGTCAGGTTGCCAAGTTCAGCACCAACGTTGTGCAGCCAAATGGCGACTTGGTCAACGCTGAAGTGGTTCGCATCGGGCCTTTCACAGCTACCACGAATGGCCAGTTCCTGAGCTACCTGCCTAACCTGGCTCGCTTGAGCATCATGCCGCGTCAGCTGCCTCCTGAGTTCGTAGCAACAGCTGCCGCTCTGGAAGTTGCCAGCAGCGGTTATCTCCCAGCTATCGTGGATCCTACCCGCGGTGTACTGACAGGCCTGTATGTTGAACGTCCTACTTGGGGCGAGCGCATTCATCAGGGCGAAGAGGTTGGTTACATCATCATCGTAGTGGGTAGCCTTGGTGTACTGGCGTTCCTGGTACAGTTGTCTTACCTGATCTATGCACGTCTTGGTGTTTCCCGCCAGATGCGCAATCTTGACAAGCCGCGTGCAGACAATGCTCTTGGTCGTGTTCTGCTAGCCTTCAGAAGCGATGCAGCTCATATCGAAGAAGACGCTGAAGTTGCTGAACTGCGTATTTCCGAAGCTGTGCTTAAGGAAATCCCGGCTCTTGAACGCTTCCAGGCCTTCTTGCGACTGGCGGTTGCTGCAGGTCCGCTGTTGGGCCTCGTAGGTACCGTAGTAGGTATGATCATTACTTTCCAGAGCATCACGGAATCCGGTTCGTCCGATCCGAAACTGATGGCTGCTGGTATTGGTCAGGCAATGATTGCTACCGTATTGGGCCTTGGTATCGCTGTTCCACTGTTGTTTGGTGGCGCGTTGCTGAATTCACTGTCACGTTCGGTTGTGCAAGTGCTCGACGAACAGAGCGCTGGCTTGCTCGCCGACCAGCTTGAGAAACGCCGTCATGCCTGAAGCCTTTAATTTGCTGCAATCGGTCAATGCGTTGATCGATGGTGGCGGGCCATATGTAATCTGGATCTTTGGTACCGGCGTCCTTATGTGGGCGCTGATACTGGAGCGCGGTTGGTACTACTTCCGGATACTGCCGAAAGAAGCTGACATGCTGCATCGCCAATGGTTGGAGCGTACTGAACGCAACTCCTGGTGCGCACGCCAGATTCGCCAGATGCTGATTTCGAAACTGAATGCAAACATGACTACCGGCTTTCCCCTGATGCAGGTACTGGTACCGATGTCCCCACTGTTGGGTCTCGTTGGTACGGTAAGCGGTATGCTTGAAGTATTCGACTCGATGGCACTGCGTGGTTCCGCCGACGCCCGTACCATGGCCAGTGGTGTATCCCACGCCATGATCTGTACGATGACCGGTCTTGCGGTCAGTATCACTGGATTGTATCCAGTGCATTACTTCCGCACCCGCGCTCGTCGTGAAACCGAATTACTTTCAGACAGGTTCAGCTTCTGACATGAGAATACGCCGCCATAACTCTGACCAGCACGACTCCGCGCACGGGATTGATTTGGCCCCAATGCTGGATTTCGTGCTTAATCTTCTGATCTTTTTCATTATCACAGCGATCTTCGTCAAGGAAGTCGGTTTGACGGTCAGCCGTCCCACCGACGTCAATCAGTCGAATGAGGAATCGTCCAGTATCCAGATCCAGGTACTTGATACTGGCGAAATCTTTGTCGATAACCGTCTCGTTGATTTGCGAGCGGTTCGAGCCAACGTAGAACGCCTGAAGGCATTGAATTCTGATGCAGGTGTACTGATTGTCGCAGACGTAGCGGCACAGACAGGAATCATCATGGGTGTAGTGGACCAGGCCAGACTTGGCGGCATCTACAACATTACCTTCAGCACCACGGAGTAAGCCATGAAAAACAAGCGCTACGCCTCCGCAGATGGCGAAGACCATGGCATCGACCTTGCGCCGATGCTGGACTTCGTCCTAAACCTGCTGATCTTTTTTATCATCACTACCTCCTTCATTAAAGAAGCTGGTGTAACAGTTGTTCGACCAGAGGCTTCTACGGCCGAAAACCGTGAGGACGGCAACATCCTCGTGGCGCTGCGTCCGAATGGCGAAGTCTGGATGGAACGGCATCGTGTGGACATGCGTGAAGTGCGCGCAGCTATTGAACGCCTGCACATTGAACGTCCGGATGACACGGTAGTGATTCTTGCCGATAAATCTTCTCCTGCCGGCCTGCTGGCCAAGGTAATGGATGAAGTGCGTCAAGGCGGTATCACTGAAATTTCCATCGCTGCCGAAAATACGGGAGGTTGAACTTATGACCAAGGTATTAGCTCGTTCCGTATTCGCCATCATGTTCGCCTTGCTGCTTAATGGTGGTTTGTTTTGGACCCTGGAGTCGCTTACCAACGTATCCTTTGATATCGAAGCGGTTGAAGCAACGCGTATCGATTTCACTCGCATGCGCCAGGACACAGAAACCGCTAGCCGTCGTGAAGAGAAAATCGAACGCGAATTGCCTCCGGTTACCCCGGAAATTCCTTCGATTGCCCTTAACAGCGGCGATGTTGGTGGTAACGTGGTTTCCCTGGCTCCTACCATTGACACAGGTGGTGCGATGACTGGCTTGCAGCTGGGCGCCGGTTCTGACCGTGATGTTATGCCTCTTGTGCGTATCAACCCGGACTATCCGCCACGCGCACTTAATCGCGGTATCGAAGGCTGGGTACAAGTTCAGTTCACGATCACCGAACAAGGTACAGTAACAGACGCAATCGTCGTTGATAGCAGTCCGAAGAACATCTTCGACGAAGCTGCTCTGAAAGCGATTTCGCGTTGGCGCTACAACCCTAAAGTTGAAGGTGGTGTTTCTCAGGCCCGTATCGGCATGCAGACCATCTTGCGCTTTACCCTGGAGGACTGATTTATGAAGAAAATTAATCTGATCAGACTCAGTGCTCTATTATTGTCTGCTTCTCTGTGCCTGAGCCAATCTGCATTGGCCCAACGTGCTGGCGAAGACGAAGAGAAAGAAGCAGCACCCACCATCGATCAGCGCACTGGTGAAGTACTCAACGAAGCCATTGAATTTCTTGGCATGGACAAGTACGACGAAGCACAAGCGGTGCTCGGTGAACTGCAACTTGATCGTCTGAGTCCGTATGAGCGTGGTCGCGTAGAACAGATCCTGGCCAACATCGAGTATTCCAAGGACAACTATCCTGCTTCACGTGCACACATGCAGGCAGCCATTGATTCTGGCGGTCTGAACGTGCAGGAAATGGACCAGATGGCGTTCCAGATTGCCCAGATGTTTATGGCTGAGGAAAACTGGACTGAAGGTGCCAAGGCGATGGAAGCCTGGATATCATCAGCTGCTGCACCCAACTCTTCTGCGTATTACCTCCTCGCGGTGGCTTACTACCAGATGGAAAATTTCGACAAGTCTTTGCCAAATGCACAAAAGGCAGTTGACTTGACTGAAGTTCCACAAGAAACCTGGTTGCAGCTGCTGCAGGCTTTGTTGTTGCAGAAGGAAGACTACGCTGGTGCTGAAAAGGTGCTGAAGCAGATCATCAACTTGTATCCGGAAAAGAAAACCTACTGGGTACAGTTGTCCTCTGTCTATGCGGCACTGGATGATCTTGAAAACGCACTTACGATCATGCAACTCGCCAACCATGCAGGTTTGCTGAATGAAAGCAGTGACTTCCTGCGTTTGGCCGAGCTTATGACTGCACAGAACACTCCTGTCAGGGCTGCCAATCTTCTCACCGATAAAATTGACAGTGGTGTCATTGAAGGCAACCTGAAGGTGTATGAACAGTTGTCCAACTCCTGGATCGCAGCCCGTGAATACCGCAAGGCCCTGCCTGTTCTTGATCAGGCAGCCGAGCTGGATGATAACGGCGAACTCTTTGTGCGGATTGGCGATGTAAACATACAACTGGAAGAGTGGGATGCTGCTGTATCCGCTTATGGTAAAGCGCTTGATAAGGGCGGTTTGAAGGATACTGGTACCGTGCACCTGATGCTTGGCATTGCCAACTACAACCAGGAAAAATTTGATGAAGCCAAACGTTGGTTTGAACGAGCCGCTTCGTCTGAGAAGAATGCACGCAACGCACGCGCCTACCTGCAACTGATCGAAAGCCGTTAAGGCTAGAGGCTGAAGACAGATGAACAGCAAACTAAAAAATTTGGTGACAAGCTCTTTGCTGGCCTTGCTGGCACTGGGTCCACTTGCCGTCACCGCAGCACCAACAGTTGACGAATTGCTTTCGGCTATCCGTGCGCAAGCCGTCGCTGAAAACAATGCCAACAAGGAACGCGAAGCCTCCTTCCGCAAAGAAGCTGAAAGAGAGGAAGCGCGTTACCAGGAAGCTTTGGGCAAACGCAACGCTGCAGAAAAACTCGGCAACGAACTTTCCGGCCGTTATGACGCCAATGAAATCCGCATTGAAGAAATGAACGTCCTGCTTGAACTGCATCAGGGTAACCTTGGCGAACTGTTTGGTGTAACCCGCCAGATCGCCGGTGATGCTGCTGGTGTGCTTGGCAGTTCCTTGATCAGTACCCAATTCAAAACTGAAGAGGGTGCAGAGAACAGGGTTGATTTCATGCGTCGTATTGCTTCTGCCACCGCTCTGCCTTCCCTTGCGGAACTCGAGCGTCTTTGGTTGGAGCTGATGCAAGAAATGGTTGAAGACGCCAAGGTAGTTCGTTATACCGCTCCAGTTGAACAGCTTGATGGCACCATGGTTGACCGCGAGGTCATCCGTATTTCTTCCTTCACGGCTGTATCCAATGGAGAGTACCTCGGTTATTTGCCAAGTGAGCAAAGACTGGCTGTAATGGGTCGTCAGCCTTCGCAGTCGGAATTCCGTGTTGCTGCGGATCGCCTGCAAGCTGCTGCTCCTGGCGCTGAATACGTACCTGCGATTGTGGATCCTGCTCGTGGCGCCCTGTTGGGCCTCTTTGTAGAACGTCCTGGTTTGTGGGAACGTATCAGTGAAGGTGAGGTGGTCGGTTATCTGATCATATTAGTTGGTGCCTTGGGTGTACTCGCGGCTGCCTTCCAGTATGTGTACTTGTTCCTTGCCAGGGCCAGGGTTTCCAGTCAAGAGCATCATCTTGACAAGCCCAAAGCCAACAATCCGCTGGGTCGTGTGTTGCTTGCTGTGATTCAGCAAGACAAGGCCATCCCGGATGTGTTGCCGGAAATTCTCGAACTGCGTATTTCCGAGGCAAGCTTGCGTGAGGTAATGAAACTTGAGCGTTTCCAGGGCTTCCTGAGACTGGCTGTAGCGGCAGGTCCTCTGCTGGGATTGATT
>JBIIWM010000271.1:0-3643 GCA_044338875.1 Pseudohongiellaceae bacterium | reverse complement strand
AGTTGCTCGACTCAAGCAGATTGCTGATTCGCAACAAATCCTCGGCAGTTAGCTCGCCTGCTTCCCTGCGCAGCATCAGATCAGCGCGAATGTGATCGTATCGGGCGCGCTGCAATTCACGTTCAGCCTGGAAGCGGTCACGCAAGGCATTGAGCAGGTCAACACTCGTCACTGTCCCCAATTCAAAACCACGCTGCATGGCTTCGTAGGAAGTTGCCGTCGATTCGGCCAATACCCGTGCCGCGTTGATGCGTGATTCGCCGGTTTTAACCTGCAGGTAGGCAGTGCGTGCGCTTTCGATCATGTCGAGCTGGGTTTGGCGCAATTCGCTTTGTGCGATGGAGCGCAGGCTCACCGCTTCACGCACCGAGGCTCTGCGGGTGCCGCCGGCAAACAACGGCACTTGCACATCCAGGCCGATGTAGGTGGTTTCATAATCATCGACGAGCTGGTTGTCGAAACCGGTATTTGAATCCGCTTGTTGTAGTACCAGCGAAACTTTCGGCAGATAAGCCCCGCGTTGTTCAGACACCTGTTGCTGCGCCGCCTGATAGGCGAAGTTACGGGATTCGATCATCTGGTTGTTTTGGCGGGTCCGGTCAATCCAGTCAGAGAGTTCGCCTTCCAGCGGCGTTATCGTGATCTCTTCCGGCAGGCGCGAAAGTTCGCCGGCTTCAAGATTGGTGAGAGCACGCAGGCCTTCGCGGCTGATAATCAATGCACTTTCCAGGTTCACGCGCTCAGCTTGAATTGCGGCAAGGCGTGCCTGTGCATCGTACAGATCCGTAATGCGCACCAACTGACGTGCGTAAAGTGACTCGATCTGGTTGACCTGGTTGGTCATGGCTTCGAGCTGGGAGTCGATGGAACCCAGAGCATCTTCCGCCTGCAACACCGACAGGTACTTGTCAGCGACTTCGGTAAGCAGCCCGGCCAAGCGGGCATAGTACTCAGCCTCTGAGGCATCTTCCTGCAGATAGGCTTTCTTGCGCGCTGCAAACGCCGACCAGTTAAACAGTACCTGGTTAAGTTGCACGGCGAAGCGCTCGCCATCATAGGTTCTGGTTACGCCAAAAGATTTCCGGTCGTTGTCAGAGATGTTTGCGGTAGCGCTGATCTGCGGCAGCAGCTGGCCATTGATGGCATCCTTGCGGGCGCTGCTGATGTTCCAGCGCTCTTGTGCAATGTTCAAGAACGGGCTGGATTCCAGTGCTGCCTTGTAAAAGTCTTCCAGCGAATTGCCGATCGGGAGAGGCCCTTCTTGTGCCCATGCCGGGTTCAGCAGCAGACCACCCAGCAAGCAGGTTGTCACAGTGGAAATCGTGCTGGCGAGCAGGCGGTTGCGCAAATTCAGTTTCATATGCGATCAGTCTTCAATCAGGCTGCGGGCAACAGCGTTGGAAAGCGGTTTCATAACATACTGCAGGAAGGTACGTGAGCCGGTCGCGATGAATACTTCGGCAGGCATGCCGGGAATCAGTTCGAGTCCTTGCAGATCTGCCAGCGACTCCGGATTAAGCTCAATGCGGGCCTGGTAAAAAGAGGCGCCCGTGTTCCGGTCTTGCACGGCATCAGCAGAAATGCTCAGCACCGTCCCGTAAAGCGTAGGAACTGATTTGCTGTTGAAGGAAGAGAGCCGCACCGTGGCCTCCTGTCCTTCTGCGACGCGGTCGATATCAATCGGGGAAATCGTTGCTTCTATGATCAGGTCTTCGCTTTGCGGAACAATTTCGGCAATGGGGCTGCCAGGACTGATCACGGCGCCCTCGGTATGCACTTGCAAGCCATAGACGATGCCGGACATTGGCGCCTTTACATCGGTGCGGCTGACAATGTCTGAGTTGGCGGTGATGCGTTCCTTGGTATCTTTCAACTGGATCTGGATTTCAGACAGTTGATTGGCGACCTGATTCTGGAATTCATTCTGTTGTTGCAGGATTTCCAGTCGGGTTTCGCCAATTTGAATCTCGGTGGAGGCAATAGTGGCCGTCAGGTCTGCTGCTTCGCCGGCAGCCTGGGCGTGATTGCGTTCCAGTTCGCGCAGACGCTGCTTGTCGGTAAAGCCTTCTTCCAGCAAGGCGGTGAAGTCGACCAGTTCTTCCTGGAAGGATTTGGCCAGCGTGGTCTTGGTGTCCAGCAGTGCTCTCAAGCCGTTGAGGCGCGACTCCAGTTGCTCGATACGCTGTTGCAACACAGCGACAGCGCCTTCGCGTGCGGCCAGGCGGGTGCGGAAGATCTGGTCCTGCGATGCAATTTCTGCGCGGCCAAGCTCGCCTGCGTTCAGCAGGAGTGGAGGATAGACAATGGCATCCAGATTATCGCGTTCTGCCAACAGGCGTGCTTCAAGTGCGGTCAGGGTAAGGAGCTGGCCGTTGAGGATTTCCAGTTGGGCAACAGACTGGGTTGAATCCATCACCAGCAGCACGTCGCCAGCGTCGACCATGTCGCCGTTTTGGACATTGATGGTTTTGACGATGCCGCCTTCAAGGTGCTGCACGATTTTGTTGTAGGACTTTACCTTGATTACGCCAGGCGCATGGGCCGCACCTTCGATCGGAGCAAACGCTGCCCACAGTCCAAAGACGCCGAACACCAGGAAGGCGATGGTGAGACCAATCTGTTTGGGTCGCTCTATACCGGTTTCTACGGCGGCATAAACCTGGTCAACCACCACAGGCTTGTGGGCCGGCGGGTTGTTCACAGTGGCGACAGCCTTGCTGGCGGCCGCTGCCTTCGAGCTGGAGTTTGCTTCATTCACAATCGTGTTCTCTCTTTCCGGAATCTGAAGTGCAGACCCGGTGGTTGTTTGTTGCTATGCCTATGCCACGCCAGCGCTGTGTTTGCTGCCTAATGCTGCAGCGGCGGCCTGGGCTTGTTGTTGGGCCAATGCTGCCAGCACCTGATCGCGTGGACCAAAGGCCAGCGCAGCGCCATCTTTCAATACCAGCAATTTATCTACGCAGTTGAGTACCAGCGTGCGATGGCTGACCACCACCACGGTGCAGCCGGTTTCCTTGATGCGCGCGAGCGCAGCGACCAGCTCTTTCTCGCCCTGGTCATCCAGGTTGGAGTTGGGCTCATCCAGCACGATCAATTTGGGGTTGCCATAAATGGCGCGCGCCAAGCCAATACGCTGGCGCTGGCCGCCGGAAAGCACGCCGCCGGTACCGCCGATGACGGTGTCGTAGCCATCAGGCTGGCGCAGGACCAGTTCATGCACGCCAGCCATTTTGGCGGCCGCCACGATTTTTTCGGAATCCATGTCGCCAAAACGGCAGATGTTCTGCGAGATGGTGCCATCGAACAGTTCGATATCCTGCGGCAGGTAGCCGATATGGGGGCCAAGGTCATTACGGTCCCATGCGCTGATGTCGGCGCCGTCGAGGCGCACTTTGCCGCCCTGCACGGGCCAGACGCCGAGGATAGCGCGCGCCAGCGTAGACTTGCCCGAGGCGCTGGGTCCGATGACGCCAAGCGCTTCACCGGCATTGAGCTGCAGACTGATGTTCTTGAGTACAGGTGCGCGCGAACCGGGAGGTGTAACGACGATCGACTCCAGCGCCAGATCGCCCTGCGGCGTTGGCAGCTGCATGCGCTCGGGTTCAGCAGGCACTTGTTCCAGCATCCTGCTCAGGCGGTCATA
>JBIIWM010000270.1:0-3644 GCA_044338875.1 Pseudohongiellaceae bacterium | reverse complement strand
CTCGCGTGTCAGCGGACCTGCATTGGCGGCCAACGCGGGTGCCGTCGCCCCGACCAGCAAGCTGCCGGCACCCAGTTTCAACAAATCTCTCTTCTTCATAAGTCTCCCTTAATCCCAGCCTGATTTGGATCGATATGGAATAGTACTCATCATCGCGATGATGCGATAAATCTTGCCGTCCCTGATTTTGAACATCTCCGGAATTACCGTGGTAAACGGCCGTCTCGTCGCACCGGAATATTCCACGCGCTCACCATTCACCATCGCATGATCATGCTGGCCGTTGTGGTGGAACATGAACATGCCCATCGCAAGCCCCAGCTCTTCGTCCACGACCAGGATGCGGCGCGGATTGATTTCGGTGATATAGACCCACATGCCGCTGTCCACATGCAAGCGACCCGACAGCCAGTGGCCGTGCGAGTGTCAAGGAGCCAATCTGCTTTATCGTTCTCATGCTGTTCACCTTATTCTGCTTTTGACAGTTGGCCCATGGAAACGAGGTCTACGCCATTACAGCCGGGAATAACAGAATACGGATCAATCCGGGCATGGAGCCCCCATTTTCAGCGGTAGGTTTACTACCTTGTTTTAGTTATAGTTGAAGCCGGATGAGCTTACGTCAGGCCTTGGGGTCTCACAACCCTGTTGGGGGGGCGGCTTGATTTTTACTTGGCCTGGCCACTTCAATTTCGCGTGCAGACCCCTCTATAATCAGCCCATCGTTTCAACACCGGGGTTTACCCCACTTTCCCAAAACCTCGGGCTGTCTATGGATACATATACGCAGCCTGCAACTACAGCTAGCACCAAAGAGCTAGCACCAAAGGAACCAACGTAATGGCAATATTTACACATGTGTGCGTAGGCACGAACAATATTCAGCAAGCCAACAAGTTTTACACTGCTGCACTGGCTCCGCTGGGCATCAACAACATGGGCCCAATGGGCGAGAAAGCATTCCTGTTCGGCGCCCAGGCTCCAGAGTTTCTGGTAACCATGCCCAGCAATGGCCAGCCTGCTACTTTTGCCAATGGCGGCACTATTGGCTTCCATGCGGCCACCCGTGAAGCAGTGCGCCAGTTCCATGCGGCCGGCTTGGCCAATGGTGGCACCGATGAAGGCGCCCCTGGTCCACGTACTTTCACCCCTACCGCCTATGCTGCCTATCTGCGCGACGCCGATGGCAACAAGATCTGCGCCTACTGCTTCAAAGATGGCGAGTAAGCCTGTCGGTTAACGGTCAAACGACCAACTGAAAAAAAATTGCAGCACAAGATAAGGCGGAAAGAGTCACTCTTTCCGCCTTTTTTATCCCTTATCTTGTGTCCCCCCTCAGACAGAACGACAGCATATTAAACATGGTGTTGCACTAAGTTCTTGCGAAGGCACTTAAATAGGTTATTATTAATGCCTGATTAATAAGGCAATTTTTATAACCCATTGCCCCACAAGAAAAATTCTGTATGAGCGCAGAGACCAGCTACATCACAACAGGGCCCTACCAGGACATTATCAGCGGCGTTCAGCTGATACTTTCCTTCAGTGATGGTGTGGTGAAGCTAACCGGCCCCGCCGGGAGCGGCAGGACGCGCTTGTTGCAGGAATTGCAGCATGTGATGCAAGAGGAAAAACAGCGCACCATCCTGTTTATCCCGCCGCCCAAATCCGTTCAGGATTTGTATAACACCATCACCCGCACCTATTCATTGGGTGCAGACGTCAGTTTCAGGAAAGCCCTGACCCGTTTCCTCTCCAGCAAGCCGCGCGATCAACAAACCTTGTTCCTGCTTATCGACGATGCTGACAGCATGGATGACGACACCATGAGCGGCCTCATCCTGCTGCGTGAAGTGAAAAACAATACCCAGGGACTGGTCAGCATCGTGCTGTGCGGATCACCGCAGCTGAGTGCTCGCCTGGCCGAGCCCACGTTTGCCGATCTGGCCAAGGACATCATCCTCAACTACGAATTGCTTCCCCTGGATCGCCCGGGACTGGCCGCCTTCTGCAAGGACGCCATTGCGCAACACAAGCTTGGAATCCCGGTACCCGTTGGCCGAACACTCGACAAATTGCTGGCCGAGACCGGTGGACTGCCCGGCAAGGTACTGGAAGTACTGCCCGGGATTGTGAATGAGCCAGAGGCGGCTTCAGACGAGCTCCAGAGCGCTGGCAGTGCCAGTCCGACCGCACAAACATCCAGGCCTGCAGCCAAACACAGACTTGAATTGCTTGCTGACGCAGGTGACGCTGACACAGATGACGATGCAGCCCCGCTGATCAGCAGCAAGTTGCGCAAGGCGCTCTATGGCGGCGCTGCCATGGCAGCTTCGGTAGCTGCAGTCTATCTGCTCTACCCGCTGCTCAGCCCCATGTTGCAAAAGCCGGAAACGACAATCTCCAGCAGCACCCCTGCCACGACCGAGGTGCCAATAACAACACAAGCAGAGACAGCAATTGTCGCTGACGTTGCCCCACCTGAGCCAGTAGCGGCCGAGCCAGTCGAGGCAGCTGTAGCCGAAACAGGACCTGCACCCGCAACAGAGACGGTGCCAGTACCAGAACCTGCTTCCGTAACAGACACTGTGCCAGTACCAGAACCGGCTCAAGTCGCCACGTTGACACCGCCGGAACCAGTCGCCGTGCCCGTAGCGCCTGCCTCGACCACCGTTTCGCTGGTTCCGGCATTTCCAGCCGCAGCACAGCAGGATGACTCACCCGCAGCGCTCGAAGCACTGGTCAGGACCTGGCTCACGGCTTGGCAAAACAAGGATCTGGACCAGTATTTCCAGGCCTATCACACCGATTTTGCACCGCTCTACCAGAATACGCGTGCCGCCTGGCGCGACAACCGTCTCAGCAGCATAAGCCGGCCAGCTGCCATCAGCATTACGATGGAAGAATTCACGGTTAACGGGCTGTCATCCGTGGGGACGCACGTCAGCTTCCTGATGGAATACCAGACCGCAACGTATGCCGACCGTACCCTGAAAGAGCTGGTGATCGGGCATGATCTGGATGGTAGCCTGCGTATCTTGCAGGAAATAAACCGTGACGTGACTACCCTGGCACCCCGCGAGTTTGTCCCGGGTCCGGATATTTCAGTAATTGCCAGCACAACCCCTGCGCCCGCAACACAGCCCGCCCAAACCGCACCAGCAGTTGCTGCAGCCGCCACCCCTGCCCCTGCTGCCTCCGGCAGGAGCAGTGGTGCCACATACACCCAAATCGGACCTCCAGTCCAGATTGGCTCGGTCTTTACCCAAGCCGCAACAGCAACCAGCAGCAGCCCCAATATCACCGAGGCGCAAACAGCCGACATCAGCAATTTCCTCGGCAGTTGGCTGGACTCTTGGCAGCATCAGGATATTGATGCCTACTTTGCGCATTACCATCCGGATTTCAAATCAAGCCTGCACGCCAGTCGCGATGCCTGGCAGCAAGATCGTAGCCGCAAGATCACGCGGCCGCTGGCCATCCAGATTCATTTGTTGAATCTGCAAGTGATGTCCGTGGGAACCCGGGATTCGGAGCTTGAACTGCAGATGGAATATCACTCCACCTACTATGCCGATCGAACCGTGAAGGATCTGCGCCTGGCGCGCGGCGCTGCCGGCCAATGGTTGATCATCGAAGAGAGA
>JBIIWM010000269.1:0-3651 GCA_044338875.1 Pseudohongiellaceae bacterium | reverse complement strand
TTGTTTATGAAACACTGCGAACTGTTTTCACTGATGTTCCTGGCCACCAGCTTGCAGGCTGCCGGGCTTGAGCTTGAATTGCCGCGCGCCGAATGGCTATTGCAACCGGTCAGTCCGCCATTGTTGCAGCGGGAGGGAACCGCGCTGGTTACTGAACAGCAAAGTGTGCAGGAGCTGGTCGCTTTTATTGGTCGAGAAGAATACGAGCAAGGCCTCGCGTCCATTCGCAGCGCCTACCCCAATGTACTGGAACAACTGGAAGCAGGTGATCCAGATAAGCAGTTGCCTCAACGGGTCGTAGCGGGAGGGTTCATGCCCAACGCACTACGCAGCCAGCTCAGCTCCACCCTGTTCTACTTGATTGGCCACTGTTATATGGCGCTGGAGCAGTATTTGCCGGCGGAAACCGCATTCAAGACTGCGCTGATCCCCTTGCCTGACTATATCCGGGTGCATGAATCCCTGGGGCTGCTGTATTTGCAAACCGGGCGGTTTCCGGAAGCGCGTGTGAATTTGTCACGCGCTGCTGCGCTGGGACTCAACACCTCCAATCTCTTTGGCGCACTGGGTTATCTCAACCAGCAAAGCCACAACTATTGGGGGGCTGTCAGCGGATACCAGCAAGCGATGATGCTGGACCCTGACAACTACCAATGGCAGCAAGGCCTCCTGTTCGCGCTCAGCCAAACCCGGCAATACGATTCGGCACTGACGTTGGTAGAACAGTTGTTGCAGCAGAATCCCGATGATCCTGCGCTGTGGTTGTATCGCTCGCAGCTTTCCTTGCAGGCGGGAGAGCGGGAAGCGGCGTTAACGAGCCTGGAGACTGCCATTCGCCTGGGTGATACGGCTGTCGCCAACCTGCAAATTGCGGCGACGCTTCATATGGAATCGGGCAGTAGCGCGAGAGCAGTCGAGCTTCTGAAGACCGGAGTGGGCAAAGGCATGGATTACGGGTTCGTCGACCAGGCCCTGGGCTGGCTGGCACATAACGGGCAATGGTCTTACCTGGAAGAGCTGTTGGAAGAAGTGAAAGCCACTGCCAATGAACTCAGTGATACAGACCGCAGCAAACTGCTGACACGCGAAGCCGGCAT
Organism: Pseudohongiellaceae bacterium; assembly: GCA_044338875.1. Lineage (GTDB taxonomy): Bacteria > Pseudomonadota > Gammaproteobacteria > Pseudomonadales > Pseudohongiellaceae > CAILUG01. The sequence continues at coordinate 2,554 of JBIIWM010000269.1, read as the reverse complement.
CAGTCGTCATGATGATGAAGACGCTGCCGCCAACACCGCGTTGCAACAGGCTCTGGAGCTGGACCCCGGCAATGGCGAGGCACTGATGGCGCTGGCTGATCTGCAGCGGGAAAATCGCAACTACAATCAGGCAGAATTGTTTTACCAGCGCGCCAGTGCATACGAACTTTATCGGGAAAATGCGACCATTTCGATGGCGCAGCTGGCGATTGATCAGGATAACCTTGAGCGTGCCCTGCAACTGTTGCGAGACGTCGTCAATCGTAACCCGGCGCGCAGCGATCTTGATCGCAATATCAACTCGCTGGAAAATCTCGTGCTGTTGCGCGAGTAGCCAACTTACTTCCAGAATTCGATGCGGTGTCCGTCCGGATCAAACGCGTAGAAATACGGCGCGCGCCAAGAGTGTTGGGTGATGTCCGTGACGCGAACCTTCTGCTCCTTCAGATAGGCATGCAGTTCCACCAATTCGTCCACATGCCATGACAGGGTCATGCCAGCGCCATGCCCGGCCGGGATGGTGCAGCGCTTTGCATCGGCAACGCTGATGCGCGCACCGGCATTCACTGCCAGTTCACGAAACCAGTCGTCCTTGGCAAAGGTCACACGGAATTTGAGGATGTCCTTGTAGAAATGCACACAAGCGTCCCATTGGGTGCAGTACAGGATGGTGTTGCTTGATTTTATGGCCGGGATAGTCATCTGCTTTCCTCTCCATCATCTGCCGTTCTTTCCATTTGGTTTGTACTATACCCCGCTTGGGCAAAACCCGGCTATCGCCGGCAATCAGCCTGTGGATTTTTGATTCCGCGTATCCTTGGATCTTGTGAGCTGTTTCACACAAATTCACGCATTGCTGTAAACCGACTTTGGTAACTTGCGTTCTTGCCAGTAAGCGCGGGCAGAGCCGGCAGCTTGGGAAATCCGTCACTTAGCCAGTTTGACAACAAGGAGACACCAATGAAGATCAACGCATTCGTAAACGGGATGGCGACAGCACTCTTGAGTCTGAGCCTGCTGCCGACAGTTTCTGCGCAGGAAGTTGGCACCAGGGCCGGCAACGCGCCAGATCTGTTAAATGCTGCCAGATTTTTTCCTGCAGCGGGCGCAATTGTCAGGCCCTTCGGCCAGCAGGTGCGTGAATTGGCTCCGGCGCTTGGTGCTGCTGAGGCAGCGCGGCGCACTGATCATGGCGGTACGCGGTTCCTGGATCGGTTCGATAGCAATGGCGATGGGGCGGTGGATGAGGCTGAATTCATTGCTTCCCGTACTGCCTCGGTCGAAGCTGGTTTTTCCCGTCGCGACACTGATGATGACGATTTGTTGAGCCCAGCGGAGTTTCAACCGCATCCGCGCCATGATCGCCCGGAGCTTGATCGGGAAGCGCTACTTGAGTGTGTGCGTGAAACCATTCCGGACTATGATCCTGCCCCTGAACTTGAAGACCGCTTCGACACCATCGATATCAGCGATGACGGGTTCGTGGATGAGCTCGAACTGCGGGCAGCACTCGAAGCCCGGGCTCTCGTGCTCTTTGGGCGCCTTGATACCGATGCCGATGGTTTCCTGAGCCTCGGCGAGATGGCGGCGGGTCACCAGGCAACGCTCAATTTGCGTCGTGTGATCCGCTCCTGCGTTGATCAAGTGGGCGATCCTTTCGACGCCGATACCGACCTGTAACTGTTCCAGACCGTCGCATTCCCCTCAGAATGTTCTTTGCCGGCTGCTTGCAGCCGGCATTTTTTTGTCAGTTGTTCCCCTTTGATCCCTGGACTGGTTGCCTGTACAGTTGCGCCAAAACAAGTGGCGGGAATTCCTCATGGCTTCGAAGTTGTTAATTACCAAATCCTTCAGCTCCATCGAGAACGAGCACAAGAATTCCCAGCTCAAACGCGCCCTTGGTCCCTGGCAACTGACAGCCCTGGGCGTGGGCGGTACCATCGGCACCGGCATTTTCGTACTCACCGGGCTTGAAGCTGCGCTGCATGCCGGACCTGCCATCGCCATCTCCTTCATCATCGCCGGTATCGGCTGCCTGTTTGCCGGTTTGTGCTACGCCGAATTTGCCGCGATGGCACCGGTATCGGGCAGTGCCTATACCTATACCTATGCCACACTGGGCGAGTTTGCGGCCTGGTTCATCGGCTGGGACCTGTTGCTGGAATACATGTTCGCGGCGGGAACCGTGGCGGTGGGGTGGAGCCGCTATTTCCTGGCTTTTCTGGACATCCTGGGCATCCACTTGCCACCCGCGCTCACGGCAGCGCCGTTCGCCAGCACTGATGGACTGTCCGTCGAACTGACCGGCAGTATCCTGAACATACCAGCCGTGCTGGTGACCTTGCTGGTGACCTGGGTCTGTGCGATTGGCATCAGGCAAACCTCCATGCTCAATACGATCGTGGTGGTACTCAAAATCGCGGTGATTCTTGCCATCATTGTGTTCGGCGCCTTCTATATCGACGTCGATAATTGGACGCCGGTGATTCCGGAAAATACTGGCACCTGGGGAGAGTTCGGCTGGTCCGGCATCCTGCGTGCATCCGGTGTGATC
>JBIIWM010000268.1:0-3658 GCA_044338875.1 Pseudohongiellaceae bacterium | reverse complement strand
GGCGCGCAAACATGCCGGCCCAACCGGCCAACGCGGCAGCACTCTCGACGATGAAGCCTTCGTACTGCTGCGCGTGCACGCCCAACGCCTGCAGGCTCTCTTCGATAACGGTCAAGGCAGGTTTCTGGATACGCGCGATCGCCATGAAATCGTCAGCAACACCGGGACAGCCCCGCGGGGAACCGGAGCCTGATGCATACAACCCGGCCACGGCCTGCAGGAAACCATGCACGCGACCAGGCATCGGCGCCAGCGCCTGTCCCTGGTCAAGATAAGACGCGCTCAGGCGTATCAATTCGTCATTCACCGGCACGTCAGGATCATCTGCCAGCAAGGCACGCAGCACATCGGCATGCCGGCGATACGTCACGCGGTGATGCAACAGCCCTGGCAGTGCATCGACTCTTGCGAGCGTGGCAGCAAACAAGGGGCGCTGCTGATCGGTCAGCAGCCATTGCAGTTCAACCGGATTGGCCACGGGATTGGCGTCGAGCATCAGCGCGCGCCAAAGTTGCAGACGGGTTAACCCGGGCAGCAGTTTTTCTGCTGCGCCAACACCCAGGCGTTGCTCCAGAACGTAATCCACATCCGCTGCTTCGATACGGCCCTTCGCATAAGCCGCGCGGAAATCAGCCAACTCCATGTACGGACGCGCGCCGGTGAGTTCTGCTGCTTGTTGCACCGCATCGTGGAAGCGGAGTTGCTGGAAATGATGCAGGGTGTTGTGGTGGATAAACACCCCAATGGGGCCTTGGTCCGGCAGAATGTGGCGGGCTGCTGCCAGAGCCTGCTCCAGCGAAGTGAGCTTGTGTTCCGCAGGCTCCAGATGCATGTCAGTGCCCCATGCCGATCGATGACGCGTTGAGATCCAGACCAGTAATCGTCACGTCGAGACGACGCTCCCTGGCACTGGACTGGAAGTCACGCAGCACATCAAGCACATCGTGATCGACATGGCGACACTTGCTGCCGTCGATGATGACCTGGCTGCCGGGTTTGAACGCCTGCAGCGCAGCGGTGATGCTGGCCTTGTGCAGGAACGTCAGGTGTTTGTTCAAGCGCAAATGGGTGATGTTGGCTTCGGTCGTTTCAGTTTCGAAGCAGGGTGCACTCAGATGCTCAAGCAAGATAAAGAACAGGCTGAATGCGAGTCCGATGGCGATACCAATCAGCAAGTCCTGGACCAAAATTGCCACGATGGTGACCACGAAGGGCAGCCATTGATGGAAGCCCTGCCGCAGGAAATTCTTGAGCTGGCGCGGATGCGCGAGCTTGAAGCCGGTATGGATAAGTACTATTGCCAGCACAGCAAGCGGAATCAGGTTGAGCAGCGTCGGGATCGTGAACACAGCGACCACCAGCAGCACACCGTGGATGATGGCCGAGGCCTTGGTTTTGGCACCGGCGTACACGTTGGCAGAACTGCGCACGATCACACCGGTCATCGGCAGCCCACCCAACAGGCCACACAGCGCATTGCCGATACCCTGGGCAAACAACTCACGGTTGGCTGGCGCTTCACGTTTCAGCGGATCCATGCGGTCGGTGGCTTCCAGACTGAGCAAGGTTTCCAGCGAAGCGACGATCGCGATGGTGAGTGCAGCAACCCACACGGCACTGTTGGCAAGAGCAGACCAGAGTGGCGATTCCAGGGCCTCATCCAGCGCGCCAACGGATTGAATCAACGGCAAGTTGACGAGCTGCGCACCCTGTACGACCAGTTCTGGCCCGAACAGCGCATTCAGAGCCGTGCAAACGAGCACCGCGATCAAGGCGCCTGGTACCACCGCGAACGGCTTCATGAATTTTTGATCCCAGAGCAGGAGAATGCCAAGGGCGACCAGACTGATGATGACAGTACCTGTATGGGCAGCGGCAAAGGCTGCCGCAATACCATCGGCGGCGCTCACTGCATCGGCTCCCAGCGCGTAGGGCAGCTGGCGCAAAATGATGATCAAGCCGATGCCCGCCAACATGCCGCGGATCACTGAATTCGGAAAGTAATACCCGATAACCCCGGCACGCAGCAGACCCAGCGCCATTTGCATGAGTCCGGCCAGGAACACGGCGGTCAGGAATGCCGGAAACCCACCCAGGGTCGTGATGGCGCTCAGCACAATCGCGGTCAATCCAGCAGCCGGGCCACTGACCATAAGGTGGGAACCCGAGGCCACGCCGACCACGATGCCACCGATGATGCCGGTGACCACACCGGCCATCAACGGCGCGCCGGAAGCCAGGGCAATGCCAAGGCATAAGGGAAGCGCGACCAGGAAGACCACGATGGAAGCTCGCAGATCCTGGCGCCAGGATTCGCGATAAGCGGGAGTCCATGTTGAAGCAGGAGTCGAATCAAGTGCGGTGGCGAGGGTGTGTCCGGCGGAGTCGGTCTTGCTCACTGTGTTCTCCTGGTATAGGGCTCTGTCTGGTATGGGTCTTGTTTGGGCGCATTACGCACCCGCAGGGGGCAAGCGCATTTGCGACCCTGAAAAAGATAGGGATTGTCACCGAATTCTTGCATCGAGTTCTGCTTTTTTATGGTAGTTTTTTCCTATCACAGACTGACTGTGCCTGAACCCGATTCGTGCCCCTTATTCGAACATTGCTGAGCAGGATGCCGGGAGCGACATCCACTTTTACTTTTAGTGTATAAAGCAGCTGTGCTATTTATATTATGGTTTTTTATAGTTTTACCCCGGATTTTGAGACGGCCTCACCCTAAACAACAACAATAACCTTCTGGAGGAATTCAATGAAACGTACAACTCTGTTGGGGCTCATGCTTTCAGGCATGTTGCTTGCCCCCTTGACCAGCTTTGCGCAGGTTTCCTGCACCCGCGGGGGCTTGCAGAACGCCGTGGACTTGTATGTCGATGCCCAAACCAGGGGCGATATCTCCGGCCTGCCGCTGGCAACTACCGCAGGTTACTGGGAGAACATCGTTCCTGCTGACATCAAGGCAGGCATCATCAATACCGCAATGGAGATCGATCATCATCGCAGCATCTTCGATGAAGACTCTTGCCAGACCTTTACCGAAGTGATCGTGACCGATGCCGACCAGCCCTATGTCCTTGGTACGCGCATGCGCGTGAATCACGACAAGATAGCAGAGCTCGAGATCATCTGGACCACCACCGGCTATTGGCTGTTTGATGCCGATGCCTACCTGAAGTATTCCTCCACCGAAGACTGGGGCCCGATTCCAGCCGCACAACGTGATACGCGCGGAACGCTGGTCGCAGCTGCCAACGCCTATCTTGACGCGTTCCTGGAAGGCAAGATTGACCAAGTGCCCTGGGGTTTCCCCTGTGTGCGTGTTGAGGGCGGCGCCTACACTGGCAAAGGTTCACCCGATGACAGTTGTGAAGTCGGGGTTCCCGCTGGCGTCAATATCGCCAACCGCCGTTTTGTCGTGGACGAGGTGACCGGTTCGATCGTGGTGTACTGCACCTTCGGACCTGGCGGCCCTGGTGGTGGCAGCGGCTCAGCGGACACCCATTTGTTCCGCGTCGAAAATGGCAAGCTGCGCTACGTGCATACGCTGACGCACCTGCTGCAGGCAAATTTCCAGGACACTGAGTGAGACCACTATGTCCCTTCAACTATGTCCCTTCAACGTTCCAGCATCCTTAGCCTCACAGCGCTCGTCAATCGG
>JBIIWM010000267.1:0-3687 GCA_044338875.1 Pseudohongiellaceae bacterium | reverse complement strand
GGTTGCACCGACAGTTACCAATTCCGGCAAGAAATGTATCCGTGCTGAACTGCGTCAGGGCAACCTGATGACAACGCCAGCTGGCGCTTACGATCTGTATTTGCAGATCTACGCCGGAGCTGACGACAAACAACAGGAAGGGGGCTGTGATGCAGTACCGTTATTCACCGGCAGCCTGAAGCCGCCGTTCGTCGCTGCGCGCAACATGAAGTTCCGCATCTGGTACAAGGATTATGTACTGTCGGAACACTACATCACTGAAGTGACCCTGGCTCCATGACAATCCTATTTGTTAACGAAGCCTGACAGCTGCGGCGCCACTTGTGGTGCGCACATCCCGATAAAGCGGTAACCGAATTGGCGCAACAGATGGCCTTCGCGGATGGCGATACGGGTAACGTTTTCCGGAAACAGGTGCGTGCAATCCAGTAGTTGCAGGCCTTCATCGCGCACTGGGTCGAAGGCCAATGCGGCAACGATGCCCACGCCCAGGCCCAGTGCTACATAGGACTTGATCACGTCCGCATCCAAGGCCGACAACACGACATCAGGTTTGAAGCCCGCATCGGCAAAAGCCTGCTCGATGCGCGCGCGGCCGGTAAAGCCTTCGTGATAAGTAACAATCGGATGGGCGGCAATGTCCGCCAGCGTCAGCTTTTTCTTTTTGGTCAGGACATGACCCGTCGGCACGATGACCGCGTGATGCCAGCTGTGATAAGGATAGGACACCAGTCCTTCGATGCCACCCAGTGATTCTGTCGCGATGCCAATGTCTGCGCGCCCTTCGAGCAGCATTTGAGCAATTTCAACCGGGCTGCCCTGATGCAGGTGCAGTTTCACCTTCGGATATTCCTTGCGGAATTGCAGCACCACTTGCGGCAGCATGTAGCGCGCCTGCGTATGGGTCGTAGCTATGGTGAGCTGACCGACATCCTGCTGGCTGAACTGGTCGGCCAGATTCTTGATGTTCTGGGCGTCCAATAGCAGGCGTTCCACGATCTTCAGCATTTCCTGGCCGGGTTCGGTCATCGCCAGCAAGCGTTTGCCCTTGCGCACAAACAATTCAACCCCCAGTTCGTCCTCCAGGTCCTTGATGTGCTTGGACACTCCCGACTGCGAGGTGTAGAGACGATTGGCGACTTCGGTCAAATTGAAGTTGCAGCGCACGGTTTCGCGGATGATGCGCAGTTGCTGGAAGTTCATGCTGTGCTCCTACACCGTCGGGCGTTCAAACAATTTCAGGCGTGAAGGCAGCAGTCTAACCGCTTGGCCAGGCGTAAGCGCCAGACTTTGCGCGTCATGTTGCGAGAGTTCGACTTCGAAATGCTGGCCTTCGGCACTGCCGCTGCCGTCAAGTTCCACCTTGCTGCTGACGCCAAAGGACAAGACGCGTACCACGCGTGCCGCGAGGCCGTCGGTCGCTGCAGGGTCGGTCACGATGGTCAGTTCATGTGGCCTGGCGAACGCATACACTTCCGAACCGGGCTCAAAGCTGTCGTCAGTATGCGGCACGGTAGCTTCACCTACTTTCAGACCTTCTGCATCGACGCGGCCGTGGAACAGGTTGACGGAGCCGAGAAAGCCATACACAAACGGCGTGGCCGGATGGTTATAGACTTCTGCGGGCGTCCCCACTTGTTCAATATGGCCATGATCCATCAGCACCACACGATCGGCAACTTCCAGTGCTTCTTCCTGATCGTGGGTTACGAAAATCGAAGTGATGTGCAGTTCGTCGTGCAGCTTGCGCAACCAGCGGCGCAATTCCTTGCGCACTTTGGCGTCCAATGCCCCGAAGGGTTCGTCGAGCAACAGCACGCGCGGTTCTACGGCCAGCGCCCGTGCCAGTGCAATACGCTGGCGCTGGCCGCCGGACAACTGCGCCGGAAAACGATCGGCAAGCCAGTCGAGTTGGACCAGATTCAGCAGCTGATGCACCTTGTCGGCAATCACGCTATCGCTGGGGCGTTCCTTGCGTGGTTTCATGCGCAGCCCGAACGCCACGTTGTCGAATACGGTCATGTGCTTGAACAGCGCATAGTGCTGGAACACAAAGCCCACCTGGCGTTCGCGCACATGAGTGGAGGAGGCGTCTTCGCCTTCGAGCACCACTGCGCCACTGTCGGCGTGTTCGAGTCCGGCAATGATGCGCAACAGCGTGGTCTTGCCGCAGCCCGAGGGACCCAGCAGCGCAACCAGTTCGCCGGAGTTGAAATCCAGTGATACGTCGTCAAGCGCGACAAAATTGCCGAAGCGTTTGTGGATGTTCCTGACCTGAATGCTCATACGGATGCTTCCGGGCTGAGAGTGGGATTGGCATGGTGCGAGACGGACTGGTGTTCAACCCAGGTCTTGATCACGAGGGTTACCAGCGCCAGCAAGGCCAGCAGTGAGGCCACCGCAAACGCAGCAGCAAAGTTGTATTCGTTATAGAGGATCTCGACATGCAGGGGCAGCGTGGTGGTTTCGCCGCGCAGTTTGCCCGATACAACCGACACTGCGCCGAACTCGCCCATCGCACGTGCATTCGACAGGATTACCCCGTACAACAAGCCCCATTTGATGTTCGGTAGCGTGATGTACCACAGCACCTGCCAGCCATTGGCTCCAAGCACGACCGCGGCTTCTTCTTCCTCGCGGCCCTGGGCCTGCATCAGCGGGATCAGCTCGCGCGCGATGAAGGGAAAGGTGACAAAGATGCTGGCAAGCAAGATCCCGGGCAGCGCGAAGATGATGCGGATATCGTGGGCCACCAGCCAGGAGCCAAGCGTGGAATTGGCACCAAACAGCAGCACGAACATCAGGCCGACCACTACCGGTGATACCGAGAAGGGCAGGTCGATCAGCGTGGTCAGCAACTGCTTGCCACGGAAATCAAACTTGGCGATCAGCCATGCAGCCGCCACACCGAACACCAGGTTCAGCGGCACCGCGATAAGCGCTACGGTCAAGGTCAGTACCAGCGCCGAGAGGGCGTCGGGTTCAACGATGGCATTCACATAAGGTTCCCACCCGAGCCGCAGTGCTTCGAAGAACACCGCGATCAGTGGCATCAATATGAACAGCAGGAAGAAGGCCAGTGACAGCCCGATGATGGTCCACTTGATCCAGGGCGTTTCGCGCGTCGCGGCATTCTTTTCGAAGCGGGTGGCGCGCGCTGGCAAGGTAGCGAGCAGACTCATAGTGTTCTCCCGGTGCGCCTGGCGCTCCAGCTTTGCAGGCCGTTGATCGCCAGCAGCATCACAAAGGAGAACACCAGCATCACCACCGCAATCGCGGTGGCACCGGTGTAGTCGTACTGTTCGAGCTTGGTGATGATCAGCAGCGGGGTGATCTCCGACACCAGCGGAATGTTGCCCGCGATAAAGATGACCGAACCGTACTCACCCACGGCACGGGCAAAGGCCAGCGCAAAGCCGGTCAGTACGGCAGGCGTAAGCACCGGAAATACCACGTAACGAAATGTTTGCCAGCGGTTGGCGCCAAGACTGGCGGCGGCCTCTTCCAGTTCGGTTTCCAGGTCTTCCAGGATTGGTTGCACGGTGCGCACCACGAAGGGCAGGCCAATGAACACCAGTGCGATCAGGATGCCCAGTGGTGTGAACGCGATCTTGATGCCGAGTACGCCTTCATAGAAGCGCCCCAGCCAGCCGTTGTTGGCGTACAGCGCGGTCAACGCAATCCCGG
>JBIIWM010000266.1:0-3720 GCA_044338875.1 Pseudohongiellaceae bacterium | reverse complement strand
CAGCCCGAAATGTTCAAGGTGATATCGCCGATATTTTTCAAACGGTCAAAATCGTCAAAGCGCCGCTGGATGGCTTCAGCAATAGGAATGGATTTCGCATTCGCCAGTGAGCAGTAGTCGCCCCCGGGACAACTGATGATGTCATTCAACAAACCGGTATAAGGTGTTGCGAGTGACTCGGATTTCAACGCACGGAACAATTCAGGCAGATCCTTCAGGCGCACATCGGTGAGCACAAGGTTCTGTTCATGCGTTACGCGCAGCTCGTTGAAACTGAAACGGTCCGAGAGGTCTGCGACGAAATCCATTTGCTCGGCACTGAGATCGCCGGGGGCTGAACCAGTGGCTTTCAGGCAAAGGGTAACAATGCGGTAACCCGCGCGCTTGTGCGTCTTGACGTTACGTTCCATCCAGTTGGCGAACAACACATCCGTATCGAGCTGATTTGCTGCAGCGGCATCCTGGTCATCCAGGTTTTCATATGCAGGATCAGTAAAAAACTTTTTGCAACGATCCACTTCCTCGCGGGTAAGGGTGGCAGGGCCATCCTTGCTGAATAGCCACTCGGCTTCGACCTTGTCCCTGAATACAGCGATACCGGTTTCTTTCACGAGGATCTTGATACGGGCCTTGTATTTGTTGTCGCGTCGACCTTCCTGGTTGTAGATGCGCAAGATCGCATCAAGGTAGGTCAACAAATGTTGCCAGGGGAGGAAGTCACGAATGACTTGGCCGATCACAGGGGTTCTGCCGAGACCGCCTCCGACCAGCACCTGGAAACCAGTTTCGCCTTGATCATTTTTGTGGATGTACAAACCAATATCATGAACCTGGGTTGCCGCCTGGTCATGTTCGGTGCCACAGACGGCGATCTTGAATTTACGCGGGAGATGCGCGAATTCCGGATGGAAGGTTGACCATTGGCGGATGATTTCACACCAGGGCCTGCTGTCTTCAATTTCAACCGGAGAAACGCCTGCAAACTGGTCAGTGGTGGTGTTGCGAATGCAATTGCCGCTTGTCTGGATGGCATGCATCTCGACTTCGGCCAACTCCGCGAGGATGTCGGGTACTTCAGCCAGCTGTGGCCAGTTGAACTGGATGTTCTGGCGCGTCGAAAAGTGCGCATAGCCCTTGTCGTAATGGCGCGCGATGTGTGCGAGCTTGCGCAACTGCCTGCTGGACAAACAACCGTAGGGAATAGCCACTCGCAGCATGGGAGCCAGGCGCTGGATGTAGAGTCCATTCTGCAGGCGCAGGGGCAGGAATTGGGTGCTTTCCAGTTCCCCGCAAAGGAAACGGCGCGTCTGGTCGCGAAACTGGGCGATACGGTCCTGCAGCATTTGCCGGTCGTAGTTATCGTAACGGTACATAAAGGAATACTTCAAAATTTATCAATGAAATCAGGGCCGGCATCTTACTATGTGTAATTCCTGTGGGCTTGCCGGTTCTTCCGATTATCCATATCGCCCGACAACCCTGCTGCCGGAGTCAGAAAGCACGGTAATTGGCAGGACAGCCGAACTGGAAAAAGTGGCGGCTGGAAAAAAAGGGCAAGAGCCCGTAAAATCATGCCCCGTTCAATACGCCTCTTACACTTGTAAGCCGCCAGCGCGCATAACAGGCACGCATAACAGGAGCACACCATGAGCCACCATGACCAGCACACAGATGGACAAGCAAACCTGCAGCGCGATCCGGATCCAGCTGACAGCAGGGCAGACGCAATTGCCGCATTCCTTTGCATTGCCATCGCAGTAACCGGCGTCCTGTTTTTCATCAGCCAGCAATAAATCCTTCCTTGTGAACGGTACTGCCCGGCGGTTTAGTCTGGCAGTACCAGACTCACTACCATTACCAGGGTCAGAATAAACACGACAGTGAACAGCACTGCTGCTACGACGAATGGCATGATGCTGCTGCTTTTGAAATCGCGTTCACGATTGCGCGGATTCTGCACCCCAAAACTTGCCTGAATCACACTCAAAACCACACTCAAAAAAGGGACTTTGGTGGGTTTTTCGCTGTTTTTATCGGGGTTTTTGCTTTCCTCGGATGCTTGATTCACAATGTAGCTCCTGTCGAATAAGGCTGGAATTGTTGTCCATTTTAACCGCATCGAGCGTTGGTAACACGAAATGATAGATATTACTGAATCCGGACAAACCTACCTCAAGGAACTGCTGGCCAAGCAGAATTGTGACGGCATCGGTATTCGCGTGTTTGTCCTTGATGGCGGTACTCCCAAAGCAGAAACCTGCATCGCATTCTGTCGTCCTGGCGAACAAGAGCCCGATGATGAACCCTTCGAATATAACGGTTTCAATGCCTTCATTGAGAAAAAGAGCAAGCCCTACCTCGATGAAGCTGTCGTCGATTACGCGAAAGACAGCATGGGTGGCCAGCTAACCATTCGCGCACCCAATTCGAGAATGCCCCGCATGGGTCCAGACAGCTCACTCGAAGATCGCATCAATTATATTCTCTACAACGAGATCAACCCGGGCCTTGCAGCGCACGGCGGCAATATCTCGCTGGAACGGGTCACTGACGACAAGATTGCTGTGCTGCGTTTTGGCGGTGGTTGCCAGGGCTGTGGCCAAGTGGATCTCACACTCAAGGAAGGGGTGGAAAAATCCTTGATGCAACAAGTGCCTGAATTGACCGGTATTCGCGATGCGACCGATCACAGCATTCAGGAAAACGCTTACTACAAGAAATAAACATGTCTGCCTCAGCGCCAACAATAGCGGTGATCGGAGGCAGCGGACTTTATACGCTGCACGAAGCACCTGCTGTCATGCAGAATGTTTGCGAGAGCGTGCGACAGGTCGAGACTCCCTATTCGACAGCCCCGGTCATACTGTATCTGGAACACACCGACAGCGGGCCTGTCTGGTTTCTGCCACGCCATGGCCGTGACCACAGTGTCGCCCCGCACGAAATCAACTACCGCGCCAATCTCTGGGCCCTGCAACAAGTGGGCGTGCGCAAGATCATCGCCATCAACGCAGTAGGTGGCATCAATGCCAGGTTTTCCAATGGCGTGCTGGTACTGCCCGACCAGATCATCGATTACTCCTGGGGTCGTGATCACACGTTCTTTTCCGGTACACACGCCTTCGACAAGCATATCGATTTTACCTATCCCTATGATGCTGCACTCGGTGAGGCGCTGGCACAGGCGGCCAAGCGCCTGGATTTGACCCTGCACAAGAACGCTGTATATGCCTGCACACAGGGTCCGCGCCTGGAAACTGCCGCAGAAATACGCAAACTGGAACGTGATGGTTGTGACATTGTAGGGATGACGGGAATGCCGGAAGCCGCACTCGCGCGGGAGCTGGATCTTGCCTATGCTTGTGTCGCTCTCGTGGTAAACAGGGCAGCGGGGCTGGAGGCAGGCCTCATCTCGCTGGACACCATTCGGCATGTTCTGGAAGCTGGCATCACTGATGTGAAGCGCTTGCTGCTGGAAACCCTGACGAATCTCCAGACAGCGCAGCAAAATTAGGCAGCACTAAACCAGACTAGAAATCCTCTTCGCTGGCTCCGATATTCTTCGAGGGTAATTCATAGGCGCGCACCTGCAACAATACGCCCAGGGCAGGATTGTCGAGATAATACAATTCACCGTTTTCAACTTGCCTGCTTGCAGACAACATCCAACTGCTATCCACAAACCAGTTTTGCACGGTGTCCTGTGCCATAAGATCAAGC
>JBIIWM010000064.1:0-12695 GCA_044338875.1 Pseudohongiellaceae bacterium | reverse complement strand
CAAGGTCAGCTTGGCTACCACTCCAGTTGCGTCGTATACAACCGTGACGCTTTGCACGTCCACAGTTTCACGTTCATAGCTGGTGAAGATGTGGGTAATGCTTTCATCCGTGATGTCAGCCAGCAAAAGTGGCCCTTCATGCTTGTCTGCCAATTCGCCACCGGGTGCGTAGAGGCCCGCGTAAGGGTTGAGGGAGTAGCAACCGCTTAACACCGCAGTCAACGCCAGAGACATCAATAAAGCCTTCTTGTTTTTCAAATTACCCCCTCGGGATTTAATGAGACTTTAAGTGTGGAGTGCTGGAGCACCTATGGCATCCATAGATGCATGATCTCTATAAATGGTAAGCCTTCTGCTCATCACGAAACTTGACGTACCAGTCCAGCGAGTGGGGGTTGGACATCGCGTCCCTGTTGGCGGCCTTGGCTACCGGTACTCCCAACAGGATCTTGCGCAAGGGCACTTCCATTTTCTTCCCGGTGAGTGTGTAGGGAATCTCCTCCACGAGGTAGATCTCGTCTGGCACGTGACGCGGGCTGTAATCCTTGCGCAGCTTGTTGTTGATCTTCTGCTTGAGGTCATCGGTCAGCTGTGCGCCTTCTTTCAATTTCACGAACAGTGGCATGTAGAACTTGCTGTCAGGCAACTCAAGATTCACGATGATGGAATCGGCCACTTCCGGGATGCCATCCACACTGCGATAGATTTCTGCAGTCCCTATACGAATACCGTAACGGTTGAGCGTGGCATCGGAACGACCCAGGACGAAACAGCCGTCCTCGTCATCCATCATGAAGTAGTCGCCCTGGCGCCAGACACCGGGGTAGTCGGAGAAGTAGGTTTCGATGTAGCGCTTGTTGCCTGGGTCATTCCAGAAATACAGCGGCATCGAAGGCATCGGCTGGGTAACCACGAACTCACCCACCTGATTGCGCACTGAATTGCCTTTGTCGTCGAATGCCTGAAGATCAACACCAAGATGCGGCATCTGGATAATGCCGGCTTTCACCGGCATGCCGGGCATGGCTCCACAGAAACCGGAGCAGATATCGGTACCGCCACTGCCGGGACCTGCAAACAGGTCCGCTTTCACATTGTCGTAAAACCATGCGGTGCATTCTGCTGATACCGGTGAACCGGCCAGCATGATGGAGCCGAGCTTCTCGAACTTGTATTTGTCCTTCGGCACGATACCGGCCTTTTCCTGCATCTGCTGCAGGGATGGACTCGCACCGAACAGCTTGGCCCCGGCTTCATCCGTCATCTTCCACAGGGTATCGGGTTCCGGCCAGGTAGGGTTGCCGTCGTAAAGGATCGGGCAGGCTTGCACCAGCAGCGAGCTGACCACGAAATTCCACATCATCCAGCCGGTGGTGGTGAAGAAGAACATGCGATCGCCTGGCTTCAGGTCGTAATGCAGCGCGCTGAGTTTATGGTGCTCAAGGATGATGCCGCCGTGGCCATGTACGATGGCCTTGGGCAGTCCGGTGGTGCCGGAGGAAAACAAAATCCACAGCGGATGATCGAATGGCACTTGTTCGAATTTGAAATCGGCCGCGCTCACATCCGGGCCTTGCATCAGATCCTGCCAGAGCAGGGCCGTCTCGACCGGTGGTACGGTGTCTTCCTTGTTCATATAAGGCAGGTAAACGACTTTTTCTATCGATGGCAGCGCCTTGATAATGTTGCGCACCTCTTCCTTGCGGTTGAAGGCCTTGCCCTTGTAGTAATAGCCATCCACGCAGAACAACACCTTGGGTTCAATCTGCGACAGGCGATCCAGCACGCTTGGCGTGCCGAAGTCCGGTGAGCAGGAGGACCACACCGCGCCGATACTTGCCGTGGCAAGTACCGCAGTAATGGCTTCTGGTGTATTGGCCAAGTAGGCCGCCACCCGATCACCGGGTTTGACGCCCATTTCGCGCAGACGCGTGGCCAGTTTGCGTACATTGCTCGCCAGCTCAGTCCAGCCAAGTTCCTGCAAAGGGGTGTTTTCACTGCAGTAGAGCAGCGCAGTAGAACCTGGTTTTTCGTGACGGAGAATGTGCTGGGCATAATTGAGGCGCGCACCGGGGAACCATTCGGCACCGGGCATGCTGCGTTTGCCGAGCACTGCCGTGGGAGGCGTGCTGGCTTCTATCTTGTAGTAGTCCCAGATTGACTGCCAGAAGTCATCCAGATGATCCAGTGACCAGCGTCGCAGCTCCTGGTAGGAATTGAATTCCAGATTGCGGGTGGCTTTGAGCCACTGCCGGTATTTATGCAGATTGGAAGCCTCGATCCACTCCTGGGAGGGCTGCCAGAGTACGTCACCTACGTTCACCATCTATCTAACCACTCTTGTATGACCAAGGATCTTGCATTGATCCGTGACCTTGTATGTTGATCCACGAATTGGCCGTGAATTGTCTCATCCATTTTGGGCAGCAATCCCTCTGCTGCTATCCACTGCCGGTTTGTGCCATTTTGTTGTTTCCCCAGACCGGCGGGGTCTGTGGGTGAACCTGCAAGAGGTCCTTGTTATCATGGCCCGGTCTGTTATTCCCTCTAAATAAAGGTCGGCAATACTACCATGAAATTCTACCTGCAGTTGGGGGCTGTTCTCGTGCTTGGAGCACTGCTGAGTTATGCGGCGTTGACCTGGTTTGGCAGCAGGGAAAATACCGGGGAGGTACCAATTCAAACTCCGTCCGAACAAGCTGCACAGTTGGCGGAAGTCCGGGGTTGCCAGGCTTGCCACACCCTGGATGGCTCCGCGGGAATTGGTCCAACCTGGTTGGGTAGCTGGGGGGCAACACGAGTGCTGAAAGATGGCAGCCGGGTAATAGTGGATGAAAACTATCTGCGCCTGGCGATGCAGAATCCGCAGGCGCAGGTGGTGGAAGGGTATGAGCCGTTGATGTTGCCAGCCAACTTTACCGAAGAAGAGATGTCCCTGGTAATCAATCTCATCAGGGATATAAGTCTCGGCGGTGCTGAGTAGAGAGCAGGCAAAGCGGCAAGCGCTGCGTTCATCACACAGGCCCAATGATGGCAAATCCGGGGGCATATCAATAGAATCGCCCGGACTTGATCCAGAACCTTCTTATATTGTCGCTCTTTGTAACCCTGGAGGAGTGCAACTGCTGATTCTGCAAGGGTTACCATATATAATGCGCGCCCTTTGAGGCGCCTTGGAAAGGCTCACCAGGCAAACCGCACTTGCCCGCATTTGTTCGCACTCGTGTCTGAACAGATTGTTGTCAAGTCAATACCCATAACGGATACCCCTTTATGAACAGCACTGCAATCCGACAGGCATTTCTGGATTATTTCCAGAGTCAGGGTCATGCCATCGTACCAAGCTCTTCGCTGGTACCTGGTAACGATCCTACGCTGCTGTTTACCAATGCTGGCATGGTGCAGTTCAAGGATGTATTCCTTGGTGTAGACAAGCGCCCTTACGTGAGAGCTGCAAGTTCACAGCGCTGTGTCCGTGCCGGTGGCAAGCACAACGATCTCGAGAACGTTGGCTACACCGCACGTCACCATACCTTCTTTGAAATGCTGGGCAACTTCAGCTTCGGCGATTACTTCAAACGCGATGCGATACGTTTTGCGTGGGGCTTTCTAACCGGGCAAATGGGTATTCCGCAGGAAAAACTGTGGGTCACCGTATTCCATGAAGACCAGGAAGCAGAAGACATTTGGCTGAAGGAAGTAGGTGTGGACCCAGAACGCTTTTCCCGGCTCGGTGAGAAAGACAACTTCTGGTCGATGGGCGATACCGGCCCCTGCGGTCCCTGTACCGAAATTTTCTATGACCACGGCGAAAGCATTCCTGGTGGTCCTCCCGGAAGTGCCGATGCCGATGGCGATCGCTATATCGAGATCTGGAATCTCGTGTTCATGCAGTTCAATCGCAGTGCCGATGGCACCATGGCCAAATTGCCAAAACCATCGGTCGATACCGGTATGGGGCTGGAGCGTATTTCTGCCGTGATGCAGGGTGTGCACAGTAATTACGACACCGATCTGTTCCAGTCACTGATCAAGGCGGCAGCCAAAGTCACCGGCGTTCACGATTTGTCCCTGACGTCGCTCAAGGTGATTGCAGACCATATCCGCTCCAGTGCCTTCCTGGTTTGTGATGGCGTGATTCCGTCCAACGAAGGCCGCGGCTATGTCCTGCGCCGCATCATGCGGCGCGCCATTCGCCATGGCCATCAGCTCGGCATGAAAGAAGCATTCTTCCACAAATTGGTGGCTCCGCTGGCCGACGTGATGGGTGCTGCATATCCCGAGTTGATGCAAGCCCAGGCACGAATTGCCGACGTATTGCTCGGTGAAGAACAGCAATTTGCCCGCACGCTGGACCATGGCATGGTGATACTGGGAGAGGCCATTGCTGCCTTGTCTGGCACTGTGATACCAGGCGACACTGTTTTCAAGCTATATGACACCTTCGGTTTCCCGGTGGATCTCACTGCCGATATTGCCCGGGAAAAAGGCCTGACCCTGGACCATGCCGGTTTTGAGCAGGCGATGGAAGCCCAGAAGAAACTGGCACGTGCCTCCAGTCGTTTCGATGCCGAAGAAGCGCTGGTGATTTCGGCCGAAGGGGAAACCTGTTTTGAAGGCTATGACAAGCTGGAAACCACCGGCGCGGTGCTTGCGCTCTTCAGCGCGGGCAAGCCGGTACAGAAACTCAGCCACGGTGAGAAAGGCGTCGTGTTGCTGGATACCACGGCGTTCTATGCCGAAAGCGGTGGCCAGGTGGGCGACCAGGGCATGCTGCTGGCGCCAGGCATTGAATTCAAGGTGGACGACACCCGCAAGCAGGGCAAACACTTCCTGCATTACGGTACCGTGGAAAAGGGCAGCATCGCGACCGGGGTCAAATTGCAAACGGTGGTCTACACCGCACTGCGCCAAGCCACTATGTTGAACCATTCGGCCACCCATCTGATGCATGCAGCCTTGCGTAGAGTGCTGGGCGAACATGTGACCCAGAAGGGTTCACTGGTTAATGCCGACTATCTGCGATTCGACTTTTCCCATAACAAGGCACTGACCGGGCAGGAACTTGAAACGGTCGAAAACCTGGTTAATGAACAAATTCTGGCTAACCACGAAGTCAGCCGGCAGGTGCTGCCCATTGATCAAGCCAGAGCACTGGGTGCGATGGCTCTGTTTGGTGAGAAATACGGTGATGAAGTTAGAGTTATATCTATTGGAAACAGCAATATAGAAAACATATCTAAAGTATTTTCTATAGAGTTGTGTGGCGGTACACACGTCACCCGCACCGGTGATATCGGGGTCTTCCGCATCACTCAGGAAAGCGGTATTGCTGCCGGGGTGCGCCGTATCGAAGCGGTGACCGGGCACAATGCCCTGCAACAGATTCGCAAGCTGGATCTTACACTTGGGGCTATAGCCGCCAGCGTTAAGGCTTCTGGCGATAACGTGGCCGACAAGGTGCAACAACTGGTTGCCACCAACAAGGCACTGGAAAAGGAACTCCAGCAGCTAAAAGGCAAGCTGGCATCCACTATGGGTGACGAACTGTTGTCCAAGGCCCAGGATGTGGCGGGGATCAAGGTACTGATCAGTGAAGTACAGGGCATGGACAGCAAGAGCTTGCGCGATAGTGCGGAGCAGCTCCGGAACAAACTGGGCAGTGGCGTGGTGGTCCTGGCAATACTTGACGGAGACAAGGTCAATATCATTGCCGCCGTCAGCAAGGACCTCACTGACCGTATCAAGGCCGGTGATCTGGTGAACAAACTGGCTGTCCATGTCGGCGGCAAAGGCGGTGGACGTCCTGACATGGCCATGGCTGGCGGTACCAATCCTGCTGGCATGGCGGCGGCGTTGGCTGCTGCAGCTGGTGAAATAACTGCAATACTGGCTAATAGTCTAGCCATTCCAGGCAAAGGATGACCCAGGGGGTCATGAAAGGTATAGTCAATAACTGTGGAATGATGGCAAAATGGCATTAATCGTTCAGAAGTATGGTGGCACCTCGGTTGGGACCATCGAAAGAATCAGGAATGTAGCCGCCAAGGTCGCGAAATATCGCGCCGAAGGTCATGAACTTGTCGTAGTGCTCTCTGCCATGAGCGGAGTCACCAACAAACTGGTGGAAATGGCCCATGAGCTGCAAAAGGAGCCTTCACCACGTGAGATGGATGTTCTGCTCTCCACAGGCGAGCAGACTACTATCGCGCTGTTGTGCATGGCACTGGAAAGTATAGGTATTCCTTCCCGTTCGTACACCGGCAACCAAGTGCGGATCCTGACCGATAGCGCTTTCACCAAGGCGAGAATCGTCAGTATCGACGATGCCAATATCCGCAGCGATTTGTCCCAGGGACGTGTTGTTGTAGTGGCAGGGTTCCAGGGCGTGGACGACGCCGGGAACATCACTACGCTCGGAAGAGGCGGCTCGGATACGACAGCTGTAGCACTGGCCGCTGCGTTAAAAGCGGATGAGTGCCAGATCTACACGGATGTGGATGGCGTATACACGACGGATCCCCGGGTTGTCCCGGAAGCTCGAAGGCTGGATCGCATCACCTTTGAGGAAATGCTGGAAATGGCAAGCCTTGGTTCCAAGGTATTGCAGATCAGGTCGGTGGAATTTGCCGGCAAATACAACGTACCACTGCGGGTGCTCTCAAGTTTTGAAGATGGACCAGGAACCTTAATAGTCTCAGAGGAAGATACCAAGATGGAAAATCCGGTTATTTCAGGAATCGCTTTCACCAAAAACGAGACCAAGCTCAGCGTACGCGGAGTACCGGATGTACCAGGCATGGCCTTCAAGGTGTTCGGTCCTATCAGTGATGCCAATATAGAAGTGGATGTCATTGTTCAAAATGTAGGCATCAACAAGACAAATGACATCACCTTCACTGTGCAACGCACCGACACAGACAAGGCCACCAGAATTCTCGAAAATGTCGCAAAGGATATAGGTGCTGAGAAAGTAGAAGTAGACAACAAGGTAGCGAAGATTTCGCTGGTAGGGGTGGGGATGCGTTCCCATGCCGGTATCGCCAGCAAGATGTTCGAAGCTCTTGCCGCTGAATCGATCAATATTCAGCTTATTACTACTTCTGAGATCAAAATATCCGTTGTGATTGAGGAAAAGTATCTTGAACTCGCAGTAAGGGCTCTGCACGCCGCATTTGGGCTGAAAGACCCTTCCTGAAACAGTTCGGGAAACAGTTTGTACCTGCAGTGGATGTTGCACGCTCACAAGGCCGTGGCACAGGTATCTAAGCTGAAATTAAATGTAGTAAGAAGCACGCAGGCAATCTCAGAAGGACTCCCGCGTGTGCAGCATGGAGGTATGCAATGCTTATCTTGACTCGCAGAGTTGGCGAAACTTTGATGGTAGGTGACGATGTCACTGTTACCGTACTTGGTGTAAAAGGAAATCAGGTGCGGATAGGTGTGAATGCTCCCAAGGATGTCGCGGTACACAGGGAAGAAATATATGACCGCATTCGCAAAGAAAATGAGAGTGGCGAATCAACCAAGGCCACCGACGGAAATTCATGATTTAGGTCCATATGCCGGCTAGTCTTTAAGTGTGCGTCTAGTGTATTATTGCGCGCTCATTGGAGAGATGGCCGAGAGGCCGAAGGCGCGCCCCTGCTAAGGGCGTATGGGTCAAAAGCCCATCGAGGGTTCGAATCCCTCTCTCTCCGCCAAACATAAAAAAACCCGGTTCAAACCGGGTTTTTTTATGGGCGTGTTATTCGTGGTTGAAAGTCAGCATCAGCTACTATCTGCAGGATTCAGCTTTCCAGCCTCATTGCCAGCACCTTGTCGACGCGTTTGCCATCCAGGTCGACAATTTCAAGTTGCCAGCCTTCCCAGCTGGTGAGTTCGCCGGTCTGGGGCAGATGACCCAGCAGGCACATGATGAGTCCGCTCAGGGTGTGGTAGGTGTTCTTGCTTTCTTCCGGCAGCGTTTTCCAGCCGAGCAGGTCTTTCAATTCGGGCAAGCTCATCAATCCGTCGAGCAGCCACGAGCCATCACTGCGTTGCACAGCCCAACCTTCCTGCTGGCCGCTTTCTGTGAGTTCGCCTACCAGTGTCTTGAGAACATCCTGCGGAGTTGCCAATCCTTCCACATCGCCATATTCATCGACCACAAAGGCCATATAACTGTTGCTGCCACGGAAATGCTTCAGCAGATCCATGCCGGAAATTGATTCAGGGACAAATTCGGCAGCATGCAGCTCTGCCGTGAGGTCGACAGTTTTGCCTTGCAACAACTGCAGCAGCAATTGCTTGGTGTGCACAACCCCCAGGATGTGACTCAAGCCGCCACTGCATACCGGGTAGAGTGCATGGTTGGTTGTCATCATGATGTCCCGGTTTTCATCAAGGGTTTTGTCTACGTCCAGATACACGATGTCGGCGCGGTGAATCATCAGTGAGCGAATCGGCCTGTCATCAAGGCGGAATACATTGCGGATCATCAAGTTCTCGTGCTGGTCAATCAGGCCTGCTTCGGAACCTTCCTCAAGCAGCGCATGAATTTCCTGTTCGATGACATCGGAACCATCGTTGCGATGGCGCTTGAACAGATTCAGTATTACATCAGTGGACAAGGTCAGGAGCCTGACAAAGGGATGGGTGAACCGTGAGACCAGCATCATCGGACGCGCCACCCGGCATGCAATCAGCTCAGGATTGAATTGGCCGATCCGTTTGGGCACCAGCTCCCCGATCACGATGGAGATGTAGGTAATTATTATCACTACAAAAGTTGTTGCCAGCACATGGCTGCCATGATCCTTCATGCCAAGGGTTTGCAACCAGGTCGCCAGGGGGTCGGCCAGCACGGCTTCACCGACGATACCGTTGAGAATCCCGATGGAGGTAATGCCGATCTGCACAGTGGAGAGAAAACTGGTGGGATTTTCGTGCAGATGGATGGCAGCCAGCGCAGAGCTGTGTCCGTCGTCGGCCAAGCGATTCAGTTTTATCCGGCGAGCGGTGACGATGGCGATCTCTGACATGGCCAGCAGGCCGTTCAGCATGATCAGTATCAGGAGGAATACGATTTCCATTGTTGGTTTCCGCTAGTGGATGGCAGTTCCGGCAGGAGAAGTCCTGAGGGGATTAGTCCAAGTGTACATGCTGGCTGAACAAGGGCAATCGTTCATCCAGCCGATGGCTCACCATCAGGATGGTGGTGTGTTGCTGGGTGGAAAGGTGCTCCAGGAAATGCATCACACGCAGTCGATTGACGGCGTCCAGCCCCTGGGTGGGTTCATCAAGGACGAGCAGCATTGGCTGTTTTACCAGTGCACGTGCAATAAGCACCAGGCGTTGCTCTCCATAGGAAAGCTGCTTGAATGGAATCGCGGCCTTTTGCTCCATGCCTGTCAGCTGCAGCCAGTGTCTGGCATGCCTGATCTGGTCCGGAGTGACTGCATCGTAGAGTCCGATAGTGTCATGGAAGCCTGACAGCACGATATGCAAGGCGGTCCCGGGCACCCGGTGATCACGGTGCAGGGCGGCCGAGACGATGCCGATGCGACGCTTCAGTTCCCAGATGGTCTCGCCACTTCCTCGCTTTATGTCAAACAAGGTAAGGTCATTGCTGTAGCACTGTGGATGATCGCCGGTAATCAAGCCGAGCAAGGTGGATTTCCCGGAACCGTTCGCCCCCGTCAACAGCGTATGTTCGCCAGTGCGGATCTTGATATTCAGATTGCTGAAAATTGGCTTGTCGCCATATTTGACGTTGCCATTGTGCAACGCCACCAGCAACTCAGGTGACTCGGAACACGGCAGTGCTTCTGGCCAATCCGGCAAGGTGCCGGCATCAAATGACAGCAGTGCCTGCAGTTCTGCATCCTGTTCTATGGTGGCAACAGCGCCAGCAGTGATGAGCTCGCCCTTGTCCATGACTGCAATATGCGTATGCCAGGGATAAACATCGTCAAGAGTATTCAGCAGGAACAATAGCGTTATTGAATTTTCCTGAAGCAGATGTGCAAAAAATTCCGACAGATGTTGCAGCGATTGCAGGTCGAGACTATCGAAAGGTTCATCCAATACCAGCAGATCAGGCTTGGCAAGCAGCGCCTGTGCCAACAAAGCCTTGCGAGCTTCGCCACTGCTGAGCAGACGATAACCGCGCTCTAGCAAAGGTTCCAGTTTGAGAAACCGGAGCTCGTCGGGCAACTGGTCAGAGCGGCAACCTTGAAGATTGAGCAACTCACGCACAGTGGTACCAGTGTCCTGGCCTTCCATGAACTCGCTGTCATCGTCATGGAGTTCCTTCTCATACAATGCTTGCTGAGCCTCGAAGGAAAGCATTCGTATGTTACGAAATTGATGTCGGAGGGAAACATCTGCACCCTCGAGCTTGCCTGCCAGCAGGCGGGAGAAGTAATGTTTTCCTGCGCCATTGCGGCCCAGCAGTACCCAGCATTCTCCGGTACGGATGCTGAAAGCGGGAATCTTCAGTTGTGGCAGGTCGAGTCCTGTGATCTGCAACAGGGGCAGGGGGTACTCGCTGCTGTTGCCAATCCATTTGCTGCCAATATTGGCTTTGCTGCTACTCATGAAGTGAAGGTCTGAAATCTCAAGATAAGGGATTATAACTGTACAGGACGCCCGGAAGGCAGGTTTGCAAGAATCAGGGACAGATTCCGGTTTTTATCAAGGCCTAGACGATCTTGTCGATGTAATCCCGGATGACTTCTGCAGTAGCGTCATCGATTATCGTGAATTCAAGGCCGGTCTCGTAACCTGCTTCAGTAGGAATGCATCGTATTACCTTCGCATAGATCTGGCCGGTGTCAGTCGAGAACATGGAAAGACTGGTTTCGAAATACAATTCAGTTCTTGAATCCAGCTTTTCATCTGTCAGTAGCAACATGCCGTCATAACTGAGATTTATGACTTGGCCTTCATGCTGGATATTCTCCAGTTCCTTGCCAACTACATGTTGATACTTGGTCAGCAAATCCGTGTCCACACGGAGATATTTCCTGCGAGTAAGTCGCTGATTTTCTATGAATACCGGTTGTAGCACAGCCAGCAGTTCATAGATGGTCAGAGGGCCAGTGCTGCCCTTGGCGCTGATTTCCAGAGGCTCTCCAACTGTCACCAGGTCAGTACAGGTTTGGTAAGTGGACTCGCTTATAAGGATTTGTCCGCGCATGGTGAAAGATTCAACACGCGAAGCAACATTCACAGCGTTGCCAATGGCAGTATATTCAAGGTGCCTGTTGGAACCAACGAAACCGGTAAGCACCTCTCCGGAGTTGATACCAATTCCCATATACAGGCCTTCAATGCCTTTGGCGCGATTTTCGATGTTGATGCGTGCCATCGCGTTCTGCATTTCAATCGAGCATGCGAGAATGGTGGCCATGACTAGGGGATCAGCTGATGTGCTGAATACGACCATAATGGCATCTCCGATCAATTTGTCGATGAAGCCGCCATGTTTCTCGATGATTTCTATCATGCAGGTGAAATAACGATTCAGTATTTCGTGCAGGATTTGCACCGGGTATTTTTCGGTGAAATGGGTAAAGCCTCGCAGGTCGGAAAAAAGGATGGTGCATTCCCTGATTTCGACATTGGTGTGTGCTGGCAGGAATTTGTCGAGGTATGCATTGGCCTGCGCGGAGAAGTCCTGCCCGGCATTCTGCTGATAGTTGCGCAACAGCAGGTTTGAAAGTTCTCTCGACAGTAATTCACGGTTTTGGATCAGCATGCAGATAGTGTCCGACTATCACCAAAATCTTGTTTGGTGTGGATCTGAGTAGTCAATTGGCCCAATTATGCAGGAAGCTTGGGGATTGCGGGCATATTTTCATGATGTGCGTTATGTCAAAGAAGAATGCAGGCAGCAAGAATACACACAAGCCATCGTCAGCGATATTATGCGTTTGGCCTGGGCGGATGATTAATCGTTTGATCAAGTCAAAAATGAACAAGGGTTTCCTGGAGACAACGTGATTGAAATTATACATGGTAACTTGAAGCAAAATGGATTCGGGCTTTGGCGCAAACGTTTGACGGCCCGAACCCCAAAGCACCAGAAACTGGCAAAATTACAGCGTCGAGAGGTCGAGTAATGGCGGTTCTCCGTCTTGTTCTTGCCGATCAACTTTCTGAGTCTATCGCTTCAATGCAAGGGCTAAACAAAGCCGACGACATCATACTGCTCTGCGAGGTAATGGAGGAAGCTACCTATGTTCCGCACCATCCCAAAAAGATTGCCTTTCTGTTTTCTGCCATGCGACATTTTGCTGCCGAGATTGAAGCGCAGGGAATTCGCGTGCGCTATATCGCACTGGATGATGCTTTTAATACAGGCAGTTTTACCGGCGAAGTACAGCGTGCGGTGAGTGAAATAAGGCCTGCAGGGCTGGTAGTCACTGAGCCAGGGGAGTTTCGGGTGCTTGAAATGATGAAGTCCTGGCAAACCCTGCTTGGCATTCCTGTTTCAATATTACCTGACACGCGTTTCCTGGCCACACATTCTGGTTTTGCCGACTGGGCGAAGAACAAGAAACAGCTGCGAATGGAATTTTTTTACCGTGAAATGCGCAAAAAATATTCCATTCTGATGGACGTGGATGGGAAGCCCACCGGTGGCCAGTGGAATTATGACAAGGATAATCGTAAGCCACCCAAAGCCGGCATGAAATCGCCACCGCGCA
>JBIIWM010000265.1:0-3729 GCA_044338875.1 Pseudohongiellaceae bacterium | reverse complement strand
TAAGTCCCCTTTGAATTCAAACGTGCAACAAGCGAATCAGGGCCTGGGCATGTTCGGCAGTTTCAACGCCGCGATCGGTGAGATAGCCGCCATCGGGCAGTGTAATCATTCCTTTGTCGAACAGGCGTTGGGCAGCGGCGATACGCTGCTTGTCAGCCTCATGGTGAATCTTGATGCCCTGCTGGGTGGTACCCAGGTCGAACAGGTTGAGCAGGTCGATTTCCTGGGTCAAATCAGCATTGAGTGTCTTTGGCATTGGTAACCCCTTTTTAGTGACATTTATCAGGTTTCAGTAATTCTTGCAGGCTCTTGGCGGCTTGCTTACGCGGTGCTTTTGCTTTGCTCCACTTTCTGCTCCGACCAGGGCGCTACCCAAAATAGCAGGAGCATGCCCGGAATTGCCAGTGCGAAGCAGATGAGGAAAAAGCTGAAATAGCCTACCGCTTCAATCAGGAATCCGGCAACGGCAGATGTAAACGTTCTGGCGAGCGTGACAAAGCTGAGTAACAAGGCCAGTTGGGTCACGGAGAAGCGCTTGCAGGTTTGTGCTGCGATATAGGCACTGATGGCCGCCGTTCCGAGGCCTACGCCGAAGTATTCGAAAGACGTGGCGGCAAACAAGGCATACGGATTGGTGTCGATGATGGAGAGCAGTGCGTAGCCCAGGATTGATGTCATCTGCACCACGCCGAACAACCACAGCGCCTTGTTGATCGAAATTTTCAGCATCAGGATGCCGCCGACAAAAGCGCCAATGATGGAAGACCCCAGATTGGCAAACTTCGCCACTGTCCCGATCTGGGTGAGGCTGTAGCCCATATCAATAAAAAACGGGGTTTGCAGGGCGACCGCCATGTTGTCACCCAGCTTGTACAACACAATGAAGACCAGCACCAGCAACGCCGACTTCAAGGTGCCGCGCGTGAAAAACTCAATGAATGGCTCGACGATCGCGGCTTTCAGCGATTTGGGCGCCTGCGCGTCATCACTGGTTTCCGGTATGAACAACGTGGACACGATCCCGATCAGCATGAACGCCGCCACCACGAAAAAAACAATGGACCAGGGCATGCGGTCTGCAAGAATGAAGGCCAGCGATCCGGGCACCAGGCTGGAAATCCGATAGGCGTTCACATGGATGGAGTTGCCAAGACCCAGTTCATTGTCGGGCAACAGTTCGCGCCGATAACCATCGATAACGATGTCCTGGGTGGCACTGAAAAACGCTGTTGCTATCACTACCCACACGACCGGCTGGATACTGACCGCAGGATCGATGCCACTGAAGCCGGCGATACTGAACAGCAGACAAACCTGGGTCAGCAAGATCCAGCCCCGGCGCCGGCCGAGCAAGGGCAGCCGATAGCGGTCCAGCAAGGGCGACCACAGGAATTTCCAGTTGTAGGGCAAGGTGAGAATGGCAAACAAGCCGATCGTGCCCAGATCAACCCCTTCCGCCCGCAACCAGCCTGGCACCAGCTGATACAACACATACAGCGGCATGCCGGATGACAGTCCCAGAAATACACAGATCAGCATCCGCTTGTTCAGGAATATCTGCTTCCAGACCGGAATTGTGGCGGGATTTTCAGTAGTTGGAACCGAGTTTGTCATCCAGTGGTCACTTGCAGCTTTCTGCTACTAACTTAGCAGAAAGCCCCGCTTCGTCATACACTTGCCGTCCAGGATTAGTAGAGGAGTTTTCCCATGCAACATCAACGCCGTTTGGCCCGCATACTCACCAAAGTGCTGTTCTTTGCCACCAGCCTGTTAGTGTTCAATCCTGTCTCAGCCCAGAGTGGCATCCGCCTGTATATCTTTGATAACGGCGAGATCAACGGGCTCGACCCTGCCCTGTTCAACTTCAGTGCAGACGAAGTGACTGAAACCGATTTTGTCGCCACCAGTTACCTGATCGTGCATCCCAAGGGCACGCTGTTATGGGAAGCCGGAGCGATTCCCGATACTGCCCTGCCCAGCGATGGCGGCGTTTACACCGAAGGTCCCATCGTGGTCGATACACCGCTGCTCAGCCAGATGCAGGCCGTTGGCTATGGACCGCAGGATATCGACTACTTCGCGATGTCCCACCTGCATTCGGATCACAACGGCAATGCCAATGTCTTTGCCAGTTCCCAATGGATCGTGCAAAAAGCCGACCGTGACATGATGTTCAGTGGTGCCGAGGTGCGGGTGATGGTGCCCGCGCATTTCACTGCACTGGAACAAGCACCCACTCTGCTTTTGGACAATGAAGATCATGATGTCTTTGGCGATGGCAGTGTCCGCATTATTTCGGCGCCAGGCCATACGCCGGGCCATCAGGTCTTGCTGGTGCAACTTGATGACTTTGGATCGCTGCTGCTGGCCGGCGACCTTTACCATTTCCCGGAAGAAATCACGACCGAACGTTTTCCGACCTTTGAATTTGATACGGAGATGTCAGGCCACTCACGCGAGAAAATCCAGGCCTTGCTGAAAGAGACTGGCGCCACGATGTGGATCGGACATGACAAGGCGACGCACGCGAGGCTGAAATTTGCGCCGGAGTACTACGAATAGGCGACGAGCCTGGAATTTCCAGACTTCCCTGCAGCAGGATCACTGCAGGGGAGTTGTGAATCAATAGCGAACAGCGTGGGGCTTACCGGGCGCTCAATTGCTGGATCATCTCAAGCGACTTCAGCACATTCTCTTCAGGCGATACGCCACCCACAGTCCCGACTACCTTGCCGTCAGCACTGACGATGAACGTGGTACGTTCCGCGAAACCGTGACCGATCTCTTCACCACGCGAATCCTTCGCCCCTTCACGTCCATCGCGCACCTGGATTTCATAGGAGCTGGCAATGCTGCCATCAGCATCCGACACTACCGGCAAGACGCCTGCGCAATATTCCGGATCCGCCGAAAACACATTCAGGCGGTCGATGCTGTCGAGCGATACGCCTACCACTGAAGCACCGGCTGCCTTGAACTTGTCCATGTTGAGGGCAAAAGTATGGGCCTGGATGTTGCAGCCCTGGGTGTAGGCCGATGGGTAGAAGTAAACAACGGTTGGGCCTTGCGCCAGGGATTCCTGCAGGGAATAAGTGAATTCCTTGCCGGCCAGGGAGGCCGGTGCCGTGAATGCAGGCGCCGGAGCACCAGCTTCGAGGGCGGCAAACGCCGGCATCGAAAGTATCCCCGCTGTAATTGTGGTTATGAGCAATTTTTTCATGTTGGGTCCCCGTTGGAATTAATGAAAGCGAAGCCATGATAGGCAGTCTGTTTGGCTCTAGCAATGACCGCCCGGCTCCGGATTTATTGCAAGGCTGCAGCACGAAGCCGGTAGCGACCCTGCCAGTCATATTAACCATCCCAGCCCTGTTGAGCCGTTTGACGGGGGCAAACGTAAGTGCATAAGATGCAACGACGATAGCCAAGGTCCGAATTCATGATGCCCTTCCCTGCACACCCAATCAGCCCTGTACTCGCCCGGTTTGACTGCAAGAGCGCTTACCGCTTGCTTGCGCTCCTGTTGCTGCCCTTGCTACTGCAGTCTTGCAGCTCTGACGAAAATACCGCGGATCTTGCTGCAGTGGACACAACTGCAGCAGCAAGCGCCGGCACGCTGCTGCCCACAGTTGCCACATTTGATGCCGCCGGCAGCACCTATCAGGATCTGCAGGGGCAAGGTCTGGAAATTGCCAGCTTTGCCGGCAAGCGTGTGTTCGTGAATTACTGGGC
>JBIIWM010000062.1:0-12750 GCA_044338875.1 Pseudohongiellaceae bacterium | reverse complement strand
GCGCGGTTCCCTCCCGCTGCAACAATGGCGGACTGACCGGTTGCAATAGCCATTCGGCGCGCGGCAATTCAAGCTCAAGCCCGGCAGCCTGCAAGCTGGTGGCCAGGAACATCAGTGAAAACAGTTTGCAGTGTTTCATAAACAACTCAATCGCGTTTGAAAGCCACCGGCCACAAATATTCGGTTCTGACCGGAACACCGAGCTTTTCTGGTGGAGAGAAACGTACTTGTGCGGCATACGCCAACAGCTCCTCGTTCATCCCCGGGTAGGGATTGCGGACCAACTGCACCGGATAAGTTCTACCGGTTTCGTCAATGATGATATGGAACATTACCTCGAACTGGTTGATGTTCTGTGCACTGAGTTGGGCAGGATAGGCAATCAGCGGGGCATTGATCACCATCGGGATACTGTCGAGCGTGGAGAGACTCACCGTACCCCAATCCGTGCCCGATCCCTCGCCAGTGTCGCCCAAGCCAGACCCGAAGGAGCCGGGCTGACCGGCGGGCAGCTCGACAGCCAGTTCCATGATTTCAAGATCAATGGTGGCAGGCACAGCTGCCAGCGCGACCGGTGAACCTGCCATGCCGGATGCCGCCCGTTGCGTCAGTGGAGGCGGCGGCGGAGGGGGTGGCGGCACATAGACATGCACTTCGCGCAGCGCGATGAGTGGCGGAGGCTCCGGGGTGACCAGGCCATCCAGCGACGCCAGTACCAGCAGCAGCAACACCAGGGTCACAGCCAGCGCAGTGGAGAGCAGATGGCGGCGTTGCATCAGTGTCATTCGCCCAACGTCGCAATGTTGAGGCTAGTCGCGCCAGCCAGTTTCGCTTCATCCATCACCTGCACCAGCAAGTCGGTAGTCACTTGACGGTCGGCCTGTATGACCACTGGCCGCTCCTCAGCCAGCAACAGCGCCGCCACCGTGGCGCGCACACCGGAAATTCCAATGTTGCTGTGGTCGTACATCACGGCCCCGCCTGGGGTGATGGCGAGCAGGATAAGGTTATTCTGCAATTGTTCCGAGGTAACGGCTTGCGGTTTCTCCACCTCCACACCGGTTTCCTTGATGAATACCGTGGTGACGATAAAGAAGATCAGCAGGATGAACACCACATCAATCATTGGCGTCAGGTCGATGCCGTGATGGTGATCCTGATCCAGTCTGTCCTGCAGGGATGGTTTCATGCGTCAGGCAACTCCCGATAACGATAGCGAATGTATGTGAACAGCAACAAACCGGGAATCACCATGACCAGGCCCAGCTGGGTCGTGATCAACGCATCGGCAATTCCGCTGCCCAGCAGTGCCTGCTGATCCAGGCCGCCGTACAAGGCCATGCTGCGAAAAGTGGCAAGCAAGCCGGCAATGGTGCCAAACAGTCCCAGCAAGGGCAGCGCCCCCAACAACACTGGCAGCACCTTTAGCCAGATACCCACTTGCTGCCGCCATTCCGCATCGCGTTTGGCGAGAATGAAATTGAATTCCAGTATGTAGCAGAACAGCGCCAGGCCAATAATCGCCCAGACGGTCAGGTTGTCGGCAAGATCAATGAGCTGGAAACCCTGGACCATGTTCAGTCTCGCGTCAGCGGCAATTGGCTCAGCTGCACCGCAGCATTTTCCAGGCGCGCAAAATAACTCTTCACCTTGCGTGTCATCAGCGCATGCGAGAGCAGCGCTGGTATCGCAACCACCAGGCCCAACTCGGTGGTGATCAAGGCTTCCGAAATGCCTGCCGACACTGAACTCGCATCGCCGGAGCCAAACAGGGTCATCAGCTTGAAAGTAGTGATCATGCCAGACACTGTCCCCAGCAGTCCCAGCAGCGGCGAAATTGAGGCCGTCATCGCAATTGCTCCCAACCAGCGTTCCAGTGCATTACGCTGTTCAAGCAAAGTCGCATAGAGCCGGTCATCGCGTTGCCCGGCAGTCTGTGGTGCTGCCAGCGCGATCTTGAGCAGTTCGGCCTGCGCTCCATGTGCTTGCCGCAACAAGGCCTGCACTGCACCAGAACCCTCCCTGATGGCAGCCTCGGCACGCTCTGCCAGCGCCGGCAATTGCGGTGGCAGGCGATACAGCCACACGGCCTTGAATCCGGAAATGATGCTGGCAAACAACGCGAACAGCATGATCGGTATTACCCAGATGCCACCTTTCTGCAGATGTTCCATGAAGGTCTCTTCATCTTCCGCCAGCAGCAGGGCATGCGTCAGTGTCGGATCGAACGTGATGTTGCCGCTGCCATTCTCGCGCAGGCTCTGCAAACCGGAAGCCGCCGCAGATTCGAACAGCAGCGCAACGCGCGTCATGTTTCCCTCAGCGCTGGCCAGACCCGCCTGCCCCTGCCCTTCCTGCCAGAACCATTGCACCGGCCCCAACTGCAGCACTTCGACCGGTGTGACCTGGCCATCGGGCAGCACGAGCTCTTGCGGTTTCCAACCTGGATACAGGCGTTCATCCTGTTGCGCCAGATAGCCAGAAAACAGCTGGAGATCATCCTGCAGATTCATTTCACTGACATTCGCCTGGGAACGTTGACCACTACGGTTGAGAAATCCGGCGAGCAAACGGCTTTGAAACAGGCTCTGTTCGCGCCAGGTGTCAAGCCGCGCCTCTATCTGCGCCAGGCTCAACGTCTCTTCATCTGCCAGACGTCGCGCGGACACAGCCCGCTCACGCAAATCAAGCACACGATTCTGTGCGCTGTTGATCTGTCCGGCCAGTTGCCCGCGCTCACGGCTGATACTGGCTTGAGCTGATCCCAGTCCTGTTTGCGCAGCCTCGATGTCCTGCGTCAGGCGCGTACGCACCTCATCAAGATCGGCTGCCAGTGCCAGGCTGCTGCCCAGCCCGGCGAACACGAGAATGCTTGCTGCAGCGCGCCAAATATTGGGCAACCGTGTCATCTCAGTTGCCTCCCTGCGTGACAGGGGCACTCAGGCGCAGCGGTATTTCCACCAGCACTGGATTACTGCGACGCTCCAGGATCGCGATAACCTGATTGATTGCCGCAGCATCATCCACCTCCTGCCAGACCCAACCATCCGGAGTGGCCGTGCCTGCTGCTGCGAAACGTTGATCTGTAGTAATGTACCAGCCATGCGAAAGCCCCAGATAAACCTGCTGCACGAGATAGTCCTGGCCATCGGCAAGCGTCATCACGGTTTCATGCAGCGTAATCTTCTGCTGGAAATCGTCGAGTTGGCTTAGCAATTCCAGCACGACCTGCAGCTTTTCACTGGCCGTTAGCAAGGGGTCATCCAGACTCGGCAATTTTTCTTCCCATGCTGCCAGCAGAGGGGGCGGCAATTGCGGATGCAGGGTACGTAACTCAAGGGTGGCCTGGCCCAGGCCGCGTTCCATAGCCGCCTGCTCCTGCTCAAAGCGGGTTTGCTCTTCCAGCAGTTCCAGCCGTTTCTGTTCCACCGCGCCCTGCTCCTGAGCAGACGCTTCCAACAAAAGATTCAGCTCACGGGTTTCACGCTCAAGCAGCGCCAGTTGCTGCTCAAGCACGGGCTTGTCGTTGCGCCAGTTGGACTCCAGCACATCCTTCTGGTGTTCGAGGCCGGTCCACTGCAAGGTCAGGTCGTGAATTGCTTCGACGGGATTATCGGCAGCTCTCACTTGCGCAATCTGGGAAAAAGCAGCCCAAACGACCAATATCAATCGGAGTCTTGTCATGGCTTATTTATACTGATCCGGTTTGTTGTTGTTATTGTCAGGCTGTTCCAGGCAGAACAAACGAGAGGGTAATGGCAGGGCATGCAAATCACAATTGCCTAATTGTGGCGCAAATGTGTTAATTGGCGTGGATTTATCCAGCAGGAGCGAAGTGTCTGCAGACACTGCTTCTGCGACAGGGACATCTGACAGGATTTCCCCTGAACAGCAGTATCCAACACCTAACCACTCAGTCAATTTTTATATGCCCACTTCCGATACCATCCAAGCCGTCCTCGATGACCTGCAGCGCTACAGCGAACAATGCAAGTACAAGGGTTACAACAAGCACGACGGACTCAATTCACCTGTCCTGAAAACACTACTGGGCTGGGGGCGCTGGCCGCGCATGATTGCCATTCAGGGGGTCATGCGCTTCCCCGTCAATTTGCGCCCGTTGTTGTTGGTGCCCAAAACCTACAACCCCAAAGGTCTGGCGTTGTTTGCCCTGGGATTCCTGGATCAATACCGCTGTTCCGGAAACGCAGGAAAACTCGACGAAGCAAAAAAATTGCTGTTGTTGCTGGAACAGTTGGGGACAACAGAAGGCACATCAGGGATTTGCTGGGGCTACCAGTATCCATGGCAAGACCCGGGATTTTATGCACCAGCCGGGCTTCCCAACGCGGTGGTGAGCTGTTTTGTGTGTGAAAGTTTTCTGGAAGGATTCCGGATTACGGGAAATCCGCATTATCTGGAGTTGGTGGCCTCCTGCATTGAATTCTTTCTCAATGACCTGCAGATCCTCAAAAACACCGCAGATGAACTATGCCTTGGTTACATGCCCCTGCCCATGACCATGCGGGTGATGGATGTCAGCATCCTGATCGGTGCTGTCATCGCCCAATACAATGCCTTGTCCGGCAATGCCATTTACCAGGAACAGGCCTTTCGCCTCGTAAATTATGTGGTCAACCAGCAGACGGATTACGGCGCCTGGTATTACACGGATCCACCGGGCGATTCCCATATCAAACATGACAATTACCATACCGGCTTCATCCTTGATGCGCTTGACCGCTACATGCAGGCGACAGGAGACTTGCGCTGGCAAGACCGTTACAGCAAGGGCCTGGAGTTCTATGCCAGCCACCACTTCGGCAGCAATGGCGAGCCCTACTGGACCAGCGAGAAACACTACCCTTTCGATATTCACGGCGCTGCCCAGGGGATAATAACTTTTACCCGGCATCGCGACCTGTACCCGGGACTGGCTGAGAGAATTGCCGACTGGGCACTGCACAACATGTATCTGGGACAAGGCAGGTTCGCCTATCAAAAAACCCGATATTTCCGTAAGAGCTTCACCTTGCTGCGCTGGTGCAATGCCTGGATGTTCAGGGCACTGGCTTGCCATCTGCGGGAAACCAGCCCAACCCGGCCAGCCGCAAAACTTCCTGGCTGACACGCCGTATTTGCAAAGGCTGCAAATAAATTTCCGTCAGACATCAACGCGTGCGCAACAGCCTGGCAGGAACCCCGGCGACAATCGTGCGGGGTTCAACGTCTTTGGTGACCACCGCACCCGCTGCCACCACCGCACCCTGCCCGATGGTTACGCCAGGCAGCACCAGGGCACCAGCACCAATCCAGGCGTCATCCCCGATGGTTACCCGTTCTGCCGCGGGACCGGAAAACCGCAGCGACTCCTCTGCAGAGTCCGGGATGCGATGCCCACTACTGATAATTTTTGCACCATGCGCAATCATCACCCTGCTACCGATCGAAATACCTCCACCGCAGATGAACATTGCAGATTTTCCGATCGAAATGTCGTTTCCCAATTCAAGCATGCGGCAATCATCTACCCAGACATCCCGCCAGATCTTGACGCGCGTGCCGACCTTTGCTCCGCGCCAACGCAGCAATACTGATTTTATCGATGAGGAAACCGCATCCTGCGGCGCTATCGCCATGAATATCTCTACAAGATAATCGAGGATTGCCGTGCCCAAAGGCACTTTAGTCTGCTGCATGGGCCACCAATTTTTTTCAGGAACCGCGCCAGGGAAATCTGCAATCGGACAACCAGCGGACGATAGGCTGTGCGATTGCAGCTAATTGTTCTCAAGGCTTGAAGATCAACCCTTGACCGGTGGGCAGCGACAAAACCGCCACTCCACGCTGTTTGGCGAAATCGTCAAATGCCTTCTTCTGTTCGATATGCTTGCGCCAACCATAGTCGTCGAGGACGATGACGCCGCCGCTGGCCATACGCTCCCAGAAACACTCTGCCGCCGCGATCTCCGGTTCCCGGGTATTCATGTCAATCGAGAGAAATGCAATTTTTTCCGCGTCAACTTGCGCCAGCGTATCAGGCACCATACCTTTGATGATCCGCACTTGCTTTGCATAGGGACTGAAGGTACGCAAGACTGCATCGTGGCAGGGTTCATATTCTCCCGCCCGCACCCCTGCCGCTTTTTCTGCCGGCGTTATCTGGCACTCCACCACCCCTTCATAGGTATCGAGCAAATAGAATTTTTTGTCCAGGTTCCCGAACCGGGTATAGTTGATTACAGCCAGGGCAAAACCGCCACGATTCACACCACACTCGACAAAATCTCCCGGCAGTGCAGAACAGCGTTCTGCTGCCCAGCAGATCACATAGGCACGCCAGTGCAATTCTCCAAAGGTCCATGATCCGGTACTGCGCCCCGCCTCATAGGCCGCAAGGAAGCGTGGGTCCTGCATGAAATCCGCATTATGGGTGGTCGCCAAGCCGTCCTGGTTGTAAGTCACCTTGCCGTAGAGAAAACGGTTCAGGTAGTTGCCGCTGGCTACGTTCAGGAACCGGATGATTTTTTTCCGGGCGGTTGTCGGCACGATATCGCGCAGGAATATACGAAAGGATCGCATGTTTCAGGCTTCCTGTTCCGGTTCCGGCAGATCAACAACATGACCGCTCCTGAGTGACTCCAGTGCAGCAAACGCAACCCGCATGCCGGCCACTGTTTCGGCAAAACCGGCATCAAGCGCGCGCCCCTGCGCGATGGCATTGATGAACTCTGCCACTTCAGGATTGAACCCCTTGTCCTGCACGATGGCGTGCGTGGTTTTCTGTTTCTTGCCATTTTTGGATATCACCAGGGAGCGCCAGTCTTCCAATACCGCGGTAATGTTGTCCCCGAACACTTCAATACGCTCGCGCCCCATCGCTTTGTCACCATTTGACAGATAGCTCATCACACCAATCGAGCCGTCGGCAAACTGCACATTGATCACCACGTTGTCCGCATCAATGATGTCGTGTGACGGACTGTGCAGCGACTGTGCGAACACTTTTACCGGCCGGGCACCCACGAGAAACTGGATGAAATCAATGAAGTGTACGGCCTCGCCCAGAATGAGCCCACCCCCGGCCTCAGGATCATGCAGCCAGTGTTTGGCCGGACGAAAACCCGCATTCATCCGATAGTGCACACTGATCGGCTGGGCATGACCGGCAAAACACGCTTTCAATTTGATTCCCAATGGCGCGAAGCGGCGGTTGTAGCCGACCATCACGCGCCCACCGTGCCGGGCCTGTGCTGCAACAATGGCATCAAGCTCGTCGCTCTTCAGGCAGAGCGGCTTCTCGACGAATACATCCTTGCCATGATCCAGCGCACGCAACGTCATTTCTGCATGATTGTCGTGGCGTGAAAGCACAAACACGGCATCAATGGCAGCATCGGCAAACAGGTCTTGCGGATCAGCGGCAGCATAGGCAAAGCCATACTTTTCACCGTACCACTTGCCCTTGAATCCTCCGGCAGTAACGATCCCGCGTTTTTCCACGCCGGCTGCATCAATGGCCTTCAACAAGAAGGAAACGGCATGACTGCCTGCTCCGATCAAGCCTATGCCGGGTAAAGCTTTCGCGCTGGATTTCTGTGGCTCTTGCTGGTGTGTCTTCAGTGCTATCGGCGCACGACTGAATTGCTTTTGCGCATCATATTGCAACAACACCGCCACACTGGGTTCCTTGTTCTCACCCGACAACAGTGCAAAGGCCTTGTTTGCCTGCTCCAGCGCAAATTGGTGGGTAACCAGAGGTTCAAGGTTCAGTTGGCCGCCGCTGATCAGGTTCAGTACGGCCTGGATATTGCGGTTCCCGCTCCAGCGCACAAAGGCAGCCGGATAATCAAAACCCCTGGTTTCGTAGTTGGGATCATTGACACCCGGGCCAAACGCCAGCGTCGTGACGAAATCGATTTCCTTGAACAAATACTCATCGCGCGGCAATTCATACGGCAAGCGCCCCAGTGCGACGACACGCCCACGCTGGCGGGTTACGACTCCGGCCAGTTCAATCGGGTCTGCAGTGGGTGCGGCAGCGGTAATAATCGTGGCATCCACGCCCAGTCCGTCACTGAAGGCCAGGATTGCCTCGCTGACATTCGCCTCACTGCGCAGCATGCCAGCTTCCATCCCGCACTGCCGTGCCAGTGCCACCTTGGAAGGATCAAGGTCGAGGCCAAACACGCGACAGCCGGACGCCTTGAGCAGTTGTGCCGTGATCTGCCCGATCAAGCCCAGGCCTATCACCAGCACATTGCTGCCGATTTCAATCCCGGCGCGCCGTACACCATTCAACGCAATCGCGCCGATCATGCAAAACGCCGCGTGCCGCAGATCCACATTGGCGGGGACGCGTACACACAGGTTGCGCGGAATGAAATTCAACTCGGAATGATTGGCGATCATGCTGCCAAAACAGGCCACGCGGTCCCCCACCTTGAAATCGCCTATCTGTGTACCAACCTCGACGACATCACCGGCCAGGCTGTAGCCAAGTGGTACCGGCGAATCCAGATTGCTGGTGACCGCCTGATAGGCCGCCATAACGCCGTCATTCTTCGCAACAGCAAGCACCTTGTGCACAAGATCAGGACGGGAACGGGCTTTCTCCAGCAGGTTTTTCCTGGCGAGCCGCACCGTGCCACCTTCGGTACCGGCGCTGATTACTGAATAGTGTGTGCGAACGAGCACACCATGTGCTTGCAACAGTGGAGCGGGCACTTCGTGAACTTCAAGTGCACCGGTTTTGAAATTTTGCAGGATTTGCTTCACGCTGGCTTCCGTTTTGACCTGATTTATCTGTGTTTGCGCGCGACGATGATCACACCTTTTTTGAGCAGCTCTTCTTCGCTGAAGCCGGCAAGTTCTGCGCGCAGCGCAGGCGTCAGCAACGCCTTGCCCTCATAAGCCGAGGCTTCCCAGCGCACAAGCTCGAATTCTTCCCCGAAAATCTCCCGGTAATCCTCCTCTCGCAGTTCGTTCAACCAGGAAGGGTGCTCCGGGAACTTGCGCTGGCGCAGATGATCCCACGCCGGGACTGTGCGGGATGGAGCTTCGTCTGGGTACTTCCATTCAATGTGATGCCCCCCGGAAATACTCGGAAACAAATGCACATTGATATAGGCCAGTCCTCCCGGTTTCATTACCCGTTTGACTTCTCGCGCTGCGGCACGCACATCCGGGATATGTTCAAACACTTCATGCGAGGCCACCAGATCGAAGGTGTTGTCATCAAACGGCAGCCGGTCCACCGTATGCTGGCGCAAATCCAGTGACTGCGTCTTGAGAGCGAACGGGGAACAAGCGGCAAGCGCCCGCAGATAACGTCCCCGATAGCTGAAATCCCAAAATGCGGTTTTGACAGCACGTTCCAGCCCATTGGTCTGCCAGATACGCAGATACTTGTCGGGCTTGCGGTCAGCGCGTACGAATTCCATATCCACGCCGGTTACCTGGGCTCCCAGGCTATGCAACATGATGGTCTGCCATTGCAGCAGTCCACAGCCAAGGTCCAGTGCACGGATACCTGAAAAATTGCTGACGAAAGGCTTGAGAGTTTCCTGCATGCGGGCAAACCACATGCAGTGGTCCTGGGCGAAGCGTTCGGTGCGCTCGCGTGCCAACGCAACCTGGGCAAAGTACAATTTGAGCCGCTTGAGCAACCTACTTCACCGCTTCGATCATCAAGTGCCAGCCAAACACCTTGCCCAGGGCGCGATGCAGTGCTTTCGGCATGATGCGATTCAAAACACCCCAGCCGGTTCCATACAGATAATCAATCAACAGCGTGGTGCTGCTGTAGTGCTGGAAAAACTGCGCAGCAACACGCGGCATATAAGACTTTTCGACAGGACAGGGATCACTTCTGGAGCCATCGAACGGAATCCCTGTAAGGCGATGTGCCAACCAGTTCAGTGAACGGGTGTTGTACAGCATGATGAAGGCTTTCCCGCCAGGCTTCAGTACCCGGCGCACTTCTTCAATGGCGCCTGCGGTATCCGGTGTGTGGTGCAATACCCCGAAGCTGTAAACAACATCAAAGGTGTTGTCTGCAAATGGCAGATGCTCAGCATCCGCAACGCGAAAATCACCGGACATGCCATACAGCGCAAAACGCTGCTTGATCAGGTTGATGGCGGCTTCCGTTAAATCAACTCCGCATACCTGCAACCCGCGCCGGGCAAACTGAATCGTGTCATTTCCCATGCTGCACCCGATTTCCAGCAGCTTGCCGCCGGGGAATTCGCGGGCAACCTTGTCGAACAGCGGGGGCAGATGATAGTGGTATTCGTAGCGCAACTTTTCCGCAGCATCGTAAAACGCGCGCGTTCCGACATCGTCACGCTGCAACTGGTTGAACTGGTTGACGTTGCGATTCCAGAAATCGCGAACCTGGGTCTTTTGTGCTTCGCTATCGCTCATTTAATACCTGCATTAAGGCCTTCAGCATCAACTCTGTAATGCAATTTTGCCTTTGAAAACATTCACTTCCGCGCCGTGAAGCCTACCACATTCCGGAAAAAATGTACGGCCTGACAACCAGCAGCAACGCTGCGCGGAGGGGCTATTTTTTCCTGCCCAGATATAACCAGGCCAAGCCGAGCAGGGACGGAAGCCATGCCAGCACCAGGGTCATCATTCTCGACACCAGATATCCACTCAATACTGCCGCCGCATCAACTCCAAAAATGGAAAACAGGGTAACCCCCGCCACTTCCACAGTGCCGACGCCATTCATGCTCAAGGGGAGGTAGGCCACAATGGAGCTGACCGCCATCAATTGGAACAACAGCAGAAAGGGTAGCTCGAGCAGACCCACGGACTTGAATACGAACCAGAAGGAAAGCGACAGCACGACAACCTTCACCGTGGTGAGAATGATGTTGCAGAACATGCGCAAGGGATGGCGCCGGGCAATGCCTGCAGATTCCCCCAACACGTTTAATGCATGCTGCAGCCAACGCTGTGCGGCCGGTACGCGCCAGGCCAGCGCCAGTGACAATGCCACGACAAGCACGCCACCCAGACCCCACCACAGCTTGTGGTAGGTCAGCTCAAGCCGATCCAGCACGCTGAGAAGTCCGCACGCCGCCACCATCGCAATAATGAACAGGCTGACGAGCTTGTCGAGGAACAGCCGTCCCAGGCTGTGCGTCCAGCGCATGCCGTTGCGTTTCATCAACCAGGACAGCACTCCCATGTCCCCGACCTGCCCCGGAAGCACCAGACCGCAAGCCCAGGCAACCCAGAAGAACCCGACGTAGGCACTGAAATTGATACGGTGGCTGATCGTTACCAGCAAATAACTGTTGATAGCCCCCAGCAGGGTTGCAGCGCAGGCAAATACGGCGGCCCACACCAGCCAGAAACCGTCAACTGCGCGAATTCTACTGCCTACATCGTACGGCGAGATGGCGCGCACCAGAAACATCAGGATGAGCAGGCTTGCCACCCATAAGAGAAGCACCTTGAAGTGGTTCATGCCCGCTCTCCAGGGGCCGGTCTGTTCGGCTCAGCACTCACCGGGGCCTCCCGGGTGCTGACAGCAACGACGTGCTGTCATTTTCAAACAGCTCCAGCCAGAGATGACTGCTGATCATCAGGTACAGCATGAAGTAATGCCAGCGGTAGCGTTTGCTTGCCGGCAGGTTCAGCAAGAACCTGACGAAGTCCGGATTGAACAATCCGTAATCCCTGACTTTCCCGGGAGCAAGATATTCCTCGGCCAAGGGCCCCAGATGACTGTGGAAGAAACTCGGTGAATCAACCTGGAACCCGCTTTTTTTCCGGTTAAGGACTGCAGCCGGAAGCACTCCTGCCAGCTCCTGCCGCAAGCGCCCTTTCAATTTCCCTCCAGGCATCAGCTCCTGGCGCGAGTAGCCCTGCATGCGCTGCGCCACGACGGCGTCAACGAAAGGCACGCGCGACTCCAGGCCGTGTGCCATGCTGCAGCGGTCTTCCTGCCACAACAGGTCATTTACCAGCTTGTTGTTCCACTCGAACCTCGCGGCAGCCGCGATTGGATCAGGCTCCTTGGGCCAGCGCTCTTCGAGCACCGCAAATGAGTCATCCAGATGACTGTCCAGCATCCTGGGGCCATAGATCCAGCGGCGGTGGGCCGGACAATCCCACACATTCCGCACCAGCCCGTAGACAAAGGACCAGTTGCCGCCGTGCTGGAGCATTGCACGCATCCGGTCGTATTCATTCCACTCATACTGGCCCGACAACAACGATGACCTGAATCCATTGAAGGGCGCGTTTGAGCGCAGGGGTTTGGTTATCATCCGGACTTGCTGCAACATCCATAAAATCCGGAAGACGTTGTATCCATAGAACAGCTCATCCCCGCCCATCCCGGACAGCACGACTTTCACATGCCTGGCGCTCAGCCCGGACAAGAGGTAGACCTGCAAGGCATTTACCTTGGGCATTTCCATATGCCAGACAATCCTGGGCAACAAGGCAGGCAGATCGAAACTGACAGGCTCGCAAATATTCGGCGCATTGAACAGCCGGGCAGTTTCTGCCGCATTCACCGACTCCTGCGCATCATCACCTATGGC
Source organism: Pseudohongiellaceae bacterium (assembly GCA_044338875.1). Classification (GTDB taxonomy): domain Bacteria; phylum Pseudomonadota; class Gammaproteobacteria; order Pseudomonadales; family Pseudohongiellaceae; genus CAILUG01. The sequence goes on along the minus strand of JBIIWM010000062.1, from coordinate 178 downwards.
CATGGTGAAGGTACGCAGGTTATGTTCGCGGCACGCCAGCGCAAGGATCGCTGCAGAATCGACGCCCCCGGAAAGATGGATACCTACCTCAACATCAGCCACCAGATGGTTATGTACGGAATCACGCAAAGTCTCAAGGATGGTCGTTTCTGCGGCAGGCGCCACATGGAGCGTGTGT
>JBIIWM010000264.1:0-3742 GCA_044338875.1 Pseudohongiellaceae bacterium | reverse complement strand
AGGCCAAAACAGTCCAGTGCCTGCTGCACATACCCCATGCGGCGCAGGATCATCGCGCGGTAATTCAGGGCCCGGTAATTATGCTTGTCGCACTGGTAACTGCGGTCAAAATCACTGAGCGCAAGGGTTTCCTGCTGCAGCATGAAATAAGCCATGCCGCGATGACTGAACACCACCGAGCGCACTGGCAGCTCCGGGTTGCATTCGAGTACCCGGGAATAATGCTGTATCGCGGCCTTGTAGTCCTTGTCGTTATGGGCCTTGAGGGCGGCCATGAGGTTGCGCTCGATCTCGGCACGGTTGCCCGCAGGCGCAGACTCAATACCAGGCAGCGTGGCCTGCGGCAGCTCCGCCTTGTGTTCTTCCAGCACCGATCCCAGGCCCTCGCCTGCCTTGTCCAGCATGGCCTTGAAGCGCTGCTGCCCCCACAGGGCCATTTCCTTCTGCGCATCGCGGATCTCCTGGAAGATCATGTCGGCGAGCGTCAAGCTGGCATTTACCGCGGCGAGTTTCTTGCGGATGGAATCGTTGTTGGGAAACCGGAAATGGTTCTTGTAGATCAGCTCGTGCTCCACTTCTGCCCAGGCATCCTGCAGGATGGTTCTTACCTGCACTTCGATTACCGGCCTGCAACCGGGCGGCAACTGCAGATCGACTGGTACTGGCAACTCGACATGCACGGAATCATAGGCAAACTCGCGGAACGTGAGCTTCTCGGATTTGCGTTCGATCTCCCCGATATTGTAGTGCTCGCGCAACAGCAGAACTGCCTGCTCCACTTCTTCCTGGAACGGCACGACGATGCGCAAGCCGAGCAGGTCCTTGATTTCAGGATTGCTCTCATTGGCAGCGTGGCTCAGATAACTCCTTTTTTCACTGAGGCTCTCAAAGTTTTTGACACGCACCTTTACCGTAGCGTGCAGTTGATGGCGCTCGAGCATATCGGTCACTTCATTGGCAATACCGCCAAGAAACTCCTTCCATTGCTGACCGTGTTCGGTATAAGCCCGGGAAATCTGCTCCAGAATTGCCGACGTGTTCATGGCGCAAACATTTCAGACAACACAAGCCGGAATATATCGCGCCCTTCATTGGTCACCAGCAAGGTGTCATTGTCCTGCCAGGCAATGGCCTCTGCCTGTTTTATCACCGAGCGATCAAGCGGTATGCGGCGATAGGTGGAAGACAACCACTTGTCCCCTGTTGCCGGTTTGTCGAACAACCACAGGTCAGAATAAGAAATCACTGCCAGCGTGTTGCCATCGGGTGACACATCGGCTCCAGTGGCGGTGGTGACCAGCGGTGAATTGTCGACAAACGCAAGCGCATTGTCCTTGTTGGTATAGCGGGTATCCAGCCGGTACAGATTGGCACCTGGCTCGAAACTGAAGCGCCCGCCGGCCTGTCGATGCTTGGTAATCAGATAGAGCTTGCCGTCGGAGGTGAACAGGCTCTCGCTGTCGTAATGCCAGTTGCCCGGTGGAAATTCCTGCTGTTCGGGGTAGATCACGGGCAGTTTCTGCACCACGGCTGAACGCGTGGACGCAGTGGGATCGATTTCGCTGATGGCATAGATAGCGAGATCGCGCCGATCGTTGACGTTGTTGCCGGTATCCGCCAGATACAGGTAATTGTCGTCAATGGCGATATCTTCCCAGTCCACATTGGTGGCGTACATTACCTCGAAACCTTCCCATTGTTCCTTGCCGTCCTCCGGTTCATCACCAAACCGGGTGAACTTTGAATAAGTAGGCAGCACTGATTTTCCTTCTGCGGTGATGGCGAAGATGCGCGCGCTGTCGCCACTGTCGTTGTGGACCCAGTACACATTGTCATGGCCCCGGCTTTTGACGATGCCGCTCATTTCATCAATTGGGGCCGACTCTACGCGTGCATAAACGGCTGGCGCCAGCGGTGTCGCGGCCTGGGCTGGCTGGGCTGCTTCTGGCTGGGCTGCTACTGGCTGGGCTGCTACTGGCTGGGTTGACTGGGCAGATGGTTGCTGTGCCAACAGGGGCAGGGCTACAACGCCCAGCAGCAAGAACGGAAATGAAAAGAAAATTCGCACACGCAACTCCGACACACTGCCTCGAAATAATGCAGTTGAAGGGGGAGCCTACCAGTGAGGGATAGCTGGACTCAATAACCCATTGAACGGCGATACAGGTAAACGCCCAGGGCCTTGATCGTGGCGGCATCCAGCTTGTTCGCCCAGGGGGGGCACACCCCCATGCGGCCATCCGCGATCGAGGCAAAGAGTTCTTCGCGCGTTCCGCCATAAATCCAGATATCGTCGGTAAGATCGGGGCCGCCATAGGGCTTGTAGCCCATGCCGCTCTCGGCATGACACTCGGTACATGCCCCGATGTGCTCCTGCGCCCGCGCCACGGCTGCCGCGTCTACTTCCTGGCCGGACAGGCTCAGTACATATTCAACCACGTCCTGGATTTGCGGATCTGTCAGCCCCAGTTGACGGTAGGACGGCATTTCGGAATAGCGCGTGTCAGGACAGGCGCCATAGCTCTTGGTATCGTCCGGGCAGTCCCGGTCGCGGATACCATAAAGCACGGTCTGCATGATTTTGTGGATAGGCTCAGTGGTGGTCACTTCCTCGCCAGTGATGCCCCAGATCCAGTCATAGTCCGCGAGGGAAGGCACGCCTTTGCTGCCTTCCAGCGTCGCACCATGGCAGCCGGCACAGTTGTCGGCAATGGCGGTTTCAGCCAGCGAAGTCATCAGGCCAGACAGGGCAGGATCAGCGTTGATGGCAGTAAACGAAGCCGTCAGCAACTTCGCGCGCAAGGCCTGGTCAGTTCCGGAATTGTCGCTGCTGTCACTGACGCCGGCTGTGCTGGCGGCAACGGGAGCGGTGGAATCGGGTGAGGGTGAGGGTGAGGGTGAGGGTGAGGGTGAGATAGTAGCTTGATCCGGGGCACAGCCCACGACTGACAGACACACAATGGCAAGCAAAAAGCACACGACTCTGGAGCTGGACATGACAAATCTCACTTGGGGTTTTCCCCTTATAGGAATGCAGCTAGTGTAGTCACAGCAAGGGACGGCGCCCTTGACCGGCATCAAGCCTTGAGGGCACGCAGCATGAAATCGATATGGGTCTCGGCGTAATTGTCGATATCGATGGGAGCCAGTTCGCCAAACTGCAGGTTCCAGATTACTCCGTTCATCGCAGGGGCAAACAACAATTGGGTATAGATATGCTCGGCTGAGGGTCGAAACTCCCCCTGGGCGATACCCTTTCTGATAATGTCCTTGATCGTCTTGTTTGAATGACTAATCATTTCTTCGTAGAAGAAGCGTGAGAGTGCGGGAAAACGCGCCGTTTCACCGAGTATCATCATCAACAACGGTGGCACCTTTTCATTCTTCATGAAGGCATAGATGTTGCGGAAGTGTACGGCAAGGATTTCCGCAGCCGTGCCTTCCATGTTCGCGATGTAGGTTTCCATGAGCTCGCGATCCGGAAACAGGTTCTTGCGTACTACCTCTTCGAACAGGCTTTCCTTGCTGTCGAAATAAAGATAAATGGTGCCTTTGCCAATACCAGCGCGCACAGCGACATCGTCCAGCTTTGCGGAGGTGAACCCCTGTGCAGTGAATTCTTCGAGCGCAGCATCGATGATGGCACTGCGACGAGCTTCTTTCTGCTGCTCACGCTTCCCTGCGCATGGAAGTTTGGCTGGTTTGTTCATAGTCATGGTCTTGGTGATAGCAAAGCGATGGT
>JBIIWM010000263.1:0-3753 GCA_044338875.1 Pseudohongiellaceae bacterium | reverse complement strand
ATCGTGGATTACTACACGGCGATGGCGGCAAGTGTGCGCGAAGCGGTTGCCGTGCAGAGCGTGATCTTTGACGACCATGCGGTATCGGCGCATATCGTCAGCACATTTACCGCTGTGGCCGATGCACCAGATTTTCCGGTGGGAGCATTGAAAGCCGGGCAGGCCTGGCGCGTGCCATTGAACGTCAACTACACGCTGCGTGAGGGCCTCATCAGTCGTATCGAGGTAAGCAGGTTGGGTGAGCCCAGCCTGGTGGAAGTGCCTTAGTCCACAACGAACGCATCGCAGGGCATTCAGGGCTTGCGCCAGGGAACAAAAGACGGATCCTGATACGTGTTTCCATAGGCTGCATTTTTCGGCAGCATTGGAGTGTTTGCGGGCAAATGGTGGGGCGGCGGCACACGCCGGAACGCAGTAGTCAGGGGGTATCGATTTGGTGACTACAAGTACAGAGTCTTGTAATTTCAGTGCTTTTTAATCCTTCATGACAAAGCCGCGGCAAGTCTATGTAGTTTAACTACATTTTCATCGCTGGCGGTTGGATTTACTGAGGTCCTTCAAGTAGAATCTGGCCCCATTGTAATTAAACTACACCTTTATTAAGTCTATACAGAGCATATAGTTATGGCCTCTCATCTGCGCGATTCAGATCCGCTGGAAACCCAGGAATGGCTGGATTCCTTCTCCTCGGTAATCACGGCCCAAGGCATGGAGCGGGCCCAATACCTGCTCAAGAGCCTGGTCAGCAGGGCAACTGAATCCGGTGCACAGCTTCCGGTCGACTCTCTCACCACGCCTTATCGCAATACCATTCCAGTACCCGAAGAGCCCCATATGCCGGGTGATCTTTACATGGAACGCTCGGTGCGTGGCATCGTGCGCTGGAATGCGCTGGCGATGGTGATGCGCGCCAACAAACTGGGTTACGACCTGGGTGGTCATATCTCGACCTTCTCGTCTTCAGCCACCTTGTATGACGTAGGTTTCAACTATTTCTTCCGCGGCGCCACCGACCGTCATCCGGGCGACCTGGTATTTTTCCAGGGCCATGCGTCCCCGGGTGTTTACTCCAGGGCTTTCCTCGAAGGCCGCCTTACCGAAGAGCAGTTGGATAATTTCCGTCAGGAAGTCGATGGCAAAGGCCTGTCTTCCTATCCTCACCCCAAATTGATGCCGGATTTCTGGCAATTCCCCACTGTCTCCATGGGCCTCGGACCCTTGCAGGCCATTTATATGGCGCATGTGTTGAAGTATCTGGACAACCGCGACCTGGTCAAACAGGGCGATCGCCAGATCTGGGCCTTCCTCGGCGATGGCGAGTGCGACGAGCCGGAAACCCTGGGAGCCATCAGCCTGGCGGCACGCGAGTCGCTCGGCAATCTGAATTTCGTCATCAACTGCAACCTGCAGCGTCTCGACGGCCCGGTTCGTGGCAACGGCAAAATCATCCAGGAACTGGAAGGCATTTTCCGCGGCGCCGGCTGGAACGTAATCAAGGTAGTGTGGGGCCGTCATTGGGACGCACTGCTGGCCAAGGACAAGGAAGGCATTCTGCAAGCGCGCATGGATGAAGTGGTCGACGGTGAATACCAGACCTATCAAGCCCGTGGCGGCGCCTATATCCGTGAGCATTTCTTCGGCAAGAGCCCTGAGCTGCTGAAGATGGTCGAGCACATGAGCGATGAAGACCTGATGCGTCTGAATCGTGGCGGCCATGATCCCTACAAGGTATATGCCGCCTACAAACAAGCCGTGGATTGCAACGAGCGTCCTACCGTGATTCTGGCCAAGACCATCAAGGGCTATGCCTTTGCTTCGGCTGAAGGCGCGAACTCCACGCATTCGGCGAAGAAGCTTGCCCTCGAAGAACTGAAAGCCTTCCGCGACCGTTTCGGCATTCCGATTCCTGATGACAAACTGGAAGACGTGCCTTATTACCGTCCTGCCGAAGACAGCGTCGAAATGCAGTACATGCGCCGTCAGCGCGACTATCTCGGTGGTACCTTGCCAGCGCGTCGCGCCAAATCCGAAGTGCTCAAGATCCCGGCGCTGTCTGCGTTTGAAGCGCAAACCAAGGGCACCGGTGAGCGTGAAGTTTCCACTACCATGGCGTTCGTCCGTTTGCTCACCAACCTGGTGAAGGACAAGGAGATCGGCCATCGCATCGTCCCGATCGTGCCGGACGAAGCGCGTACCTTCGGGATGGAAGGCATGTTCCGCCAGATCGGTATCTATTCTGCCAAGGGCCAGTTGTACGATCCCGCCGACTCCGGCCAGGTGATGTACTACCGGGAAGACGTGAAAGGCCAGTTGTTGGAAGAAGGCATCAACGAAGCCGGTTCCATGGGTTCCTGGCTGGCTGCGGCCACCTCCTACAGCGTGAACAACTATCCGCTGATTCCGTTCTACATTTATTACTCGATGTTCGGCTTCCAGCGTATTGGCGACATGTGCTGGGCCGCAGGCGACTTGCAGGCACGCGGCTTCCTGCTGGGTGCGACCGCAGGACGTACTACCTTGAACGGTGAAGGCCTGCAACATCAGGACGGCCACAGCCATCTGATGGCTGGCACGATCCCCAACTGTGTGAGCTACGATCCGACCTATTCCTATGAATTGGCGGTGATCATCCAGGACGGCATGCGCAAGATGTACCAGGAAGACCAGAGCGTCTGGTACTACATCACCACGATGAACGAGAACTACACGCACCCGGATATGCCGAAGGGTGTCGAGGAAGGCATCATCAAGGGCATGTACCTGCTTGAAGATGGTGAGAGCAAGGAGTACAAGGTTGCCAATAGCAAAGACAAGCTGCGTGTACGCTTGCTGGGCAGTGGCACCATTCTGCGCGAAGTGCGGGATGCGGCGGCCATGCTGCGCAAAGACTACAAGGTCAGCGTTGATGTGTTCAGCGCTACCAGCATGAACGAACTGGCACGCGACGGCATGGCTATCGAGCGCTGGAACATGCTGCATCCGGAAGCCAAGCGCAGGGTTTCCTACGTGGAGCAGATGCTGGCTGAGCGTGAAGGTCCGGTGGTTGCAACCACAGACTACATCAAGCTGTATTCCGAACAGATCCGTGCTTATGTACCGGCCCCCTACAAGGTCCTGGGAACTGATGGTTTCGGCCGCAGTGACAGTCGCGAAAAACTGCGTGGCTTCTTTGAAGTGAACAGCAAGTACGTGGTCGTGGCTGCACTGAACGAACTGGCCAAATCCGGCGCCATCAAGGCCTCTGTAGTGACAGAAGCCATCAAGAAGTTCGGACTGGATCCTGAAAAAATCAATCCAGTGCTGGCCTGATCGGGCCCATTTTGCAAATAGACAGGCATTGCCAAAAGCAGTGCGAAACTGAAAAGCTTCAGGAGTAAGAAAAAGTGGCTGTTGAGAAAATTCAGGTTCCGGATCTGGGTACCGACGATACGGTGGAAGTCATCGAGATCCAGGTAAAGGTCGGTGACAGCATCAATGAAAACGATACGCTGGTCGTGCTGGAAAGCGACAAGGCCGCGATGGATATCCCGGCACCCAAGTCCGGTATAGTCAAGCAAGTATTGGTGAAAGTGGGATCGCAGGTGAAAACCGGAACCCCGCTGGTTGAGCTGGAGACTTCTGTCTCTGCAGCGTCAGCGTCAGCACCAGCCGTCAAAGCTGAAGTGAAAGCAGAAGCCGCCCCGGTAGCGAAAGTTGAAACCAGGGCTGAACCAGTCGTGGCGCCTACAGCAGCTCCAGTGGCAAAAGTGGAAG
>JBIIWM010000061.1:0-12816 GCA_044338875.1 Pseudohongiellaceae bacterium | reverse complement strand
CGAGGAACAGGGAATTGTCAGGCTGCGAATCGTCGCCATGCATTTCCGCTTCGCTCATGTAGCCCAGCAGCATCAGCGCATCGTGCAGTTCATCGGCGCTGCGGATCCAGGGCCAGGCTTCTTCCTTAACGCGTTCGATGGCAACGATATCGAGCGCACTGAAATCCTCGGTCTCGGCCGGATCAATCCAGCTGCGGTTCTTGATCGCCAGCGTGCGGCGCTCTTCGAATGGCGCATCGTCGAGGAAGGCATAGGGCCGTGCGTTGATGATTTCCTGCGCAAATGGCGAGGGTTCGCGCAGATCGCGCGCGACCAGCTGCACCTGGTTGGTTTCGATGGCACGCACGATTTCCTCGAGTTCATCGATGTCCATGGCCTCGGTGAGGCAGTCGTGAATGGTTTGCTGCACCAGCGGATGCTCAGGCACCTCGCGCGGCCCGCTGATATTTTCCAGGCAGGCGATCTGGTCGGGAAACACCTGTGCGACAAAGTCTTCGGCCGCCATGCGCTGGAATTGCGGTGGCACGCGCTTGCCATTGCGATTGCGCTGCACGGCCAGCGAGCGGGAGGCATTCCAGCGCCAGCGTACTTCGAACATCGGCGCATCCAGCAAGGCCTGCACGAGGATGTCGCGCACGGTGGCGCTTTGCAGGTAACGGAATACATCGGCCAGTTCGAAGCTGTGCACCGAGCCCAGCGAAATAACGATGCTGTCTTCGTTGGCAGCGGCCTGCAGTTCAAAGTTGAAGCTGCGACAGAAGCGCTTGCGCAGCGCGAGTCCCCAGGCCTTGTTGACGCGGCTGCCGAACGGCGAGTGGATGACGAGATGCATGTCGCCCACTTCGTCGAAGAAGCGTTCCATCACGAGGCATTCACGCGTCGGCATCACGTTCAGCGCACGGCTGCCGGTGTATAAATAGGTGGCCAGTTGTTCGGCGGCAGCAGCATCCAGGCCGATGTCTTGCTCCAGCATGCGCTGGCCGGCCTGCAGGGAGTCTTCAAACAGCACGTGCAATTCGGTGCGCAAGCGCGACACCGCTTCCGAGAGTTCGCGCGAGCGGCCAGCGCCTTCGCCGATCCAGAAGGGGATGGTGGGTGATTGTCCTTGCGCATCTGCCACGCGCACTTTCAGTCCTTCAACGCGCAGCAGGCGCCAGCTGTGATTGCCGAGGGTAAACACATCGCCGGGTAATGCTTCCAACGCGAAGTCTTCGTTGAGCGAACCGACCACGATATCTTCCGGGTCGAGCACTACCTGATAGTCGAACATGTCGGGAATGGCGCCGCCGTTGGTGAGCGCCATCAGGCGCGCGCCTTTGCGCGCCCGCACGCGATTGTTGATCTGGTCGAAGTGCAGCAGGGTGCCGCTGCGTCCACGCCGCGTGGTGTAGCCATCGGCCAGCATGCGCACGACGCTGTCGAATTCTGCACGTGGTAAATGACGGTACACCCACGAGCGGCTGACCCATTGCCACAGGTCGTCCAGCGCGACATCGCCTTGCGTCTCTTCGAGGCTGGCGACTTCGGCGACAAGCTGTTGCGCGAGGATATCGAGCGGCTTGTCGGGAATGACGAGCTGGTCGAGTTCGCCGCGCTTGACGCTATCGATCAGCGCCGTGCATTCGACCAGGTCATCGCGCGTGAGCGGAAACAGGATGCCCTTGGGCACGCCGCCGACAAAGTGGCCGCTGCGACCGACACGCTGCAGGAACGCAGCGATGCGCTTGGGGGACGAGAACTGCACCACGAGTTCCACGGCACCAACGTCGATACCGAGCTCCATCGAAGCGGTGGCCACCAATACCTTGAGCTGGCCGTATTTGAGGCGCTGCTCGGCAGAAAAGCGCTGCTCCTTGCTCATGCTGCCGTGGTGCGAGCTGACATGCTCGGCACCCATGCGTTCGGCGAGCGACAAGGCGAGGCGTTCGGCGAGGCGCCGTGTGTTGACGAATACCAATGTGGTGCGGTGGGTTTCGATCAGCGCGACCAGCCGGGCATACAACTCTTCCCACACTTCATTGCTCATCAGCGCCGTCAGCGGTGAGCGCGGTACTTCCACGCGGATATCGAGCTGGCGCTGGTGGCCGCTGTCGACGATGACACAATCGTTCCCGGCAGTAGCGGCAGCCCCATCGGGCAGCCCCACGAGGTATTGCGCCACCCGCTCAATTGGCTTCTGCGTGGCTGAGAGTCCGATGCGTTGCACCTGGCGCGCGTCGTTGCCGGTTTGTTGCACAAGGTTCTGCAGGCGCTCGATCGAAAGCGACAGGTGCGAGCCGCGCTTGTCGCCCAACAGCGCGTGGATTTCATCGATGATGACGGTGCGCACGGTGGACAGCAGCTTGCGGCCGCCCTTGCTGGTCAGCAATAAATAGAGCGACTCGGGCGTGGTGACCAGGATATGCGGCGGCTTGCGCTGCATCAGCTGACGTTGTTGCTGCGGGGTATCGCCGGTGCGCACGGCGACGCGAATGTCGACCGGCGGCAGGCCTTGCAGATGCAGTTGTTCGGCGATGCCCTCGAGCGGCACGTTGAGGTTGCGCTGGATGTCATTGCCCAGCGCCTTCAACGGCGAGATATAGAGCACGCTGGTTGCATCAGGCAAGCGACCGCTCTGCAGGCCTGTTTCGACCAGGGTATTGATGGCGACAAAAAATGCCGCCAGTGTTTTACCACTGCCGGTTGGGGCAGCAACGAGCGTATGCCGGCCGGCCATGATGGCGGGCCAGGCTTGCTGCTGCGGCAGGGTCGGTTCGCCCAGCGTGGTCTCGAACCAGGTTCGCACGGCTGGATGAAAGGCCTGCAAGGGAGTGGCGTCGGCGCTCATGTTTCGGAATGTAATGTGGAAAAATTGAGGAAACCCGGAGCCTCACACCCAGCTCCGGACTATTGGGGTATATTAGCTGCAAGCATTCAGCCCGACCATCACCTTCTATAATTTCTGCCCTTATGCCAGCCATGCCATGCGTCTAAGCATCAAGTACAAACTGTTCCTGGTGATCCTGTCTGCCCACTTCCTGGTCTATGTAGCCATGTACAGTGCAGGCTATTACAACTTTAACCGGGGCTTCATTGAATACCTGAGCCGCATCGAAGAACGCCAGGTGCCCGCGCTGGTGCGCGGACTCGAGGATTTTTACGAACACACCGGCTCCTGGGACAGCCTGACCAGCGACCGTGGCCGTTTTGCCGACCTGATTCGCGACAGTATTGAAAGCACTACCGATCCGCAGATGATTGCCTCACGCCAGAACCAGCGCCCCTCGCCGATTATCTTCTCGCCGAATGACTGGTACTACACCTCGGAATACAGTCCGGCACGTCCCTATCTGCACCTGCTGGATGCCGACCAGGCCATCCTGCTGGGAGATCCGGCCGCCTTTTCCCCGGCCGCCACGCTGCATCCCATTCGGGTGCGCGGCACGGTGGTGGGCTATCTGGGCGTTACCAGCCGCCAGGAGCTGTCGGAGCAGGCCGACCTGTTGTTTGCCGAACAACAGCAGAATTCCTTCTTCGGACTCGCCGTGGCATTGGTGCTGATTTCGGCCCTCATTGCCTTCCCGGTAGCGATCTACCTGACCCGTCCCGTGATGCAAATGGTAACCGGCACCCGCCGGCTGACCAGTGGCGACTACTCGTCGCGCATCCCGGTACGTGGCACCGACGAATTAAGCCAACTGTCTTCCGACCTTAATACCCTGGCAATGACGCTGGACCAGAACCGTACCGCGCGCCAGCAATGGATCGCTGATATTTCGCATGAACTGCGCACGCCGCTGTCGGTGCTGCAAGGCGAACTGGAATCGATCCAGGACGGCATTCGCCCTCTTAACGCGGACACGCTCGATTCGCTCCACAATGAAGTAATCCATTTGGGTACCCTGGTGAACGACTTGCATGAACTGTCGCTGTCGGATCTTGGAGCCCTTATCTACAAAAAGGGGCAAATCAACGTCAGCGACATCCTCGAACAGTCGGTGGAGATGCATCAGCAGCTGGCAGCCAGGCAGAACCTGCGCCTGACCCTGCGTATTTCGAGCTTGCACGGGGACAACAGCATCGTGATGCTGGGCGATCCCAACCGCATGCAGCAGTTGTTCGACAATTTGCTGCAGAACTCCTGTCGTTACACGGACGCGGGCGGTGAGATCCAGATCTTCATCAAGGAAAACAGCAATAACGTGATAATTGAATGGTTTGACTCCGCCCCGGGCGTCAGCGACAGCGATCTTGAACACCTGTTTGAACGCCTGTACCGCGTGGAAATGTCGCGCAATCGCGCCAAGGGTGGTTCGGGCCTGGGTCTGGCCATCTGCCAGAACATCGTGATGGCGCATGAAGGCACCATTACCGCCGATCATTCCCCTCTGGGCGGCCTGAAACTCACTATTACTTTCCCGCTTCGCCACAACGACGTCAGCTGACAGCTGCCACAAGCGGGAATTTGGCGGGAAGCCGGCGGAAAATCAGGTTGGAAACCGCCTCAGCATTTGCCGCAACCACACGCAGTCAGTAGACTAGCGCCATACTCTGTTACATATGCCCACAACCAGACCCGGCCACTGCGCCGAGTCAACTCCAAAGGGAATACTGGCCCAATGTCACAACATATCCTGATCGTTGAAGACGAAGTAAAACTTGCCACCTTGTTGCAGGATTACCTGATTCAAAGCGGCTTTGGTGTCCATGTGATCCATAACGGCCTGGAAGTGGAAAAGTGGCTCGAAACCAACCAGACCAACCTGATCCTGCTCGACCTGATGCTGCCCGGCAAAAGCGGTATGGATATCTGCAAGGAAATCCGCAAGACCTCCCAGCTTCCCGTGATCATGATTACCGCCAAGGTGGACGAGATTGACCGCTTGCTGGGCCTGGAACTGGGAGCCGATGATTACATCTGCAAACCGTTCAGTCCGCGCGAAGTGGTGGCAAGGGTGCGTGCTGTCCTGCGTCGCAGTGAAGGCATGGACAAACCATCCGACAAAGGCCTGATACTGGATATCGACACCTACAAGGCCACCATCAATGGCCAAGACCTGCATCTTACTGCAGTCGAATTCCAGTTATTGAAAGTGCTCTCCGACCAGCCCGGCCGCATCTTCACGCGCAGCGTGCTGGTCGACAAGATCTATTCAGATGGGCGTGTCGTCAGCGATCGTACCATCGACAGTCATATCAAGAAGCTGCGCAAGAAGATCAGCGCGCAGCTGCCTGACCAGGAACTCATTCATTCCCTGTATGCCGTTGGCTACAAGTTTGAATGGCAGTAAGAGAGGAATCCTTGCATGTCAGTACGCCGTAAGCTGCTTCATCTCCCTCTTTCATTCGTTGCAGGCTTGCTGGCAGTGTTGCTGGTCCAGGGTTGCATGCAAACACTGGTGGCAGCCGAATCCGATGCGGCCGCTGCAGTGCAAACCCAGGATTTCAACAGCTGGATGGCAGACCTGAAAGCAGAAGCGCGCAGCAAGGGCGTCAGTGACAACACGCTGGATCTGGCCTTTGTCGATGTTACCGGACCGATTGAGCGCGTACTGGAACTGGATCGCAGCCAACCCGAATTCACGCAGACCTTTTCCGGCTACATGAAGACCCGCATGAGCCAGGCCCGTATTGATCGCGGCCAGCAACTGCTGCAGGAACACGGCGCCCTGTTCGCGCGTATCCAGCAGGAATACGGCGTGCAACCGCAATACCTTGTTTCCTTCTGGGCACTGGAAAGCAATTTCGGCGATTTCACCGGCGGGTTTTCCGTGGTGAATGCGCTCTCCACCCTCGCCTATGATCCCCGCCGTGCAGATTTTTTCCGTGCTGAACTGCTGACGGCCTTGCGCATCATCGAAGCTGGCCATATCGACGCCGCCCGCATGACCGGTTCCTGGGCCGGCGCAATGGGGCAGTGCCAGTTCATGCCATCGACATTCATGACGTATGCAAAGGATGGTGATGGCGACGGCAAAATCGATATCTGGGGTTCGGTGGCGGATGTGATGACGTCTGCCGCCAACTATCTGTCGCAATCAGGCTGGAAGGGAGATGAGCGCTGGGGCCGCGAAATCGTCCTGCCGCAGGATTTTGATTTTGCCTTGTCGGGCACGGATGTGAAGAAAACCGTGACTGAATGGAACCAGCTCGGCATCAAGCGGGTGGATGGTGCTGCGCTAGGGTCTGCCGATTTGCAGGCTTCCGTCATCGTGCCAGCGGGCATCAAGGGCCCTGCGTTTCTGGCCTACAACAATTTCCGCACCACCATGGTATGGAACCGTTCCACCTTCTACGCGATCTCGGTCGGACACCTGGCCGATCGCTTCTCGGGCGGCCCTGACATCCAGTACATGCCGGCGACCGAAGAGCGCGCACTGGCCCGGTCCGATGTGATGGAGATGCAGGAACTGCTGAACAAGCTTGGCCACGATGTGGGCACTCCCGACGGCGTGCTCGGTTCACGCACGCGGCAGGGCGTCAGGGAATTCCAGCTCGGCAATGCCATCCCGGCGGATGGCTATGCATCCTATGAGATGCTGACCGCACTGCGTATCGTGGCCGGCATTTCACTCTGAAGAACGTGTCTGCTTCTGAAGCACTACTCTGCGGCGGCAGCTTCTGCCGCGCGGTTGACGAGGCTGATCAGGTCGCTCGCCGCACGTGGATTACTCACCAGCTTGCCATTCACAAACAGGCTCGGCGTAGACCTCACACCGGCGCGGGTGCCACCACGCTGGTCGGTCAGGATCTTGTCACGCGTGGCAGAGGAGACGAGATCCGTTTTTAACTGGTCCATGTCCAGCCCGAGGGCGCTGGCATAGCCATCAAGCACTTCTTCCGGGTCTTCCGTACTGCTCCACAACTGCTGGTTGGCGTAGAGCACATCATGCATTTCCCAAAACCGGTCCTGGCGCGCCGCCGCTTCGGCATAGCGGGCAGCCTCGAAAGCATGCTGGTGCGTGTCGAGCGGGTAGTGCCTGAACACGAGGCGGGCCTTGTCATCAATCTGGTTCCAGGCGCGCGCAATCACCTGGGCTTCCTCCATGCAGGCAGGACATTGGAAGTCGCCGTACACGGTGAGCGTCACCGGCGCGGTGTCAGTACCACGGACATGGTCCTCGGCAGTGATCTCAATTGGCGAGCGCACGGCTGCGCTGGTACGCAAGCCCTGATAGAGCGCGAAGGCGACCAGCGGAATAAGAATGACAACTGCCACCTTCCAGACCACGCCGGCAAGGTGTTGCTTGCGTACGGCCTGCTCCTGTTTTTCCTCGCGTATCCTGCGTTGCTCTTCTTTTTTACTGCTCATGGATGCGCCTTTTGTCTATTTAAATGCTGATTACTGGCTGAAATGCCGATGAAAGACGGGTATTGATCCCCTGTCTCAAGCGAACCGCCATGAAGGAGAATAATGCAGTGACCGTAGCTTGTGCAAACAATGAGAATTGCACACACGTTATACAAGTTACGGTGTAAACTAATGTAGCAAGAGAGCAGCAGACTCTCAATAATCGATCCCAAGCCACACATGAGGCTTGGACAGTACGTTAAATTTACAGAGGAAAATTGCATGCTCGCACGTCTGTTATTGCTTGCCTGTCTAGGCTTGTCCACCAGTTTGTTTGCGCAAACCGGCCATCCCGCGAAAGGTTCCTGGTCTGGTGATCTGGCTATAAATGACACCGACTCCACCCGCATTCGTCTGCTCATCAACGCCATGAACGGCGAACTGTCTGGTACGGTTAATCCCGGCCGACAAGGAGCGCAGATGCAGGAAATCACACTTGATGCCGATACCTGGACCCTGACCATTCGCGCCCCCATGCCCGATGGTGAGTTGGTGCTCACGGGCACCCTGGGCAATCTCGGGTCCTGGACCAATCGCAAATACATCGGTACTTACAGTCTTGGCAACGAGACCGGCAAGTTCGAATTCACACTTAATTGATAGACGGAGAATCAACCCATGAAACATTCCCTGTTTGCATTCCTGGCCCTCGCGGGCTCGCTTGCTTCCACCCAATTGTCAGCCCATCACTCGTTTGCCGCAGAGTTTGATGCCGAACAGCAGATCAGCCTGCGTGGCATTGTCACCAAGGTTGATTGGACCAACCCGCACACCTATTTCTACATTGATGTGGAAACCGAAGGTGGCGAATACGAAGAGTGGGCGCTGGAAATGGGCAGCCCGAACGGCCTGATGCGTCGTGGCTGGACCCGCAATACCCTGGAAATCGGCAGCGAAGTGATTGTCGCTGGCACCCGTGCCCGTGACGGCTCCTTCAAGGGCAACGCACAAACAGTAACCATCGCCGATGGCTGTCAACGCCTGTTCGCCGGCACCAGTCAGCGCGATTTCGCCGAAGACGAAACCGCTACGCCCGCGGGCGATTGCGCGCCCTGAACAACAACGGCCTGACTACTGCGACTCAAGAGGGGAATCTTGTGAAACCAACGTTCAAACATACCTTGCTGGCAGCGGCTACCGCTGCAGCACTTTATTCAGCGGGCAGCCTTGCGCAACCACCCGCTGCTGCTGATGCACCCAAAACACCGACTCCGCGCCTTGCCGATGGCAGCGTCGACCTCGGTGGCGACGGGGTGTGGAACCTGCCCTACGTCACCAACTTTGCAGCGCGCATGCCCGGCTACAAGGAAGGCGACCAGCCCCCGATGCTGGACTGGACGCGCGCGATGCTGGCGTACAACCGCGACAACAACGTGAAATACGATCCGGAAGGTTTCTGCTTGCCACCGGGCGGCCCGCGTTCAATGGGTACGCCTTATCCAGCCGAGATCATCCAGGATCGTGACCGCATCATCATCATCTTCGAGGGTGGCGGACACGTGTGGCGTGAAATCCATATGGACGGTCGTGAGCAATTGCCACTGGCAGAACTCAATCCTACCTACTTCGGTCATTCCGTTGGCCACTGGGAAGGCGACACGCTGGTCGTGGATACGCTGGGCTACAACGAAAAGACCTGGATCGATTTCAATGGCTACATGCACACCGATCAGCTGCACACGATCGAACGCTTCTCGCGTCCTTTCAAGGAAGTGCTGCACTATGAAGCGGTGATTGATGATCCGGGTGCCTACAGTGAGCCCTGGACAGTCGCCTGGGATATCACCTGGTCAGACGGGCTGGAACTGCAGGATTACGTCTGCCAGGAAAACAACAAGTACCTGCTCGACATGAAAGACGACCTGGGCCATCCCTACTTCGAGAAATCGAGCGGCTTGTAACCCGACCTTTCGCACAGCATACACAGGCAGACACGGACGTCTGCCGCTGCGTTCTACACCGTTACTGCTTCCAGTTCCCGATTACGTTCTTGCTGCTGGGTATGCCACATGCTGGCATACAAGCCCTGCAGCGCCAGCAATGTCTGGTGCGAACCCGTTTCCACGATACGCCCCTGTTCGAGCACCAGAATCCGATCAGCATCCACCACGGTGGACAGGCGGTGGGCGATGACCAGGCTGGTATGACCTTTTGCAACATCGCGCAATGCTTCCAGAATTCCACGCTCGGTTTTGCTGTCGAGTGCTGACGTGGCTTCATCGAAGACCAGGATGGCGGGGTTTTTCAGAATGGTGCGGGCAATCGCCACGCGCTGCTTTTCACCGCCGGAGAGTTTGAGTCCGCGCTCGCCTACCATCGTGTCGCTGCCCTGCGGCAATTGCTTGATGAAAGCATCCAGTTGCGCGAGCCGAATGGCTTCACGCACCTCGGTTTCCGAAGCACCGGGACGTCCGTACTGCACGTTGTTGAAGATGGTGTCGTTGAACAGCACGGTGTCCTGCGGCACGATGCCGATGGCGCGTCGCAATGAATCAATCTCGAGCTCGCGTACATCCTTGCCGCCGACCTTCAACACGCCTGCACTGCAATCGTAAAAACGAAACAGCAATTTCACCAGCGTGGATTTGCCGGAACCGCTCGCACCCACCACAGCCACTTTCTCGCCAGGCGCAATGCTGAAACTGATATCGCGCAGGATTTCACGCTCGGGATTGTACGCGAACGAGACATGACTGAACTCCACGCCGGGCAGCGTGTCTGCCAATGGCAGCGCAGTGTCGGCCTGCTGGATGGCTGGTTTTTCTCCAAGCAACTTGAACATATGTTCAATGTTGGCCAGCGCACCCTTGATCTCGCGATAGACGAAGCCGAGAAAATTCAGCGGGATGAACAACTGCATCATGAAGGTGTTCACCAACACGAAATCGCCGAGGCTCATGGTGCCGGAAGCAACGCCGCGAGCCGCCAACCACAGCATCCAGGTCATCGACACGGAGACGATCAGCGCCTGCCCGCCATTGAGTGCAAACAAGCTGAGGCGACTGCGGCGTTTCGCCGTTTCCCAATTCTCCAGTTCCTTGTCGTAGAGGCCGGCTTCGTAGGTCTCATTGGTGAAATATTTCACCGTCTCGTAATTGAGCAAACTGTCGATCGCGCGATTGCTGGTGGCGGAATCGGCGCGATTCATTTCGCGCACATACTCTGTGCGGCGTTCGGTGGCGATCACCGAGTACAGGACATACAGCACCAGCGCCATGAAGATCACTCCGGCGAACTCGACTCCGTAGTTGGCAAAGAAGATCGCGATTACCGCGATCAGTTCGAACACCGTGGGCACGATGTTGAAGATCATGAAGCGCATCAGGAAACTGATGCCGGAAGTGCCACGCTCGATATCGCGCGACAGGCCGCCTGTGCGCCGATTCAGATGGAAATCCAGGTCGAGACCATGCAGATGTTCGAAGGTCTGCAGGCTGATGCGGCGAATGGTGCGCTCGGTAACTTTGCCGAATAGTGTATCGCGCACTTCGTTGAGGATGACGTTGAGGAAGCGTGCGCAACCGTAAGCCAGGATCAGCGCCAGCGGCACCGTGACAAGCTCCAGTGACTGCTGCACGCCAGGGCCGACCTGCATATCCAGGTCATCGACGATGTATTTGAGCAGAAAGGGCAGACTGATGGTGGCCACCTTGGCCAGCGCAAGAGTGACAAAGGCGAGAGTAACCCGGGTTTTATGCTGCAGCAGATACGGCAGCAACATGCGCAGGACATGCCATTTCATGTCGATGCCGGAGATGTCGGTTGCCTGGGGTTTGGCCATATTTCCTCTATGAAAGCGTTATCAGTTCCATCCGTGCCCTGACACTGGCTGCGATGCCTTTGCTGTCGAGGCCACAGGCCGCGAGCATGTCGGGCGCACGCCCATGCTCAAGGAAACGATCGGGCAGGCCGAGATTGAGTACAGGGATGGTTACCGCTGCCGCCAGCAGGCTCTCATTCACGCCGGAGCCGGCGCCCCCGCAGATGACATTCTCTTCCACTGTGACCAACAGGCGGTGGGTGCTTGCCAGTTTCAGGATCAGTGCCTCATCCAGCGGTTTGACGAACCGCATGTCGACCAGCGTCGCATCAAGTGCGTCAGCTGCAACCCGGGCGGCAGCGAGCAAGGTGCCAAATACCAGGATGGCAACCTTGTTCCCTTCGCGCACTACACGCGCCTTGCCCAATTCCAGCAACTGCATACTGCTGTCGAGTGCACGGCCGGTGGCCTTGCCACGAGGATAGCGCACGGCAGCAGGGCCCTTGTGATGGTAGCCGGTATACAACATGTTGCGTGCTTCGTTTTCATCACTGGGCGCCATGACCACCATGTTGGGAATGCAGCGCAAGTAACTCAAATCGAAACTGCCGGCATGGGTGGGACCGTCTTCGCCCACGAGCCCGGCACGATCGATGGCGAACGTCACATCCAGATTCTGCAACGCGACGTCATGAATCAGCTGATCGTAGCCACGCTGCAGGAAAGTTGAATAAATCGCGACCACCGGCTTGAGACCATCACAGGCAAGTCCGGCGGCAAAGGTGACCGCGTGCTGTTCGGCGATGGCAACATCGAAAAACTGTGCGGGAAATTTCTCTTCGAACTCACGCATGCCGGAGCCTTCGCCCATCGCCGGCGTGATGGCCATGAGCCTGGGCTCGTTCGGCGCCATGTTGCAGAGCCAGTCACCAAATACTTTGGAGTAGGTGGGCACCTGGTCTGTCGCAGTGGATTGTTCGGCCGCTGGCGCCAGCTTGTTGAGTGCATGCATCCCGAAAGGATCCGCTTCTGCCGGCGTGTATCCCTTGCCCTTGCGCGTTACGACATGCAGCAAGCGCGGACCTTTGAGATTCTTGATGTTCTGCAGGATATCGACCAGGCCGGCAAGATCGTGCCCGTCAATCAGGCCAATATAGTTGAAGCCGAGTTCCTCGAAGATCGTGGCCGGGGACACCATGCCTTTCATGTACTCTTCGGCCCGATGCGCCGCCTTCCAGGCCGGCGGCAATGCCGACAGCACTTTTTTGCTGCCGGCACGCAGGAAGTTGTAGGGCTTGCTCGCCCACATCCGCGCAAAATAACTGGAAAGACCACCGACGTTGCGCGAAATCGACATGTTGTTGTCATTGAGGATCACAAGGATGTCGCCATCAAGTTCACCGGCGTGATTGAGGGCTTCAAAGGCCATGCCCGCAGTCATCGCGCCGTCTCCGATCACGGCGACCACCTTGCGTTCGTTCTGTTGTTTCTGCGCGGCCACCATCATGCCGAGTGCCGCGCTGATCGAGGTGCTGGAATGCCCCACGCCGAAAGTGTCGTACTCGCTTTCGGCGCGTGAATTGAAGGCAGCCAGGCCGCCGGCCTGGCGGATCGTCAGCATTTGCTCGCGCCGGCCAGTCAGGATCTTGTGCGGATAACTCTGGTGGCCGACATCCCACACCAGTCGGTCTTCCGGGGTGTTGTAGACGTAATGCAACGCAATGGT
>JBIIWM010000060.1:0-12960 GCA_044338875.1 Pseudohongiellaceae bacterium | reverse complement strand
TCGGGATATTGTGCTGTTTGGTGCAGCTGCAGCCCTTCTGATCGCCGGGAAAGTGCAGGATTTGCCGGAAGGCGTTAGTATGGCGAGGTCTGCCATAGACACGGGCAAGGCCAGGCAGGTATTGGAAGACCTGAGAAGAATAACGAACAGTTAAGTCAAAACAGGCCGGTCTGACGGTATATGCCGTTCGACCTTTCATTGCACCCCATAAGTCGCAGCAGGTACGTCCCCCCGTGTGCGAGCATGCTGAAGGTACTTCCATCCTGATTTTTTCTCCAAACCCTATGACCGATATCATCATCTATACCAAAAACTGGTGCGGCTACTGTCGAGCGGCCAAAGCCTTGTTGCAGCAGCTGGGACTGTCCTTCCGTGAAATCGATGTGACCTCCGATGCGGCTACCTACAAGGAAATGGTCAAGCTGGCGGATGGTCGCGAGACCGTGCCGCAGATCTTCATCGATGGCAAAGGAATCGGTGGCTATACCGATTTGAACCAGCTGGTCAGCGAGAAAAAATTCCCCCCTGCGCACTGATTCGTACAAGCCCATTCTGACAAAGAAAGTGCAGGATCAGGCCATTCCCCTGTTGATTGCGTATTAAATGTGAATGTTGGCATTAATTATGACCGGCTAGTCAACTTTCGCATAATCTATGCGTTAGACTCTTTGAAACAAGCCACGCTTGCCCTTTTTCAGCGGGTCAGGATCGTGAAATAACTACTAAAAACTGGAATGGCTTAAGCGTCAAATCGATATGAAAGGTCTAAACAAAAAGCAGTATGACAAAAAGAAATTGGCAGCATTGCTGGTATTGATATTGCTTGTCGGTGGTGGCGCCAGTTACTGGTTGTTGGGCAACGACAAAGCGGTGGAGGACGAGCCACTGCTGGCAACGGTCAGTGTCGGTTCCATTGAAAACACCATTTCGGCGTCAGGCAGCCTGAAGCCCAGTGAGCTGGTAGAGGTGGGTGCCCAGGTATCCGGTCTGTTGCAAATATTGCATGTAGATGTGGGTGATGTGGTCGAAGAAGGCCAGCTGCTGGCTGAAATCGATGCGCGTGTGCAGGAGGAGCGCGTCAAGGCCAGTCGTGCCAACCTTGACGGGCAGCGAGCCCAGCTGGATTCACGCAAGTCAGCGCTGGAACTGGCGCGCATCAATGCCGAGCGCCAGGAAGGGCTGCGCGCCGCAAATGCCACCAGCGTGCTCGAGTATGACACCGCCATGAACAATCTCGCGGCGGCCGATGCCAACCTGATTCAGCTGGAAAAGCAGATCGAACAGGGTGAAGCCAGTCTCCAGACTGAAGTGACCCAGCTTGAATTCACCAAGATTTATGCGCCGGTTCCCGGCACGGTGGTATCCATCCTTATGAATGAGGGGCGCACGCTGAATGCTGTGCAGATGGCCCCTACCATCCTGTCCATTGCGGATCTGGATACGATGACGGTGCAAACCCAGATTTCGGAGGCTGACGTCAGCAAGGTCAAGGCTGGCATGTCGGTTTACTTTACTACGTTGGGCAATGGCGAACGCCGCTGGTATGGAACCTTGCGCCAGATCCTGCCGACGCCAACCGTCCTGAACAACGTGGTGCTCTATACCGGACTGTTTGATATCGAGAACCCTGATGGCGTGCTCTTGCCCGAGATGACCACGCAGGTGTATTTCATCTCTTCCTCAGCGGAGAATGTCCTTATAGTGCCTATGGGTGCCCTCTCTTTCATCGACAACGCCGCACCGCCAGCAATGCCGGGCAGTGCTGCGACGGAAGGTGGCGCAGCCGGTGCCGCTCCCGGCCAAATGGCAGCGGGTGGCGAGCGACCCGAAATAACGCCGGAAATGCGCGAGCGTTTTCGTCAGATGCGTCAATCCGGCGCAGGCGCGGCGGGTGGTCCCGGCGCTGGTGGTTTTCCGGGTGGTGCGCCCGGTCGTGGGTTTGGCACTGCGCGTTTGACCCGCCCTGGCGAGCGCAGTCTGGCCAAGGTTACGGTAATGAAAGACGATGGCACGCGTGAAGAACGTGAAGTGGTGATTGGTCTTACCAGTCGCGTCAATGCCGAAGTTGTTTCAGGGCTGGCCGCAGGTGAAAAAGTGGTAGCAGGCATTGTCCAAAACGATGCCCCGGCCGCTGCAACCAACACCAATAACAATAATTTTCGTCCACAGTTCATGAGATTCTGATGAGCTCACTTACTCTTGATGCCGGTGACCTCAATACTCCCAGGCAGGCAGTGGCTTCGGGCAATGCCGGCAGTGTGCTTGCCGCCATCCCTCTGATCGACCTGCGAGAGATCAGGCGCACCTTCGTCACCGGTGGCGGTGTCGTGGTGAATGCCCTGCGCGGGGTCAGCCTGAAAATCTATCCGGGTGAATTCGTCGCCATCGTGGGCCAGTCCGGCTCCGGCAAATCCACGTTGATGAACCTGCTGGGCTGTCTTGATCGCCCTACGTCAGGCACCTATCTTTTCGCCGGTCGCGACATCAACAGCTTTGATGCGGATGACCTTGCCTGGTTGCGCCGCGAGGCCTTCGGCTTCGTGTTCCAGAGTTACAACCTGCTGGCGGGTTCATCCGCCGAGGAAAACGTGGAAGTACCGGCGATTTATGCCGGACTCTCGCATGCCGAACGCAGAATCAAGGCTGAAGCCTTGCTGACGTCGTTGGGTCTCGGTGAGCGCATGGATCACAAACCCAGCCAGTTGTCCGGTGGTCAGCAACAACGCGTATCGATTGCCCGCGCCCTCGTAAATGGCGGCAAGATCATTCTTGCCGACGAACCCACGGGAGCACTGGATTCGCAGAGTGGGGTTGAAGTCATGGCCCTGCTGGAGAACCTGGCACGCAAGGGACACACCGTCATCATCATTACCCACGACAAGAATGTGGCTGATCATGCTGATCGCGTGATCACTTTCCTGGACGGCAGCATCGAATCCGATACTGGCCCGGCCGCTGGTGCCATCAATCCGTCCACCAACGACCAACTGCAAGAACTCTTCATGAGTCGCAAAGTGGTCTCGATGTTTGGTGGACTGGGAGAGGCCACGCGCATG
This sequence comes from Pseudohongiellaceae bacterium, assembly GCA_044338875.1. Lineage (GTDB taxonomy): Bacteria > Pseudomonadota > Gammaproteobacteria > Pseudomonadales > Pseudohongiellaceae > CAILUG01. The sequence continues at coordinate 9,904 of JBIIWM010000060.1, read as the reverse complement.
GCCTTGATATCGCTGCGTACCAACCTGCTCAGGACTTTCCTTACGCTGCTCGGTATCGTGTTCGGGGTGGCATCCGTTGTTACCATGCTGGCCATTGGCGAGGGTGCAAAACAGCAAATCTACGACATGATGGCCTCGCGCGGCGGCGCCAATCAGCTCAACGTGAATCCGGGCAGTCCGAACAGTGAGTCCTGGCGTACTGCCACTTCCACCCTGACCTTTGACGATGCGGATACACTTGCTGAGAGTGTTCCGAACCTGCGGGGTGCGATGGCCATGGTGAATGCCCAGGCCACACTGCGCTACCAGAGCAATGACTACAGTTCTGCCGTCATGGGTATCAGCGAACAGATGCCGGTATTGCGTGATTGGCCATTGTCGCGAGGTGTGTTTTTCACACGTGAAGACAGTGATTCCTATGCCACTGTCGCCGTACTGGGCTCCGCCATTTATGAACAACTGTTCCCTGACGGAAAAGACCCGCTGGGAGAATACATCCTGGTAGGGACGACGCCGTTCCAGGTGATCGGGGTGATGACGGTACACGCGGATGATGACAGGAACGAAACGGTTTACGTTCCGGTCAAGTCAGCGGCGTTGCGCCTGTTCGGGCAAAAATATGCCAGCCGCATTGAAGTGCTGGTTGATGACGTCTCCAACATCGGCGAAACCGAGAACAAGGTGGTCGAGTTCCTGCTGGCCCGTCACGGCACCCAGGATTTCCGTATCTTCAACAGTGCAGAAATGCTGGAAACCATCTCGGCATCCCAGGAACAGATCACCAATCTGTTGGGTGCAGTCGCAGCTATTTCCCTGCTGGTGGGGGGTATCGGTGTCATGAATATCATGCTGACCTCGGTGATTGAACGTACGCGCGAGATTGGTATTCGCATGGCAACCGGCGCGAGGAAAAAAGACATTCTTGCCCAGTTCCTGGCTGAAGCCATTGTCGTGTCCGCGATCGGTGGCGTGCTGGGTTTGCTGCTTGGCATAGGCGCCGGGATGGCGATGCAGGCTTTCGGTGGCAGCACCGTCAAGTTCACCGCAGCACCAATGATTCTGGCTTTCTCCTGCGCCGCGGCAACCGGCCTGGTATTTGGATTCGCTCCTGCGCGCAAGGCGGCCAGCCTTGATCCTGTAGTAGCCCTGGCAAACGAATAACAAGAATGAACATGCCGTATTACAGACTCAAGCCGCTTTCGATTTTGCTCTTGCCTGCGTTCTTGCTGGGCGGGTGTGCACTGAACACGCCGGTGCCCGCACTGGAGGCAAGTGACATTCCTTCCACATGGACCGGGCTGCTTCCCGGCGGCACTGTGGTATGGCCGGAGCAGGACTGGTGGAACACTTTCAACAATCCGGAACTGACCCGGATCATCGGCCAGGTGCAGGCCAATAATCTGGATCTGGAAAACAACGAGCGCAACTTGCAGAACGCACAGATCGCCTTGCGCGAGGCCGGTTTCAACCTGCTGCCGACACCGAGTGTTACGCTGGGCACCAGTGCGCGTTTGTCCGAGACCGATATTGGTGGAGTCGCCAATTCTTCCAGCCCGAACCAGCCCTTCGATTTGGGCGCTTCACTGAACTACAACAGCATCCTGAGCAAACCAGCGACCTATGAGCGGGCACAAGCCAGTTATGATTCCAGTGTGGCGCTGCATGCCAGTACCATCCTGAACACACTGGGTACCACGGCCTCCACTTATTTTCAGTTGCTGTTCATTCGCGACCAGATTGAAGCAGCACAACAGAACGTCACCAATGCCGAGGCAATTTTCAACATCATCAATGCCCAGGTTGAGGCGGGCGTTATCGTTCCGATCAATGCTCTCAACCAGCAGATCACGATTGAGAGCCAGCGCAGCAATTTGCGTAATCTGGTGCAACGGGATCTGGCCGCACGCGCCTCGCTGGCCCTGCTGACGGGGCGAAGCGTGCAGGATTTTGCGGTGGCGGGAACCACCTTGCAGGACATCGCCGTGCCTGCGGTACAGCCAGGGCTGCCTTCGGAGTTACTGCGGCGCCGTCCTGACCTGGTGCAGGCAGAGGCCAGCCTGCGCGGTGCCACGTCCAATGTCGACCTTGCCTACGTAAACCTGTTTCCGCAGATCTCCCTGACTGCTTCGCAGAATGCTTCCAGCACCTCGCTGAGTGAACTGGTGTCTGCGCCAGACACCGTGTTGAACGTCAGTGCCTCGCTGGTGCAAACCATCCTCGACAACGGTGCGCGCTATCGTAACCTTGAGCAGCAAAGACTCAGTCTGGAGAATGCCCTGACCAGCTACCGCAAGGCGGTCATTGGCGCGTTTAACGATATCGAAGTGCAACTCGGCAATATCCAATCCCTGCAGGAGCAGGTGACAGTAGGCCAGCGCAACGTCGAAGCCGCCGAAGAAGCCTTCCGGCTCGCCGAGATCCGTTACCAGCAGGGGGTAACCGACTACCAGACGGTACTTACCAGCCAGAATGCGCTGTTCTCGACCCGTAACGCCTACCTCAATGCCAAATTGTCGCAATTGAATGCGGTGGTGGATTTCTATCAGGCGCTCGGGGGCGGCTGGCAGGCTGAGTAATATTCTTTATACTGCTCACTCCCACGTCACCCAAGGCCAACTCCAGATGAGTGAAGCGGACCAAAACCAGACAACCAGCGAATCAGTCCACAATCTGCTGTTGCCCTTGCCCCCGGCAACTGCCCAGAAAAAAATCTTTCGCTGGTTCTTCTTCGGTATCTTCGCATTCCTGTTGTACCAGCTGCTGCTGATACTGTCGTTGTTTGCCAATGTGATGATCTGGGCTGCCTCGCTCACGCTGGTGTTCTGGCCCGTGTATCACCACATCGAGAAACATCTGCCTGGGCGACCCAATCTTTCGGCAGGACTTTGTACCGCAGCCGTGTTGCTGCTGGTACTGATACCGCTGACCGCCATATTCTCGATCGTGATGGCCCAGTCTGCCCAGCTCTATCCCACGTTGCAGGAATGGATCGCCGTTCTTCAGTCGCCTGAGGGCGCCAGCGTCACGGATCTGTTGCCGGAGTTCATGCACAGCAGTTGGCATCGGCTTAGTGCCTGGATGGACACCATCCCAACGCTGGCGCAATTCGATTTTCCCGAATTCTTGTTGGCCAATGCCGACACGGTCAGCAGGGGGCTCGCCAATTTTGGAGCGGCGACTGCGCGCAATATACTCTTCGGCTTTGTGAATCTGGTATTGATCATCATCCTGATGTTTTTCTGTTTCCGTGATGGAGAACCTTTCCTGCGCTGGCTGCTCGCCATCATTCCGATGGAAAAACTGCACACACAGGATGTGGCAGCCAAGGTGTATGAGACCGTGACGGCAGTCATCCGTGGCGCTTTGATGACCGCTTTCATGCAGGGTGCACTCGCGCTGATCGGCTATCTGATTGCCGGTGTGCCGCTGGCCCTGTTCTTTGGAGTGATCACCGGATTTGCTGCGCTGATCCCGGTGGTGGGCGCGGGCTTGATCTGGCTGCCTATTGGCCTGTTCATCTTCGTGCAGGACCCAGGCTGGGGCATCTTCCTGATGATCTGGGGCTTTTTCCTGGTCAGCCTCATCGACAATTTTCTCAAGCCCATTCTCATCGGCAACAAGACCCGTATGCCGATCCTGTTGATCTTCTGCGCGATGATTGGAGGCGCCAACATCTACGGCGTCACCGGTTTCATCATCGGGCCGATCCTGATCTCGGTATTGCTCGCATTCATCACGATCTATCGTGATTACTACATGAATGAAGCCAAGGCCTGAGGGCTTTGATGGATTGTTGCCGGTGTTATCAGATTTGTCAGTCTTGAAAGTCGGTAATTTCCAGCACGTCGCTGTGCAGGATCACACGCAGGATGGTGTAGCCGCGCAGCATGATGATACCGGTGTGCCGGTCTTCGCCGGCCTTTGAATAATCGAATTCGTAAGCCCTGCACAAACTCCGCTTGCCCCTGAGGTCGCGTTCAAGGCGAAAGTTGCGGAATACCAGCGATTCATCCAGCAGTTGCAATTGACGCTCCTTGCAATAGTTGCGGGCACCGGCAATGGCAATGCTCTTCTGCTCACTGGTGCGCCACCAGTACATCATCAGGAGAAACAGGGGGATCAGCAGGGCTATATCGTAGATGTCATACATGGGATGATTATAGGGCCTGTTGCCATGCTCCAGCCACACTATCCACCCGGAGAGACACCATGTTCCAAAGAACCTGCCTTGTTACAGTCTTGCGGGTAGCCGCTGTAGTGGCCACTGCAGTAGCCACTGCTGCAACTGTCGCCCAGGACTTGCCACAGCTGCTGCCCGAGGATTTGTTTCGCCGCAACATTGGCACCCCCGAGCAACTCGACCGCCAGTTTCCTCCCCACCAGATCATCGATAACGTCTACTACGTGGGCACTGAATCACTGGCCTCGTTCCTCATCACCACCGAGGCAGGCCACATACTGGTCAACAGCGATTTTGAACGCAACGTTGCCACCATCAAGGCTTCAGTAGAGCAACTGGGATTCTCTTTCGACGATATCGCCCTGATCCTCGGCAGTCATGAGCATGCCGATCATATGGAGGGCAACGTACTGGCCAAGGAGCTCAGTGGCGCCCAGGTGATTGTGATGGCGGAGCAAGTGGCCGGGTTGCAACAACTGCGGCCGGGCGGCAAGGAACAACCGGTAGACCGCATTATCAAGGACGGCGACCAGGTTAGCCTGGGCGCTGAAACCTTGACCGCCCATCTTACGCCCGGTCATAGCGATGGATGTACCAGCTGGGAGTTTGATGTGCAGGAGCAGGGCCAGACCCACAAGGTCGTAATCATCTGCAGTGTCGGCATCAACCCCAATTACCAGTTGTGGAAAAACCCCGAGCGTCCTGACATCGTGGCGCAGTATCGTGCGAGCCACTCCCGCTTGCGCGCCATTCCTGCCGATGTGCCGCTGGGATCACATCCCGCCATGTATCGCATGGCGGAAAAATATCCGTTGATCGGGCAGGGCAACAATCCATTCATCGATCCGGAAGGCTATCTCTACGAAATCGCCATCAACGAACAAGCGTTGAACTTGCGGCTGGAGCAACAGCGTCTGGCGGCCGGTGAATAACTGATCCTTGCCAGCGGTCCCTGCGTACACACAGGTAACTTGCCATCAAGGGAATGAATCCATGAAACCACTGCGTATTCTTGTGTGCGGCGCTTCCGGCTTCGTCGGTCGTAATTTGCTGAAAACTTTGTCTGCTGCAGGCCATACCTGTATCAAAGGCGTGCGCCGTCCTGCCAAGGCTGATGAACGCGCGGTGGATTACACGCGTGATCTGTCTGTTGCCGCCTGGAAACCAAAACTGGAAGGTATCGATGCAGTGATCAACGCAGTTGGCGTGCTGCGTGATACCAGGCAAAAGCCGATGCAGCTGATTCATGCCGAGGCTCCGGCGGCATTGTTTGCTGCCTGTGCTGAATTTGGTGTGAAGCGCATCGTGAATATTTCAGCACTCGGTGTCGACAGTAGCGTGCCCACGCAGTACTTCACTACCAAGGCCGTGGCCGAACATGCGCTGTTCAGCCTGGATGCCCCGGTGTATTGGCTCAATTTGCGACCTTCGGTGATCTATGGCCAGGACGGTGATAGTGCAAAGCTGTTCCGATTGTTGGCGCAGCTGCCGGTTCATTGCCTGCCGATGGGTGGCAGACAAATGATGCAGCCTGTGCACATCAGTGATATAGCGGAAGCAGTTTGCAAATGGTTGGCAAAGCCTGAAGTTGAATCCGCCAGTATTACAGTTACCGGTGCGGATGTGGTGAGCATGCGTGCCATGCTGGATAGCTACCGCAGACAACTCGGGCATGGTGCCGCCCTGCACATCCCGGTGCCTGGCGTGTTCATCAGGACCGCCGCTTGGCTGGGAAATTTTGTGCCGTTCTCGCCGCTGTGCAGCGAAACCCTGTTGATGCTGGAAGCCGGCAGCACGGGTGACAATCAGGCCTTTGCCCAGCTTCTCGGCCGGGCGCCCCTGAGTGTGCATGCCTTCATTGCCGGCACGAACCCGACCCGCCTATAGCGGCGCATCCGGATTGATGATGCTGCGCCACATATGAGCCACTGGGCTGTTGTCATTGCCCAAGCCTTCTTTTGGTTGCTTGAAATGCTTGTCGATGAGTTCCAGAAACGGATCGATGGTCATTTCGACGCCTTCTTCAAACGCATACAGATCACTGACAGTGACTTCGCGGGCCGCAAAATACCATTCATGCTTGAGTGCTTCGTCGCGCGCCGCCACGATGTGGGGAGGCGGCACGTAATCTTCGCCAAACACGCGGTGGTATAAATCAGGATAGTAATAACCGGCTTCTGCGTCCGGGTAAAAACGCAGGGCCTGGTGATAGCGGATGGCCCAGCTGGTCATCTCAGGGACATAAGGCTGGAACATCTGGGCGCCCCACCAGCCGTGGTCGGAGCGGATCAGTTCCTGCACGACATCATGCAGCAGGCAGGCCAGTACCACTTCTTCCTGCGCGCCGCGTTCCCTGGCCTTGTTGGCACTCTGGAAACAATGGTTCCGGGTGCGCTGGAACCGGTGTTCGTAAAAATCGGCCAGCGTTGGTGCAGCCGGCATCCTGGTGAGAAGGTCAACATTGCCGCCGCGGGTATTCACCAGCAGGGTGCCAACACCCCGACGGAATGGACGCGTAATGATCTGGGCATCCAGTTCAGCTACCGTGGGAAAGTCGTTGCCGGAGCCGCCGCCGGAATTACCTTCCGCCGACGCATACAGCTTTTCCTCAAGGTAGTGTTCCAGCGCATCGGCCCTGGTTTCGTGGCTAAGCAGGCTCACTGCAGCGGCGCCACCGAGACTTGCAATAAATTCACGTCGGTCGATGTTGATCATACTGTGTTCCCTCTTGGTGAAGTTCAGTGGAGTTCAGTGGAGCTCAGGTCAATGCGCTTCCTGGTGATGCTGCAGCAACAGATCGGCACCGAAGTCGCCGGTCTTGCTGCGCCACACGGCATGTACGTGGTTGCCGTCATTCTGCACCAGATCATATTCAAAAAAGAAATCGGGGCCTTCAAGCCGATAGTAGTGGGCTTCACCATCGTTGCTGCCGCCGAACCAGACGAAGCGCAGCTCGTTTACATCGATTTGGGCGAGATAGGCGCTGGAAATTTCCGGCCGGTGCGTGGTCACCACTTCATCAAGGATGCGCTGCACCAGATCTTTCTGCGTTGCGCCCAGACTGCTCACTGCGATGCCCTGGGCGGGCAGGTTTTTCCACTCATCCCAGGATTCAGTCGGACGATTGAGATTGCCGGACAGAATGTCGAAGGGTGGATCGCCATCTTCGATCGCGATGGCGCGCTGGTTTTCATCAAGTGCGTTGATCAGGGCAAGGCCCGCCTCGTGCGAGCCGCGCAAATTGCGGAAGCCTGCCAGCGCGCCAGTAGGCAGTTCGGCAGGGGACGCTCCCCAGAAGCTGGGCGTTACGCTGAGCGCGCCCGGTGCTACGGAAAAATTCAGCGATAAATGGTGGCCTTCGAAACGCCAGCCCCAGCGCTGGTCTTCCGCAGGTTCGCCAAAAATGGCAAGGGTGTAGTTTTCAGTGCCGCGCGGAAAACCGATAGTTTCTGCGTCAGCCAGCACTTTTTCCATCTGCATGATCTGGATCGCAGACAGATAACCCTGGGCGCTCAGTGCAGTGTTGAGCAGGTCATGCACCAGTACGCGTTGCGGCGCCGACATGAAATCAATCGGCAAGCCCTTGCGCAGGTAAGGCCAGTACACATAGTGGGTGCGGGCAGCATCGTCAGCAGGGAGCAGTGCCAGTGCGCGCCGGTTGTAGCCAATGGTTGTTTCGATGCCAGTGGGCGGTCCTTGCATGGTGGCGAGAAAAGCCTGCGCGATCCGCGCCATGTCGCTGGTCACCTGTGCCAAAGCTGGATCTGCCGCATGCCCGGCTTGGACCAGTGGGCCCTGGAGCAAAAGTGCCAGGGCCAGCCCAAGCGCTTTCACGTTACGTGAATGCATGAACTTGCATATCAACTTGCCTTTGAACTGGCGCATGAACTGATTCCTTCCTCGACGTTAGCGTGTTGTTTATTCTATTGCCGCAGCCAATTTGATGATTGCACCGGCCAGGTCGCCGTTGTTGGTTTCCGCCATCATGAAATGGCCATTGCCGGTAAAACCCAGATCCGGCAGATACGTGTATTTCACGTCCACACCGGCTTCGGAAAATGCCTTCACAGCACACGGCAGTGCGGCAATCAGTCCCAGCTCTGAGCCGACCAGATGCACTTCAATATCGCGATAGTTGACGAGCTGGCTGGCCGGTTCGGTGCCTTGCAGTTCACAGTCCTGTTGATCCTTCACTGGTGTGAAATCCTGCGGCAGTGCAGGTTCAAAGGTGAGGCCGCCACGCATCTGGGTAGTCACGTTGCTGGCGCCTGGTTCGATGGCAATGATGCCGGCAACTTTCCCCGGGTTCATGTCGGCCGCCCACCAGCCGGATTCGGCACCTGCTGAGTGGGTGACAAGGATGGCCGGACCTACGCGATCGAGTAATTCACTGATGCCATTGGCGGCAGCAAGGTTGCCGGCATAGGGCCCCGGAGGTGAACTGGCGAGCCACGCGAGAATGGTGGGGTCGGTGTGGTTGGTCAGATCGCCCGGCCAGTGCTTCGACGCCGCGAGAAATGTGATTATTTGCGAATTTCCTGCGTGCATTTCACCATAGCCAGCGTTGGCAGGCGCGCGTCCATAGCCGGGACGATCTACCCAGTACACATCGAAGCCGGCGGCCACAAAATAATCACGCCAGCCATCACGCCCATCAGGGGTGCTGAACCAATCAGAGGATTGGCCGCCGCCGCCATGAATGAGTATCAGGGGATAGGGATGTTTTTTTTCTGCCGGCAATTGAAAGCCGACATAGGACTGGTTCTTTATTTGCACAGCACCGTTATCGGCAGGCGGGCTTACTTCGAGACCTGTGTAGAAATGACCCTGGCCGCGCAGGCTCAGGATGCCGGCTTCCCCTTCGGCAAAAACGGATTGGGACGCGGGCACTGTCACAGCCAGTATTGCGGCTGCATGGAAAAGTTGGCGCATGGTGATTTCCTGTTTTTTTTTATGACTGCACTTGTGACCGCACTACAGTGCACTACAGGGTTGTGGTCTTGCTTGGGTACTGTGCGTTTCCCGGTCAAGTGTACTCTACTGAATGAAAAATGGTAGGCTGGCCCCGCCCTCGAGACACCATCATGGGATGCAAAAAATAACAGGCAATACAGGAAAAAAAATGACTAATCGCCGCGAATTCCTGCAGCTCGGTCTTACTGCTTCTCTTTGCATCCCATTGCCGGCGCAGGTCTTTGCCTTTACTGCAAATGCTGCGGCACAAAGCGTCCCTGCGCTCTACAAGGTAATTCATGACACACGCTATCTGCATTCCACAGAGCTTGCACATTCCTTGCGAGACCGCTGGATTCGGCAATCCCGTCAATCGGCGCTTGCGGAGATTCCCCTGCAGGCAGTCACCGGTAACGTCACGGCACTGTGGTATGGAGAATTACAACCGCTTTGGCTGAAACAGCAGGTGCTGCAACAGCAAGGCCAGCAACCAGCGCTGGCGCTGGCGGGTACCACTGGCTCCGATGTGCTGTTTTGTCTGGAACGCCTGGCCTGGGATGCCGGCCTGCGTGTGCTCTTGCGTGAAGAGCATGTGCAGGAAGCGGGAGCGCAGCCACAGGAAGCGCTGGTGTCCTGGGTCATTGCAGCACCCACGCGCGCCGCTTGAACCCTCAAGGACCTGCCAGTATAGAGCTGGCCGAAATGATTCGAATAACAACACAATAAATTCACGCACACAGGAATCCACATGAGATACCCACCCGGAGTCAG
>JBIIWM010000262.1:0-3830 GCA_044338875.1 Pseudohongiellaceae bacterium | reverse complement strand
TGGTGGCGCATAGGGCCGTGCGAGAAACTGCGCCTTGCCACTGGCAGTGGCGAACACGAGGCGTGGACGCGTGCCATCAGTGGCGATCAGTTGGCGCTGGCTGCTGCCATTGTTCAGATAACGAATAGGATTGCGAAATTGTGGCGGCGCTTGATCATTTTCCTCCTCTGCTGCGGCGCTCCTGTCGTGCGCGCTGCTATCGGGCGCGCAGGGCCACTGCATCGGTGACTCGCGCAGTTGCGAATAACTTGCACCGCGGATGTCATACCCGGTGCTCGTGTTCGCGAAACGCTGGATCTCACTGAATACTTCTTCGGCGCTGCTATAGGTGAAGCCAGCGGCATAGCCCAGCGCGCACGCGATGCGCGCGATGATCTGCCAGTCGGGCAGCGCATCGCCGGCAGGCTCCACGGCCTTTTGCATCAGCGTGAGGTTGCGCTCGGAATTGACCATCACACCCTCGGCTTCGGCCCACAACGCACCGGGCAGCAGGATGTCGGCGTAGCGATTGGTCTCGGTGTCGAGAAAGGCATCCTGTGTAATCACAAGCTCGGCCGCCTGCAAGCCGTCGATTACCTGCTGCCGGTTGGGCACGCTGGCCACGGGGTTGGTGCAGATGATCCAGCAGGCCTTGATCTTGCCGGCTTTCATGGCGTCGAACATTGCAACGGTGCCGCCGCCGGTTTGCGTGTGCAGGGTGCCGGGCGCCACGTCCCATACGGATTCGACAAAACTGCGGTCGCTGGCGGAGAGTACCGAGCGTTGTCCCGGCAGGCCGGGTCCCATGTAGCCCATCTCGCGGCCACCCATCGCGTTGGGCTGGCCGGTGAGCGAGAACGGACCGCTGCCGGGTCGGCAGATCGCGCCGGTCGCCAGATGCAGGTTGCAGATTGCATTGGTATGCCAGGTGCCATGCGTGCTTTGGTTCAGGCCCATGGTCCAGCAACTCATCCAGTCCGGCGCCGCGCCCATCCAGTCAGCGGCGCGCCGAATGTCAGCTTCTTTCAGGCCGGTGAGCGTGGCGACTTTCGCGGGCGTGTAGTCTGCGAGCAAAGCTTGCAGCGCGTCCCAGCCTTCAGTGAACTCGGCAATAAACGCGGGGTCAGTGTGGCCGTTCTCTATTAACAGATGCAGCAAACCATTGAGCAGTGCCATGTCTGTGCCCGGCTTGATCTGCAGGAACAGGTCCGCCTTGTCGGCGGTGGCGGTACGACGCGGATCCACCACGATCAGTTTCGCGCCGGCCTTGACGCGATCCATCATCCGCAGTGCGAGGATGGGATGGCAGTCGACCATATTGGCTCCGATCACGAAGAACAAATCGGCCTTGTCGAAATCCTGGTAGGAGCCGGGCGGTCCATCGGAGCCAAGTGAAAGTTTGTAGCCGCTGCCGGCGCTGGCCATGCACAGGCGTGAATTCGACTCGATCTGGTTGCTGCCGATAAAGCCCTTGACCAGCTTGTTGGCCAGATACTGCGCTTCCAGCGACATCTGGCCAGAGATGTAGAGCGCCACCGCGTCGGGTCCGTGGGTATCGAGAATGGTGCGCAGGCGTTGGCCAGCTTCGCTGAGGGCAGTGTCCATCGCGACGCGTGCAGGTTCATGGCTGCGGCTGTTGCGCATGTACGCATGCTCCAGGCGGCCTGATTCCACAAGCGCCTGTGCGCAGGTCGTACCCTTGGTACACAGGCGGCCGAAGTTGGCGGGATGCGTTTTGTCGCCGCTTACCTTGATGACACGGTTGTCAGCCACTTCCATGACGATACCGCAGCCCACGCCGCAATAAGGGCAAACACTCTTGATGCTTTTGCCAGCTGCCATATTCCACCCAAAAAAAACGTCCCCACTGCAAACGGTACACACGCGAGTGCTCACCGTTGAAGTGCGGACGCCGTTGTCCAAACCAGTATGGACTTCCGTCGTTGGAAATCCTCTCTGACGATATGCCGGGATCAAGTACCTCTGGGCAACATCCATTCAGCAACAGGTATTCAGCAACATCTATGCCATTGCCTGACGCTGCAAGGATTGCAGGAGATGCCTGTATGTCACGGGTATGGCGGACGCAACGAGGTCTGGTGCACGCACCAATAACTGGCGCCGCATTGACAGGGGGCGATTTTTTGGTGCGACCATGCACTCTCTGGTAGCAGGAAAATGCCCTGGAAACTTGCCTCAGTGCGCTTATTTGGGGGATTTGCGCGTAACGCCCAAGCTGGCACTGTCTTTGCAATTACTCATTAAAAGTTGAATACACGCAAGTGGCACGAGAGTAGGTATGTCCAGAATAAAAGTAGTAGTTGTCGGGAACGGAATGGTGGGTCACCGCTTCATTGAATACATGTTGGCGTGCGGCAACAGCGCAGATTATGAAATCGTCACGTTCTCTGACGAACCCCGGCTGGCTTACGACCGTGTGCATCTGAGCGCCTACTTCAGTGGCTCCACTGCCGCTGATCTGGCACTGACCACGCGGGAGTACTACCGCGATAACGGTGTGAATTTCATTCTGAATGACAAGGTCGTCAGTATCGACAAGGCGGCGCGTACCGTCACCACGCAAAGCGGCAGGATAGAGACGTGGAACAAGCTGGTGCTGGCTACCGGTTCCTATCCCTTTGTGCCGCCGGTTCCCGGCAGTGAACGCGAGCATTGCCTGGTGTATCGCACCATCGACGATCTTGGGCGCATCAAGGTCAGTGGCAGCCAGAGCAAGGTTGGTGTAGTTGTCGGCGGCGGTTTGCTCGGACTGGAAGCCGCCAATGCGCTCAAGGGCATGGGGCTGGAAACCCATGTCGTCGAGTTCGCGCCGCGCCTGATGGCCGTACAGATAGACGAAGGCGGCTCCAAGCTGCTGCGTCGCAAAATTGAAAACCTTGGTGTCAAAGTCCATACCGGCAAGAACACTGTTGCTATCGTCGAAGGTGAAAGCTGCCGTTACCGCATGAACTTTTCCGATGGCAGCTTCCTCGAAACTGATCTGGTGCTGTTCTCGGCAGGCATTCGTCCCAATGATGAACTGGCACGCAAGGCAGAGCTCGGTATGGGCGCGCGTGGTGGTATCGCTATCAACGACAACTGCAAGACCTCGGAAAAAGATATCTACGCGATTGGTGAATGTGCGGTATGGAACGGCCAGATCTTCGGCCTGGTGGCTCCCGGTTACCAGATGGCGAAGGTGGCGGTGTCGCAAATCATCGGCGGCGAAGACAAGTTCACCGGGGCCGACATGAGCACCAAGCTGAAATTGCTGGGCATTGATGTGGCGAGCGTCGGTGATTCGACCGCACGTACGCCCGGCGCCCTCAGCTATTACTACAACGATGACTTTGCCGAAGTGTACAAAAGCCTCGTGGTGTCAGCGGACGGCAAGACCTTGTTGGGAGCCGTACTGATCGGTGACGTCGAGGACTTTGGCAACTTCCAGCAGCTGATGCTGAACAAGATTCCACTTCCGGCAAATCCGCAGGCGATGATTCTCCCTGGCATCGAAGGCGGCACCAGGGTTGGCCTGGGTGTGGATGCCTTGCCCGATACTGCACAAATCTGTTCCTGCTACGATGTCAGCAAGGGTGCCATTTGTTCCCTCGTGCAGAATGGTGAAACCACCATCGCCGGCATCAAGGCCGCCACCAAGGCTTCTACCGGATGTGGCGGCTGTGCGGCTCTGGTCAAGCAGGTTGTGGATGCAGAGTTGACCAAGCTGGGCGTTGAAGTCAGCCACAATCTCTGCGAGCACTTTCCTTACTCGCGGCGCGAACTGGCCGATATTGTGCGTGTGCAGAAAATCCGCACTTTTGCCCAGGTATTGAGTACTCATGGCAAAGGCC
>JBIIWM010000261.1:0-3840 GCA_044338875.1 Pseudohongiellaceae bacterium | reverse complement strand
GGCACTTTTCATTACCACTACTTTCCTGATAAAAAGTTTGCACAAAATCCTTGCCCACTAGTTTTGATTCCGCTATAAATACGCCCACTATTCAGAGCTGCGCTACACAGGGAACGTAAAACACCCTGTAAACTCTGGACAGAAGCAGTCATCCACCCACGAAAAAGTGTCCTGTATTTTCAGGTTCGGGATGATGCGGTTGAAGCAAGTCTGGCAGTCCGATTCAAGTTTGAGAGCAGTGTTGCACTCATGTAACCCGGGATGCGCAGAACAGTCTGCTTCTGTGAAGCACAATGATATAAACACCATGACACAGACACTGCGATATATTATAGAGAGCAATGAGTAGTCCGGGTTACCGGATCTTTTCCACTAACCACAAGACAACAAAGAGAACCACGTATGGCTGGCAAAAAAACATCCAAGGCACCTGCTAAAAAAACTACTGCTATCTCCGAGAAGTTCACCAAGACTGCAATCCTCAACTCCATTTCTGAAGACACTGGTTTGACCAAGAAACAGGTTGGTCAGGTTATGGATGGCCTGGGCGAGATCATTGAAAGACACCTGAAAAAGCGTGGCGCTGGCGAATTCACTTTGCCCGGCCTGCTGAAAATCAAGGCGGTCAAACGTCCTGCCCGTCCTGCTCGCAAAGGCGTTCCTAACCCTTTCAAACCAGGCGAATTGATGGATATCCCCAAGAAGCCTGCTTCCGTACGTGTAAAAGTCCTGCCGCTGAAAAAACTGAAATCAATGGCAGAACTCTGATACTGACTGACATAACTGCTTCTGCCCCTCTACAAACCAGGGGCAAAAACGGTAAAACCATGAAAAGCAGCCTCCGGGCTGCTTTTCTGCTAAAGCGCTACAGCAATTTCGATCGGTAACCTCTCATGCGTATTTCCAACTACTTATTGGCCACCACCCGTGAAACCCCTGCTGACGCCGTTATCGTCAGTCACCAGTTGATGCTGAAAGCCGGCCTCATCCGCAAACTGGCATCGGGCTTGTACACCTGGATGCCAATGGGTTTACGCGTATTGCAGAAGGTCACCAACGTCATCCGCGAGGAAATGAACAAGGCCGGCGCCCTCGAAGTGAGCATGCCAGTGGTGCAGCCCGCTGAGCTGTGGATGGAATCCGGCCGCTGGGACGTGATGGGCTCTGAAATGCAGCGTTTCAAGGACAGGCACGACCGTGACTTCTGCCTGGGCCCCACGCACGAGGAAGTCATTACTGATCTGGTGCGCAACGAGATCTACAGCTACAAGCAGCTGCCAATCAATATCTACCAGATCCAGACCAAATTCCGCGACGAACGCCGTCCCCGCTTCGGCGTTATGCGCGCGCGCGAATTCACGATGAAGGACGCCTATTCTTTTCATCAGGACCAGGCCTCGCTGCAACAGACCTACGACCTGATGTATCGTACCTATCAAAGCATCTTCAATCGGCTGGGCTTTGATTTTAGGGCGGTGATGGCCGATTCCGGCAATATCGGCGGCAGCAGTTCACATGAATTCCATGTGCTGGCAGAGTCAGGCGAAGACGCTATCGTATTCAGCGACCAGGGCGACTATGCCGCCAACCTGGAAATGGCGAGTGCACTGGCACCAGCCTCATTGACACCTGCCGCACCAGCGCAAACCATGCATAAAGTGTCCACTCCGGCAGCCCACACCATTGAAGAAGTGTGTGCCCTGCTGAGCGTTCCCGCCAGCAAAACCCTGAAAACCCTGATCGTGCTCGGCGCCGAAGTAGACGGCAAGCAGCCACTGGTTGCACTGGTTCTGCGCGGCGATCACCAGCTCAATGAAATCAAGGCTGCCAAACTGGCTGCCGTGCATTCACCCCTGACCTTTGCCGGCGATGAGCACATCGTGCGCGAGTTGAGCTGTAAACCCGGCTCACTGGGTCCGGCAGGCCTGAATATCAGTGTCATCGTTGATCGTGACGCAGCGGTACTGTCAGATTTCGTTTGCGGCGCCAACGAGGACGGTTTCCATCTCACCGGCGTGAACTGGAGCCGCGATGCCCACTACACTCAGCTTGAAGATTTGCGCAATGTCGTCGACGGCGACCTCAGTCCCGATGGAAACGGCACGCTGAGCATCAAGCGCGGCATTGAAGTAGGCCATATTTTCCAGCTCGGCAACAAATACAGCAAAGCCATGAAGGCAGAGGTGCTGGATGAAACCGGTCGTACAAGTATCATGGAGATGGGTTGCTATGGCATCGGCGTGACCCGCATCGTCGCCGCCTGTATCGAACAATGCCATGACGATAAAGGCATCATCTGGCCTGACAACATTGCGCCCTTCCACGTGGCACTTATTCCACTCAATGCGCACAAAGCGCCGCAAGTAGCAGAAATCTGTGAACGTCTGTATCAGGAATTGAGTGCTGCAGGCATCGAAGTACTGATGGATGATCGCGACAAGAAAACCAGCCCAGGCGTGAAATTCGCCGATATGGAACTGATCGGCATTCCGCATCGTTTGCTGGTATCCGACCGCGGACTGGAAAGCAACAGCATCGAATACAAGCACCGCAAGAACACCGATGCCGAGCAGATCCCGCTGGATCAGGTCGTGCCTTACTTGAAGAAGCTTTTGAAGCTCTGAGGATTCAGGATTCCACTGAAGGCACGGGGTTTGACTGATTTCATGGTCTGCTCACGGAAGTAAGCACCCAATGAAACACTGAACTCCCGGGCCATCAGGTTCTGTATCTGCCTGAATCTTCTGATCAATTCAGGCAATTCGGGCAGGTTCTGCTGCAGGAAGGCGGGCACGGGGCGATCCAGCACTTCTGCTGCCGGCAGTGGCCACGGCGAGTTTTGCAGCAAATCCCAGATGCTCAAGGCCTCCAGGTCACGCGCCAGCATGTATTCGTCCTCGCCGAAGCTGTGGATGATGTGCTGTGCTTCCAGGAAGCTCAGCAGATCATCTGCTGTAACCACGCGAAATGGCCATTTCTCGGCCAGTAAGTCACCGACCCGCAAGACCTCTCCGGATTGTTGCTTCTCCCAGAAACGATGCAACAAGGCCAGCAACAACAGCGTGGGATGCACCTCTTCAACCACTGCTGTCGATCCGTACAAGGGAATCGAGCGCACCAGGTTGGCGCCAAACAGGATTACTACCCAGCACACATAAATCCATAACAGGAAGATCGGGATGGCGGCAAAGGTGCCATAGATCAACGCATAACTTGCGGTGGCGATGAACCTGGAAAAAATCCATTTCACCAGTACAAAGGTGAGCGTTACCGCGAGCGCTCCGTAAAAACCATGGCGCAGGTTAACGCCACAATTGGGAACCGCGACATACAACAAAGTAAAGGCTATCGTCGTCAGCACCAGGGGGAACAAGCCCAGTACCAAACTGCGCCCCCCCAACACTGCTGAATAATCGGTAATCGCGTCAAACAAGGTAAGCGAGGCAATATAGGAACTGATCGCGAACCCTACCCCTAACAGCAACGGACCCAGACTCAGTACGCTCCAGTACAGCAGGAAACTGGCGGTCCCCTTGCGCTGTTCACTAACACCCCAAATCCGGTTGAAATTGGTCTCAATGCTGACCAGCATCACGTAGGCAGTGGCAAACAGCATGATGGCACCGGCCCAGGTCAAATTGCGTGCCTGTCCGGAAAAGTCGGTGAGATAGCCTTTCAACTCATTGCTGGTGCTGGGGAGCAGGCGCTCGTAAATCATGTCCTGCACCTGGGCCCCGAAGACCTGGAACGACGGAAAGGCCGACAGGATGGCCACAATCAGCGTTAGCAGGGGCACGACGGCGAACAGACTGGTGAAGGTTAATGACTTGGCATTTTCCA
>JBIIWM010000260.1:0-3853 GCA_044338875.1 Pseudohongiellaceae bacterium | reverse complement strand
GATGTGGAGATACTGGATACCGTCGTGTGCCATCAGGGGCATTTGCGGGTGGAGCGACTGCAGCTCAAATGCCGGCTGTATCAGGGCGGCTGGAGTGCACCCTTCTATAGGGAGGTGTTGAAGCGCGAACAGGGGGTGGGCGTGCTGCCCTACGACCCGATCCAGGACAAGGTGCTCATGGTTGAGCAGTTCAGGGTGGGCTGCCTCGACGACAGGCAAAACGGACCGTGGGCACTGGAGCTTATCGCCGGACTGGTAGACAAGGAGGAAACTCCCTCAGAAGTAGCTATCAGGGAGGCGGAAGAGGAAGCCGGCTTGCACCTGACACGAGTGCTTCCCATCACGGAGTACTACAATAGTCCCGGCGGCAGTAGCGAAAAGCTCAGCGTGTTCTGTGCCGCGTTCGATGCCAGCCATGAGGTTGGCATTTTCGGGGTGGACTCGGAGGCTGAAAACATCCGTAGTTTCATCATGACGCGCACCGCGGCCCTTGCTGCGATGCAAGCGGGGCGCATCAACAATGGCATGAGCATCATCGCGCTGCAGTGGCTGCAGTTGAATCTCGAATGGGTGCGCGAAGAATTCCTGCGCAAGAAATAGCGCTGGCCAGCCGTTATCGCTATAGTCCGCCTCATTAGGCCCAGAGCCGCATGACTTCATGCACAGAAGCAGTACACCTATGCAAAGGCGTTATCCCATTGATCTTAGCGGCAATATGGCCGTCTGTGATGCCAACTACATCAGGCTGCTGAAACTGCTACCCGATTTTGCCTTGCACACGACGCGCGAGATCTCGCTGGCGGCTCCTGGTCCCGACACGATCGACAGCGGCCATTTGGTGGTCATGCATGTCGAAGAGTGCCAACGTTATACCAGCAGTGTCAGTATCCAGCTCCATTTGCAGGGAGTTTCAACCCTGTTTTACCGCCCGCCTGTCATTCGGGTCAGGCTTTACCATGATGCCAATACCGCCGAAGTGGTGAGTTACCAGGAGCAGGGCTCCTTTCATTTGCGTTCGCATCCGGGAAATGGGCCGGAGTTTACGCCCGATGAAAAGCAGCAGGTAAACATCTTCCTGGCCGAATGGCTGACCCTGTGCATGCAGCATGGCCTGGGCCGGCGCCGGCTCTCCGAGCAAGATCCCGATGCAGAACAACTGATTTCGTCAGTGTAGAGGACAGGCTGCAATGAGCTGCAGGCAAGCATTCCCATGAATAACAAGACCACCACAAGCGGCACCCGAATCCTCCAGGTCACTGACACGCATTTATTCAGCGATATCAGCGGGCAACTGGTCGGCATGAACTGCGAAGAAAGCTTGCAGGACGTACTGACGTTGATCACAGCCGGCGAAATGGCCAGCAACAACAACGATAACGCTCACAAAAAGGCGCCTGCACTGGTGCTTTTCACCGGCGATGCCAGCCAGGACAACAGCCCTGCCAGCTACCAGCGGCTCGAACTGTCGCTGAGCACTCTGGGAATTCCCCAGTACTGGATTCCCGGCAACCACGATGAGAAGCAGCAGATGCAGGACGCTGTCGGTGTGGGGAATCCCTGCTTTCAGTCCAGTATCGAGGTGAATGGCTGGCGTATCATCCTGCTCAACAGCAGTGTGTCCGGCCACGTTTATGGGCGCTTGGCCGAGACAGAACTGCGGTTCTTGCGCAATGCCCTGGCCGAGGCCAGGGAAGCGCATGTGCTGGTCTGCCTGCATCATAATCCGGTGCCGGTGGCAGCAGCGTGGCTGCAAGTGCATGCGCTGAAAAATCCGGATGAATTGTTCGCCGTGCTGGATGCCGATCCGAGAATCCGGGCGGTGTTGTTTGGCCACATTCATCATGAGCTCAATATCGAACGCAACGGTGTGCGCTACCTTGGTTCGCCATCGACCTGTGTGCAGTTTCACCCCACAAGCGAGGACTTTGCCCTCGATGCTCTCAACCCGGGCTATCGCTGGCTCGATCTTCATCCGGATGGCACGTTCCATACCGGGATCACGCGTGTAACAGGGAAAAGTTATGATGTTGATTTTTCAGGTATCGGCTATTAACCTTGCCGCAAATTCCGGCACCCCGACAACATGAGTGTAAAACGCCCGGCAGTCCTGTATTTACACGGTTTCAACAGTTCTCCCGACTCTCTCAAAGCGCGTCAGTTCAAGGAATACTGCCGCTCCAACTCGCTGGCGGAGGTACTGGCGCCAGCCCTGTCCCACGATCCTGAGCAGGCGATGAACCAGCTGAATGTGCTGATGCAGAACCCGCAGACTGCGCCGGTGCTGGTGGTCGGCAGTTCCCTTGGCGGTTTCTATGCGACCTGTCTGGCAGAGCGCCATGGGGTGAAGGCGGCGCTGATCAATCCTGCCGTAGCTCCCGGCGATCATCTGGATGACAGGTTCATCGGCAGGCAGAAGAATTTCCATACGGGTGAGGAATACGAGTTCACCCGGGAGCACGCCGAGGTCCTGCGGCGTCTGACGGTACGCAGTATCCGCAAGCCGGAGCAATACCTGCTGCTGGTACAAACGGGCGATGAGGTGCTCGACTATCGGCATGCGACGGCCTTTTATGCCGGCTGTCGGCAGATCGTGCAGGAAGGCGGTAATCACAGTTTTGAAAATTTTGCGGCCATGCTGCCAGTCATCAGCAGTTTCGCCGGCCTGGAATGAAATGAGTTCACATGAGTAAAGAATATAACGCCGGATCGATTGAAGTACTGAGTGGCCTGGATCCGGTACGCCGGCGTCCCGGCATGTACACCGACACTACGCGCCCCAACCACCTGGTGCAGGAAGTGCTCGACAACAGTGTCGATGAAGCACTGGCGGGTCATGCCCGGGTTATCGAGGTCGTCGTGAACAAGGATGGCAGCATCGAGGTGTCGGATGATGGCAGGGGCATGCCGGTCGACATTCATCCCGAAGAAAAAGTCAGCGGGGTTGAATTGATCCTGACGCGCCTGCACGCCGGTGGCAAATTTTCCAACGACAACTATCGCTTCTCCGGCGGCTTGCATGGCGTGGGAGTGTCGGTGGTGAATGCGCTGTCGAAGCAGCTCGAAGTACAGGTCAAGCGCAACGGCAACCTGTACAGCATGAAGTTTGCGAACGGCGACAAGGTCTCCGAGCTTGAAGTCATCGACAAGGTGGGGCAGCGCAATACCGGCACGATGGTGCGCTTTACGCCGGATACCAAATATTTCGATTCCCCCAATGTCTCCATCAGCCGCCTGATCCATGTGCTGCGTGCGAAGGCGGTGCTGTGTCCCGGCCTGCGCGTGAAGTTCACCGACAATACTGCAACTGGCGAAAAGTCCCGCAGCAACGAGTGGTATTACGAAGACGGTTTGGCGGATTACCTGAAGCAGACGATTCTCGACCACGCCACGCTGCCGGCCGAACCGTTCACCGGCTCGCTGCATGGCAACGATGAAGCGGTGGACTGGGCGGTGCTGTGGTTGCCCGAGGGCGGCGAGCTGGTCACGGAAAGTTACGTGAACCTGATCCCCACGATCCAGGGTGGCACCCATGTCAACGGATTCCGTACCGGCTTGATCGAAGCGATTCGGGAATTCTGCGAATTCCGCAACCTGGTGCCGCGCGGCATCAAGTTGTCCGCCGAAGATATCTGGGATCGCTGTGCGTATGTCCTGTCGGCAAAAATGCTGGATCCGCAGTTCTCCGGGCAGACCAAGGAAAAACTGTCATCGCGCCAGAGTGCCGCGTTTGTCAGCGGTGTCGTCAAGGATGCCTTCAGTCTCTGGCTCAACCAGCATACGGCGGAAGCCGAGCAGCTCGCCGAGATGTGCATCAACAACGCCCAGCTGCGCATGAAAGCCAGCAAGATGGTGG
>JBIIWM010000259.1:0-3856 GCA_044338875.1 Pseudohongiellaceae bacterium | reverse complement strand
AATGTGGGAGACCATCCTTTCAGGACAGGTCTGGCAAGGAGAAATCTGCAACAGGAACAAAGCGGGCAACCTCTACTGGGTCTACACCACCATTGTTCCCATTCTTGATGAAAATGGCCGAATTGAAGAATTCATGTCGGTGCGTACCGACATTACCGAACTGAAACGTACCGAGGAAACCCTGCGGCGCGCCCAAAAAATGGAAGCCATAGGCCAGTTAACCGGTGGCATTGCGCACGATTTCAACAACCTTCTGGGCATCATCATAGGCAACCTTGAACTTATTGAGATGACACTGCCCTTCAAGGATGCCATTCACTACCAACTCGACAATGCCAAGAACGCTGCAATACGTGGTTCGGTGCTGACACGGCGCTTGCTGAACTTTTCCCACCAGACACCGGTTCTGGGCAAAACCCTTGAACTTAACAAGGTGATCAAGAGTCTTGAGGTGCTCATCAGCAAATCTCTCACTGCTCTGGTCAGTGTAGACATGAAGCTGGGCGAAAACCTTTGGCAGGTGGAAGCGGATCCGGGCGATTTTGAGGATTCCATCATCAATCTCGTAATCAATGCCAGCGATGCGATGCCCAAGGGAGGCAAGCTGCGTTTCGCTACGCGCAATTACGCAGCCACGCACATGGAATTCCGCAGCAAGGGAATAATCCCGCCAGGCCAGTATGTGGAAATCCTGGTGGAAGACACTGGCATCGGCATGCCGGTTGAGGTGATCGAAAAGATTTTTGATCCATATTTCAGTACCAAGCCCAGCGACAAGGGTTCCGGACTTGGACTGGCGATGGTTTATGGTTTCGTCAAACGTTCCAAAGGACTGATTTTTGTCGAATCCAGCCCTGGCAACGGCGCACGTTTTTCGATCTACCTGCCAAAATCACAGCAGGACAACAACAAAATCCATGAAGCCGAACAGTTGAGGGCGCAGGTGAAAGTGCAGGCCCTGAGCAATGAAACAATTCTGCTTGTAGATGACGAAGTCGACATCCTGAAAATAACCCGTACCAATCTCGAAAATCTTGGTTATCGGGTATTGTGCAGCAACAACGGAGACGCAGCACTGAAGGTAATAAAGAGTCCTGAACATATCGACTTGCTGTTTACCGACATCGTGATGCCCGGCGCCCTCAATGGCTATGAACTGGCAGAGGCCGCGCTGCAATACCGTCCCGGGCTCAAAGTATTGTTCACCACTGGTTATGCCAAGGTGGAAAACAAAGTGACACGCGAGGATTGGCGCAACTCCCTGATCCAGAAACCTTAAGGGGTGTAGAACTCTCACGCAAAATCCGCGAAACCCTTGATGGGAAAATACTGGACGGGAAAACAATGGATGAAGCAATAATGAATGGAACAACAATGGACATCACACCGCCAACTTGAGCCTGCACGCCCGGCAACCAACGTGACAAGTTCAGGCACCAAGCAATAACCACAGCCCTGCCACCGCAGTAAAAAACAGCACCGCACGGTTGAACCAGAGCTGGGGAATCCATTCAAGAAAGCGCCGACCAAAAATGGCACCCGCATATACCAGCGGTGCCATCAAGGCAATCGACAAAAAATTCTCCGCGTGGAACATGCCCTGCCCGATGAAGATCGGCAGCTTGGCGACATTAACAAACAGGAAAAAAATACTGCCGGTGCCGATGAAGGCACGTTTGTCGAGCTTGAGCACCAGAAAGTAAATCGCAAGAATGGATCCGGCTGCATTGCCGATCGTAGTGGCCATGCCGGCAAGTGAACCCGACAGCGAACGTGCCGCTCTCGGATGCGCCAGCGCCAATGCAGTCAGCCGTGGACGCAGGGGTTCCAGCGCTACCAGCAACAGCACCACCGCACCAATGGTCAGGCCAAGACTGCGGTTGTCCAACAGCGCAAGGAGCACACCACCCACAACGATTCCCAGCAAGACCGGCAACAACATCTTGCGCAGCTCCTGCCAGTGCGCAAGACGCCAGTACATCGCAACAGCAGCGGTATCGCCGATCAGCAGAAACAGCAGCGTAATGCCCAATGCCTCACGCGCTGGAAAAACCAGCGCCACCGTTGCGGACAACAAGGCACCGAGCGACGGCAACCCCGCCTTGATGAAACCGGTGAACAGCGCAATACAGGCAAGAAACAGCAGCAATTCTGGCGCAAGCAGCAGTTGGGTTGGCATCATCGCGACTCTGTGTGAGTGAGGCCAGGAAACTTCATTTCAGTTGCTCAGGCTCACAACCAAAGGGCTTGATCTCCAGATCGGAAGCGACGTACTCGGCTTCACTCAGCGGAAATTCACGGGTAAAAAACACCGGATCCTCATGTTCGATCACGAGCTTGATGCGGTTGGAGGGTGCATCGAAAGTGATCCGCTCAACCGTACGCAACTGGTTGGAATGCAACAAACCACGCATTGGCTCACCCTGCACTTCCACGAACTGGTTCAGCACACCCTGGGTGTAACGGTCTGTTTCCACGACCAGGGTCTCACCTTCCCAGTGGCCACGTGAATATCCCAGCATGCTCTCCGCAATGGTTGCCGGAGTTTCGGCTTCGTTCATGTGTACCACGCGTTCGATATCCATCCACTCATGTTGAATGATGATATTGTCACCGTCCTGCCGCAGTGCCATCGGGGTACCGGGTGCAAGCCATCCGCGTCGTATGGCGACTGGTTCGCAGCGGTAGGTTGGATCATCTGTAAAGGGATTGTATTGCGCGACTGCAGCCTTGCCTGCGTCCGAGAGAAAATCCATCATGAATTGCGGCCCGCTGGTAGGACGCGCTGCCGGTGCCAGCAACCAGGTTCCAAACATGTTGCTGCGCTGTGCAACCTGCGCTGGCGCGGGGGCTTCGGACGCACGCGGTCCGTTCACACTGAGCTGGCGGCCATCGGGCAGTTGCACCGTATCGAAGAAGCACATCAGGGGATCGCGCCTGTGCTGGGAACCTGATATCCGGATCATGTTGCCAACTGCCAGCATATCGGGAGTAATGCCATTGCGGCTTAGCTGGGTGACACCATGACTCTCGCAGCGCCACTCTTCGCTGCGGCCATCGGCATTTTCAGCGCGCACATGCACATAGGCATGCGGGTTGCGTTGTTCGTATTTGGTGATCTCGCCCACGATCACCACCGGCTTGGACGCGTCGAAATGCGGTGCAAAGCTGTGATGTGCCAACACTGTGCCGGAGCTCAACACAGCAACGGCCAACAACAGGATTTTCTTGTGCATAAACTTTCCCCCGAAAAAAAAGGCGATCCACCGACCGCCCATTTTTGATTCTGCTACCTGGCTTCACGCCAGTGTTTTTTTGGTGCACGCAACAGGCAGCTTGCGCTTACTCGGGACGGGCATTCGCGTAACGGCCAACATAGGCGGCTTTGGCGACAACCTTGCCCTGCATGGCGGCTTCAACATCGGCACGGCTTGCACCGGCTGGCAGATCCAGATTGGCGTTCAATGCATAGAATTCCCAAACGTAATGATGGAAACGGTCACGCAGTGGTGCGCCGGAACCCATGTAGCCAGGCTGGCCAGTGATGTTGGCACCTTGCACGCTACCTTCTGGCAGGCTGCCTTCGGCAATGTTTGGTGAAGGAATATTGAAGGCTACCCAATGGGTCACGTCGCCGGTGTTCGGTGCCAGCGCGACTTCGATGTCGTGCATGATGATCGCATAGCTGACGGTACCTTCAGGTGCACCAGTAATGGTGAAGTCAGGCTGTACGTTTTCACCATGGGAAGTGAATTTGAGCGGGATCACGGCGCCGTCTTCAAAAGCGGTGCTCTTCACCTGCATATTGGGCAGCTGGAAGCCCTGGGCTGCTGCCTGATTGATGCTGACCATGGCA
>JBIIWM010000258.1:0-3866 GCA_044338875.1 Pseudohongiellaceae bacterium | reverse complement strand
CATCGTTGCGCCCCACGAACAAGAGGCCACCGGCAGTGGCAGTCACCCCGCTGTTGCAGGGCTCTTTCCAGTGGCGCTGCCACACCACCTTGTTGGTACGCAAATCCATCGCTGCGAACACACCCATGTTCCACAGCGGGTAGCCGAGGAAGCCGCCACCGGTGTAATTCGAACCCGGTGCCGGACGTTCGGTGCCAATCTCCTCCGCCTTGTAGGCAAACGGCCGGTCGTTGGCACAGATGTACATGATGCCGCTGCGCGGATCGACAGCACTGGGCGGCCAGTTGGCGCCGCCAGCCAGTCCCGGCGCGACGACCACAGGATCGGTCCAGTACGGCGTGAAGATGCGACCCTGGTTCACCATGTCATAGCCTTCCGGTGCCATCTTGATTTCATGCGGCACGAAGGGATCGCCAACCGGATAAGGCTGCGTGGCAGCAGTGGCATTTTCGGGGCGCTGCGGCACCGCTTTTTCTTCGATGCCAACCAGCGGTTCACCAGTGACGCGATCCAGGATGTAAACCCAGCCAGTCTTGCCCGCCTGCGCCAGGCCCTTGCGGGGCACACCGTTGTAATCAAGGTCGAACAGGATCACCGGATTGGAGGCGTCATAGTCCCAGATGTCGTGATGCACCATCTGGTAGTGCCAGCGGTACTCACCCGTCTTCACGTCGAGCGCCAGGATCGAAACGGTGAACAAGTTGTCACCTGGACGCACTGCCCCGTTGTAGTCAGGACCCGCGTTGCCGGTGGAGAAATACAAAAGACCCAATTCAGCATCGACTGCCGGGGTTTGCCACACGGTAGCGCCACCGTGCTGCCAGAGTTCGTTGTCAGCGGTCCAGGTTTCATGCCCGGCTTCGCCCGGACCCGGAATCGTGTAGAAGGTCCAGCGCAGTGCACCATCCTTCGCATCGTAGGCTTTGACGCGCCCGCGCACACCTTTCTCCCCGCCGGAAAAACCGGTTATGACCAGGCCGTCGTAATACAGCGGCGCCGATGTAATGCTGAAACCTTCCTCCCAACGTTCCCCCTGGATTTCCCAGCGCTTGCTGCCGTCCGCGCGATTCAGCGCTACCACCTTGCCGTCGAGTTGCGTGACGAACACCGTGTCCTCGTTGAGGGCGACGCCACGACTGGTCCAGCCGCAGCACACCGTGGAAATATCCGGATTGAGATTGGCGTAATAGGCCCACAGGAAATTACCGGTCTCGATATCAAGCGCAAACACATCGTTGTCGCCAGTCGCGATGTACGCCACGCCATCCACCACGAGAGGCTGCGCCTCGCCGGAATTGCGCGGTCCGGAACCGGAGCCCAAATGCATTTCCCATTCCGCTTTCATGCCACCCACGTTCGCGCGGGTGATTTGGGTGAGCGGCGAATAACGCTGGTTATACAGGTTGCCGCCGTTGGTGGCCCAGCTGTCAGCCGGCAGCTGCGTGAGTGCCTCTGGCGTGAATGGGGCGGGTTGTGCCTGGCATGCCAGTGCCACGATGGCAGTAACACCCAGACAGAGTTGGCGGACTACACCGCTGTGGACACGGATACGCATGGGATTCCCCTGTGGCAGTTGGCAGCTGGGCTACCTGGTATTTGTTCTTGGTGCTGCCAAAGATAAGCTATGTAGGGGCAAGTGTCACAGTCTGAGTTGCGAGACCAGATATCCCGACCGCAATCTTTGATTCCTGCCGGGAAGCACGCCCACACGCCTGGGCTGGGTCGGGAACCCGGCTTCAGCCAGGCAGCTTGAAGGCGCTCAACGCGCGTTCGCGCCCAAACGCGAGATCGACCAGCGGAGCCGGATAGTCCGCAGGTTTCCACAGGCCCGGATCATGAATGCTCTTGTTGTCCAGCTCCGCCAGCTCAGGCACCCAGCGCCGGATAAAAGTGCCGTCCGGATCAAAGCGCTGCGACTGCGTCACCGGATTGAAGATACGGAAATAGGGAGCCGCATCGGTACCGGTAGAAGCGCTCCACTGCCAGCCACCATTGTTGGCAGAAAAATCGCCGTCGATCAGCTGCTGCATGAACCAGTGCTCGCCCCAGCGCCAGTCGATCAGTAACTGCTTGCTCAAAAACATCGCTGTAATCATGCGCAAGCGATTGTGCATCCAGCCGGTGTGCAACAACTGGCGCATCGCGGCATCCACGATGGGAATGCCAGTACGGCCTTCACACCAGCGCGCAAAGTCTGCCTCGTCATGGCGCCAGGGGATGTGGCCAAGATCCGTGCGCCATTGATATTTTTTGCAGACGTGCGGGAAATGCCACATCACTTGTTTGTAGAAGTCGCGCCACAGCAATTCATTTTGCCAGGTAAACACCCCTGCATTGCCGGCGGTGCGCAGCGTTGCGTGCCAGCACTGGCGTATGGACAGCACGCCAGCGGCGAGTTGCGGTGAGAGTTGACTGGTGCCGGCGACTGCCGGGATATCGCGTTGTTCCTTGTACGCACCGATTGTCGCTGCTGCAAAGCCCTCCAGTTGTTTGTGGGCACGGGCAGCTCCCGCCGGCCACAGCGTTTCCCATTCAGGGACTGCTGCAGGCCAGCTGAGTTCACTCAAGCTGCAGCACAACGACAACGCTGGCACGGACGGCACTGGCTGCCGGGTGGCTGCGGGCAGCACCGGGGGCGTAACAAGCGCCAGCCTCTCCCGTACGGTTTTGGCATACGGGGTAAAGACCTTGAAGGGCTGGCCGCTCTTGTTGAGCACAGTCTCAGGCGCCACCAGGGTCTGGTCGTTGTGGAGTTGCCAACTTACGCCGAGTTGCTTGCATACATGCTCCACCTGCTGATCGCGTTCCCGCTCATTGACGGGATATTCGCGGTTGCAGTGCAGCGCCGTGACGTTCAACGCCGGCAGCAGCTGTTCCAGCAAGCCCGGGATATCCTTGTAACCAGGTACTTCAGCGCACAACAGCGGAATGCCACGCTGTGCGAGTTCCTGTTCAAGCAACTGCAAATTGCGACGCCAGTAATCCAGTTTGATGGGAGCGTCAGCGTGGGCACGCCACTGCGCCGGGGTCGCGATGTACAAACCAATCACCTGCCCCGCGCTGGAGGCCGCATGCAGGGCAGTATTGTCGTCTAGCCGCAGATCGCTGCGGAACCAATGGAGGACTCGGGTCACAGCAGGTTTCTCAAGCGCAATTCGTCGGGATAGGGCTGCAGATAGGACTGACGTTCGATGTAGGGATCATGGTGCTGGTGAAAATGATGCCTGAGCAAGGTAACCGGGACCACTAATGGCAAGATTCCCTTGCGGTACTGGTCGATCACTGCCGTCATGTGTTCCTTTTCCTTCGCTTCCAGCTTCTGCTTCAGGTAACCCTGCAAATGCATCAGCACGTTGGTGTGGGTTTTGCGAGTAGCCAATTGCTGCAAGCTTTGCATAAGTCGCGTGAAGTACTCAGCGCCCAAAATCTGCGGATCATGTTTGCCGGCATCAGCCAGCATGCGGCCGAGTGCCTGGTATTCCTGCGGGCTATGAGCCATTACGGTATATTTGTAGCGCGAATGAAAGTTGATCAGAGCTGCTGGCGTAAGTCCCTGTTTAAGCAGTTCATGCCAGTTGTGCCACGCGAACACGCGCGTGATGAAATTCTCACGCAGCACCGGGTCTTGCAAGCGCCCATCTTCCTCGACTGGCAGCAAGGGCATCGCCTGCGTCAGCGCAGCGGCAAACACCCCCCTGCCCGGCTGTTGATGCGGATAGCCGTTGTCCTGGTACACCTTGACGCGGAACAGGCCGCAGCTGGGAGAATTCTTGATAAAGATGTAGCCGCTCAAGTCATGCAAATGCGGAATGCGCTGTTCGGCAAACTGCTGCAACTTGTCGGTTACGTCGTAGCCGGTATCATCA
>JBIIWM010000059.1:0-13098 GCA_044338875.1 Pseudohongiellaceae bacterium | reverse complement strand
CCCGACTGCTACTACGGTCGAAAATTTCGGAGTTGCACCAGATACTGGCGGAGCCAGGGTCGCAACTGGTGCGGATGGTGCGGAAGAATTGCATGACCGTATCACAGACCTGCGGGAGAGAGAGCCGGGCCGCTGGCTGGTCATGCTGGAAAGCGGACAAGTCTGGTACCAGACCAACAGTCAGCGCATGCGTCTGCGCAAGGGCATGGAAGTCAGGATCTATCCATCTCCGCTGGGAGGTTCGTTCCGCATGGCCCGAGTTGGTGGGGCTGATACCGGTTTCATCCAGGTCGACAGAATCGAATAGCAGATACAAGCCCGGCAAGAATTGCAAAAAAAAACGGAGACTTCTTGTCTCCGTTTTTATTTTCTCTTGCAGGATCTGACGGCTGTACTCTAGAAGTTTGCAGTCATGCCTACATACCAGCGACGTCCCAGCGTGTCATAGAAACCAGGCAGGGTGGTGCCAGCTCCTGATGTTGGCCTGTTGCCGGCAAAGTTGGTTTGCTCACCAGTAATTACCGCGTCGGTGTCGAACACATTGTCGAGACCAAAGCGGAATACCAAGGTGTCGTTCATTACCCAACCAGCGGAGAAGTCAAATATGTTGTATGACTCATCCGCGCCTACGAACGGGCTGCCATTGGCTCCGGCAATCACTGCCTGTGGTGCATCGGCTTCCGGCAGGAAGCGCCATCTCATGCTGAAATTCCAGCTGTCCAGCGAATAACTGAAATTGGTGAAGGCCCGGTATTCATAGCTGCCCTGATTAAGGGAGGTTTCCGGTCCTGGTCCCAGTGATCCTTTCCATTCATACACCGGAGAATTCGGTGAAGCCTGGGTTTGGAACTTGGGAGTGAAGCTCACCATTGTGCTGAAACCGACGGACCCCGGGATGTTAGCGAAGCCCAGTGTGGACATTTCACCATTCCAGTTCAGGCCCAGATCCACACCGTTGATTTCAGTGAAGCCAGTATTGTTGTAGGACACGTCCACAGCCTGCAGGCCACCTGCGGTCGGATTGCGAGTGATCCTCGCGCAGGCAGGATGCGCGATGCTGCCGGATGGGTTGGTGTTCTTGTCCAGACATTCCAGGTAAACAGTGATGCCACCTTCAACGGCAATCATGTCTTCAATCTTGATTGAGAACCAGTCAACGGTTGCAGAGAAGCCATCGACTACTTCATTACCTGTCTCAGGCTGGTAGACGAATCCGGCTGTCAGCGTTGTAGCTTCTTCAGGCTGTACATTCGGGTTACCCACAGCATTGACGAACCAGGTTGCAGATGAGCCACTTGGCTGGATGTTGGCGGGGTCGTAGAAATTTTCCGCACCCTCCAGTCCCATCAACGCCTCACAGATACCTCTGGTCCTTGCTGCATCCGGATTGGTCTTGGGATTGGCGCTGATTGGCAGTACTGAGTTCAGGCCACAGGGATCGCCAACGTTGACACCCCAGGTCTGGCTGCGCGCCTGGAACATTTCTGCAATGTTGGGAGCACGTGTAGCCAGCTGATAGCCGCCTCGGAAACGCAGTTGATCGTTGATGCCCCAATCGATCAGGGCCTTGTAGGTATCGATGCCTCCCTGCAGCTCGTAGTCAGAGTAGCGATATCCGAGTTCAAGGTTAAGGTGTTCGATGCCGGTTATGCCGCTGAGGATTGGCACAAACAATTCGCCGTAGATTTCATCCACGGCAGTACTGCCTTCGGTGTTATCGGCCGGGAAGGTCCCGAGGCTGAGGTCGAGGTAGGAGTTTTGTGTGGTGAGCGTATCGAACTTGTAGAAATAATTGTTGCGACGCCACTGGTAACCGGCAGCAAAACGGGCTTCACCGGCGGGCAGATCGATCAGATGACCCTGAATGTTGGCTTCCACGTAATCCTGGCGCATCTGCGAGTTGTTCTGCAGATCTACCATGAACGCATCAAGACAATCTTCGGTTACATCACTGTGGGGGCGGAAGATAGGCAGACCGCTGGTACACTGGGCAATACCGCCGCTGAAGCCAGCACCGGTCAGGTTGCCCTGGCGGAAAAAGCCTTTGCCGTAGTTGGGTGAGGTGACTACGCCACGGTAACGTTCCAAACCGGCATAACCTTGCAGATTCAGCACGGTGGTGGAACGACCGGACGCTCCAACGATATCCCAGGTGCCATCGATTGCATCAAGGTCACCTTCAAGCCCCATTTGTAACTGCCAGGTGTTGCTCTCAGTGTCGATCAGTCGTGGTGCACCCTTGTCGTACAGCGCATAGTCGAAGAAGTGGTTCATCTGCCAGGGTGCGTTCGGATCCACGCGTGAATCAAGCAGTGATTGCAGCTCGGGCGGAGTGGGGAAAGTCTGTGAGTTGGTACAACCGCCGATCGGTGCGCAGTTCAACCCATGGACGCCACCAGGGATGAATGAGGAGCGAGTTGTTTTTCCATCAGCTTCGAGGGAGCCAGCATAAATCCCGCTGCCGTGAGGGATGGGTGCATGCCAGCCGCCTACCGCTGGTGACCACTGCCACAACTGACGCAAGTTGGATTCGACGTTGGTGGTCTGTACGAAGACACTCACGTCATCGGTGAGCTCAAAATTGGCTCGGGCGAACATTGATGTGCGTTCAAGCGGCACCGTAGCCTTGTGCCCGATGATATTTTCTTCCAGCTCTCCCTGGGCATCGATCTTGCGATAGGGGAGACCGTCATACTCCAACGGACCTTCATAGCGATACATTCCCGCCGTGGAACCCGGGCCCTGTGGTGAAGAGTTGCCAAAGCCGGCAGCGCCGGTGAAAAGGGTGTTCTTGCCGACGTCTTCATTCCAGCGCACGTTTCCTTGCACCACACCCGTAGAGGAGTTGCGCAGCACCACGCCAGGAGGAGCCTTGTTGAAGATGGCATCAATTGCAGCGCCGCTCGGGCGGTTGTTTGCCTGGATCGAGTAATAGTCTGCAGACGTAAAGGACTGCGTGCCAGGCACGGTCGGATCACGCAGGCCATCCATGTAAAAGTCGGTGTATTTGCGGTCCACAGAGTTACGATCTGCGTACTCGAAACCCATCATCACGTTGCCACGGCCATCGCCAAAGTTGGCGCCGAAGAGACCAGAGAGGGAGGCCTCGCCTGCCTCGCCATTCTGCATTGCACCATACTGGGCATTGATCGTGGCACCTTCAAAATCTTTTTTCAGGATGAAGTTCACAACCCCTGCCACCGCGTCTGCACCATATACTGATGAAGCACCACCGGTGATTACTTCAACGCGCTGAATGGCTGAAGCAGGAATCGAGTTGATGTCAACAGCCATCGTGGCATTTACAGGCGTCGCTCGACGACCATCAATAAGAACAAGGTTGCGATTGGGAGCAAGGCCACGCAAGCTCAGGGTGGCAGCACCCGCAGTGAGGGTGGAGCCGGTGTTGATCAATTCACCATCTGCAATATTGGTAAACTGGGTAGCAGCAGGTACGAACTGCGGCAATTTGTTGAGGGTTGTTTCAATGGCAATGGCACTGGTTTCGGAAAGCATCTCAGAACCAACGGTCTGAATCGGGCTATTGGCATCAAAGTCCCTGCGTACGATACGAGACCCTGTGATAGTTACTTCTTCAAGCTCCGCTGGAGCCTCCTGGGCAATACTTTGGGCTGACCACCCTGATGCGAGAGCTGCTGCGATCGACGTCGCAAGCAAGCCTCTCTTTCTATTTCCATTGTTTTTGAACATTTTTGTCTCCTCTGAATTGAACTATTTTTTATTTTTGTATTATTGATTTCTTCTTTAAAAGGAATCGAAGGAAGATTTGCATATCGAAATTTCAATGTAAACTCAAACCTATGCTAATTTTGCAAAGTACCTGTTCCGGCGCTGCATATTTCCCCAACAAGATCTCAGCCCGGCATCTTGGTGCAAGACCGGTTCAACACAAGGCAACCGTCTGCGAGTCGAGTGACGGGAAGCTGAAAGAGGATGATTGATGAGTTTGAGTCAGGAAATACTGCAGGCTGAAGCCCATGACCTTGCTGGTCGGCATCAGGAAGCCATAAAGGTCCTGGTAAGTGCAGTTCACAAGAATCAGGTAGAGGCGCTGGCACGACTGGGCAAGCGACTCCTCATTGGTGATCGCGCTCCGCACCTGCCACGCGAAGGTGCCAATTTCCTGAAAGAGGCAGCGTTCAAGGGCAGTCCGGAAGCTCCAGCCATTTTAAGCGTACTCCATGCGCTAGGCCTTTATATGCAGCCCGGCTGGCGCGAAGCGCTGGAATGTCTCGCTCTGGCTGCGAGTCGTGGCTGGGTACCGGCACAGCAACAGCTGCAGATTCTGGCTGAATGCAGCACTGCCACGGCAGCTGCTTGCAACGATGCAGCAGGATGGTTTGCGCTCTCGCGCAGTGTTGATGTCGAACGCTGGATTACGCCTCCTGCAGGGCTTGACCTCAGCAACAGTCCGCTTATCCGCTCCTATCCCGACTTCACTACCGCTGCTGTTTGTGACTGGCTTATTGCAAGATCTGTTAACCGCAGACAGCGAGCACTGGTTTACGATGCTGTCTCCAGACAGGTGGCAGCTAATCAGACAAGAACGAACAGTTCGGTCTTCTTCAATCTGATTGAAACCGATCTGGTTAATGTCTTGATGCAGGCCCGGATGGCTGGCTGTACCGGCTTGCCTATTACCCATCTGGAAGCAGCGACTGTACTGCACTACGAAACTGGCCAGCAGATTTCCGAGCATTACGATTTCATCGATCCCAATGTACCCGATCATGACGAACAGATCAGGCAGGCTGGCCAACGAGTGATCACCTTTCTGGTTTATCTGAATGATGAATATCAGGGTGGTGAAACGGATTTTCCCCGGCTTGGCATAAGCCACAAGGGCACGCGGGGAGAGGGTATCTTCTTTGTCAATGCAGGGTCCGATGGTCGTGCGGATATCCGCACCCTGCATGCGGGACGACCACCGCTACAGGGTGAGAAATGGATTGTGTCCCAGTTCATGCGCAACCGGAAATTTTTATAAAAACCCGGAGTATTCTAAAACTCGAGCAGCTATCGAGCTGCACGAAAACAACATTGATCAATGCCAAGGAAAATACAAATGAAAAAATACCAAGGGTTATTCCAGGCAACACCGGGCTTCCGTATTGCCGCACTCGCATGCTTGTCATTGGCAATATGCATGCCGCTACCGGCAGCGGCGCAACCTCCAATCACCACCCAGGAAACACTGCTTGACCGCATCCAGATCGAAGACATGCTGCTCGCGTACTATTACGGTTTTGAAGTTGATGAAGGACATGACTGGACACAGATGTACACGGACGATGCCGTATTGGACATCAATGGCAAGGTGTATGCAGGAAAGGAACAGATACAGGGCTTGTACGACAACTACGGCGAGATCTCACCGGAGGAGAACGTCCCGGGCAAGGTGCATGTGCTGATGACCAACCCCCGTATCATCGTGAACGGAGACACTGCCACGGCACACATGATCTACACAGAAGTGATGAATGACAGTGTCTATCTTGCACCGCGATTGATTGAGCAGGGCCGCGAAGATACCGAGTTCAGGAAAGTGGATGGGCGCTGGTTCATCACTAGCCGCCTGATCACCCAGGACGGCGGCTTGCCACCTGCGTACTTCAGCACCTACAAGCCCCGTTAGGGCGTGGGCCGCCACACATCGGGCCCCGCATACGCTGCCTGGCGTTAAAAGGATCAATTTATATTTTGCTGAATCTCATGATCCGCAGCTCTGGAACACTCCGTAACTTACTTGGCAAGACCAACATATGCCCGATTCGTTTCAATCCAATTCAAGTTTCAGGAGTGTCATCGTGATTTCTTTTAATCGTAAAATTTTGTCTTCCGTTTTCCTGGCTGCTGGCCTGAGCCTGGGTGCAATGACTGCCTCGGCAGCAGATATTGTAGATACCGCTGCAGCGGCCGGCCAGTTCAATACCCTGGTTGCTGCTGTGCAGGCCGCTGGCCTTGTCGACACGTTGAAAGGTGAAGGTCCCTTCACAGTGTTCGCGCCGACCGACGAGGCTTTCGCCAAACTGCCTGCCGGCACGGTGGATGATTTGTTGAAGCCAGAGAATCGCGAAAAACTCGCCGCCATCCTCACTTACCATGTAGTGCCTGGCAAGATCATGTCAGGTGACATCACGGGCAAAACCACCGCTGTAACTTCTGTACAAGGCGGCTCTCTGGACGTGGATGCAACCAGTGGCGTCAAGGTCAATGATGCAACTGTTGTCACCGCTGACATTGAAGCTGACAACGGCGTGATCCACGTAATCGACACTGTCCTGCTGCCAGAGTAAGGCAACACAGACAGTACCATCCAGTTTGCGTAAGCAATACCTGCTCGCAGCTGACCAGCAGAATCTTACAACGCCCGCCAGAGCGAACCTTTGGTTGGCGTTGTTTTACTGTATTGCATTACTGGCCTCTGGCCTTCTTTGATTATGCCTTCCCACTTTTGCAGGCTCCTTCATCCCTGAGGCTCGCGAATGGCACCTTCCACTCGCCAATTCGTAGATATAAATACCAAATCGTGAAGTGGTTCAGAAAACCCTACTTCTCCAGTCCCCAGATAAAAGCTCACGTGAGAAAAACCAAAATGACTACTGGAAAGTCAAAAGCAGGAAATTTTCAAATCCAAATTCCGGGAGCCAACCTGCGCATGATGCTCCTCAACAGGCTTTTGGCTCGAACTGGAAATGACATGTAGCTCATATTGGTTGTCGCAGACACACCGATACACGCAACATTAACGGGAAAACGTAGTACAGCACCTTTAACGCCCTTAAGCTTTATCAACTCGAAAAAAAGCAGATCTTCTATATGCGACAATACCCAAGGCTGTAGCTTCACTTTCACTCCTTCCAAATGCCTTATGTAAAACTCTTTGTTGAAGAGCATCAATTGTGTCATTAACCCTCGTCTTTCTGCACGCAGTGGAAGCTTAAGCCGGGAGCAATCAACAGCAAACAATAGATCTTCAGGCAAACAATCCATGAGTTCTTTTACACCTGTAAAACGCAAGCGCCCTGTCGCTTTGAGGATATAATCCGCTTCCTTGAGACACACGCTTTTTGCCAAAGCTTCATCCATGATCTGAAGCTCGCAATACCCATAATGGACATGCTCTGGCCATTGGCAAATTGGAAGCGAAAGAAACTCAACTTTCTTGTTTGTTCCGGCTACATTCACAAGCTTTTCCAATTCAGCAAGGTCGAAGCCAGAGTTATCCGCAAATACGATGGATTCAATCCTGTCATCTGGATAGTCCAGCCAGAATCTCAAACCAGAAGCATAGTCCTTCAGGCGCAAACCTGGATCAAAGCGTTTAAGCCGATTTCCAGGCTTTTTTTCGATACCTGCCTCAGGCGAAATACAAGCAGTCATCAGCACACAATATTTTCCTTTCATTCTTGCCTCCATCGAATGTTTTAGTTTTTTTGGAATACTATCCAGCACATCCTCTGTAGCAATAGGGCATTACCTTGCCGGTTCAAGTTCCAGGTTACTGCGCGGTATTGCATTCATCACATTTTTGGCAGAGTCAACCAACGGACACTTCAAGCTTGTCATGCTTGAGTGTATGAATGGAAACTGGTTCACTAACCTACCCCATGCAAGAGTGCCAGCCGGGGCTTCGCGCATGAACGAGACATGAGTAGATCGATGAAAGCCCCAGGACGGGATTGGGGGAATTACCGATCATCAAAACCTGCTATTCACTCCACTTGCCTATGATTTTGCCATCAGCTTTCAGGGCGCCGTCGAACTCACCCATGGCAGCTCCGCTGACATGCTGGCGCAGCCGCATCCTTACTTCGTCACCCGGCTTGAATGTTGACGGGTTGTAGCCTTGACGCATCAATATGTTGGGAATAGCCCACTCCACACTCCATTCGGTGGTCTCGCCCTTGTCATCGGTAACGAGCACCTGTATCCAGGAATGCGGGTTCTTGAACTGGAATTCTTTCACTACTCCGGAGATCTCCATCTGCTCTTCCTTGATCTGTCCGATAGTGGAATGGTGCCCCTGGGCCAGCGTTGCGACCAGCCCCAACAGGGCTGCTGCCAACCATTTGGATGTCTTCGATATATTTTTCATGCTTGAACCTCAGCTGCCGATGGCAGTCCCTGCAAATTTCCTGGTCAATATTTGATGGCATTGCCGTCCGCATCGATGAACAGACTGCGTCCCTCATCGTCGATAAGCGTCCGGTTGTTCTCATTGCATTCGTAATCAAAGATACGGGTACCTGGTGCATCCTTGTAGAAACGCTTTTGCACGACCCAGGGTTTGGTGAGCGCCAACGGATCTTCCATGGTGATTTCCACCAGCAACAGGTCCTCCATGGCACCGTTGTTATCGGGCTCCTGCACGCGGCGGATGGTGGTAGTTGCGGTTGCCTGATCACTCAGGACCAGGCCGCTCCGGTCCAGCACGCTGTCATGGTCGCGCCAGCCCTTGAGCGCAACCGTGGTGAATACCAAGGTGTCGCCTTCCCAGTGTCCTACCGAATGGCCGAACAGGTTATGCCAGCGCTCCTCTGCGGGGGGATGGCCGCTCCCATCAGTGAAGATACGCATGGTGGCGCGGGTATGTTCCGCCAGTATCCATACCTGTTCGGGCCGCACCACGAACTCCACCGGCGCCAGCACATTGAATATGCGCGGAAAGCCATGGGCTATGCAGCGAGTCAGGGGATCGGGAAACTGTCCCTTGTCGCGCAGTGCCAGATGCTGTGCGTAGATGGCTTCATATTCCGGGGTATAGGGCGGATTGGCACGGGTGTTGGGATCGTCGACCGCTGCGCCCGGATCAGTGGGACTGGCCGGCATCCCATTCAGGGTCCAGGTGTTGCGATCAAAAACGGTTCCGCCGCGCCGCGACCAGGTGCCACTCCAGTCGGGCAGACTGTCATAGGCGGGAAGCTCAGCTGCCTGTAGAGGGGCATTGAACACCCCAACCATCACCAGAACAGCTGATAAAAGCGGCAGCATCCGCGAACCCGGATTCTGGCGGCGATTAGCCGGCAAGTTGCTCATTCATGTCTCCTGTATCGTTGCCCTGAAACATGATCATGCTGTATCGCAGTGTCACGCCGCAACGAGTAAATGGTCTTATTCTGCTTTTTTCAAAACAAACGCTCCCGCCGCAGATTGCTCCAGAGCCTTGTCCTTTAGAGTTGCTGTGCGGTATTGCATTCATCTCATCATAGGCAGAGGATAAGCGCGTTTGAGACTACATTCATTAGACGGGCACTATTAGCTGGCTCGACTAGCTGGCTCGACATGTAGCTCAATGCAGTCAACCAAGGTAAATCTCTGTTCAAATATCCATCAACAGCTTTTTCAGGGGGAGTTGGCGATGTGGGATCAATTGATTGCTGCAGTACAGAACGAATTCGTTGTTATCTGGGAAGTGCTCATTCCCCATGGCGCCTCCGCCAACCAGAGCATCCCGGCCTATATCCTGGGTTCTGTCGGATACATCCTTAAATCCTATCTTTGGTTCCTGATTGTGGGCCTGGTGGTCTACTTCGGTTTTCTGAAGAAGAAAGACGCCTCCCTGGCCAACGCCATCCGGTATTTGCTCCCGGCAAAAATTTATACTCACCGATCCTTTTTCGTGGACCTGTCCATGGTTCCGGTTGCCTGGTTCCTTACGGTCATCATTTATTCAAGCCTGGTTCTGGGCGCCGGCGTGATGCAACTCTGGCTGGTCAATTCATTTGGCGCGATGGCGTGGACAGTACAATCTGCCGGCCTGGCTGTTTTCCTGCAGATCATATTCACACTGCTGGGAGCAGACATCGCGCGCTTTGCCTGGCATTACCAGGCCCATTTCGTGCCGTTTTTCTGGGAGCTTCATAAAGGACATCACTCTCCGGAGGTCCTGCATCCGGTGATGATCCGCACCCACCCCCTGGACATGATCATTCGCCTGGGCTACATGCAGGTAGGTGGCGGACTGATTGGCGGCGGCTTGATGTACCTGTGCGGCGTCAATGCCAGCGCAACAGCAGCTTCATGGATGGTGGTCATTTCTGCCATGTTGCACATCTTCCAGATGTTCGAGCATTCCCATGTGCCCATTTCGTTCGGCAAGACTCTGGACCTTGTGTTCTACCCACCTCATTTCCATCCTTTTCACCACAGCGCCCTGCCGCACCATCAGGACAAGAACCTGGGCATCACTGGCGGCCTGACTTTATGGGACAAACTGGCGGGGACACTGTATGTGCCCAAGCCGGGGGAAATGGACGAGATCGTTTATGGCAGCACACTTAATGAGCTTGGCGACAACAATCCACACCGAACCTTGTTGCGGTTCCTGGTATCGCCGGTAGTGGCAGCGGTAAAACACCTGGTGGGTGGAAAGCCAAAGGCCGTGCATGAGCAGAACTCTCCTTCACCCTCACAATAAGTCCGGTTTCGGAAATTCCAGCGTTTTGTCGCCCACGGCAAAGAAAAACGGATTCAGCAGGCTTTCCTTGCGGTTATAGCGCAGCGCTTGCCCGTGTGAATCCAGCACCACACCACCTGCAGCTTCCAGCACGGCCTGGGCTGCGGCGGTATCCCATTCCGAGGTTGGCGCCAGGCGTGGATAGATATCAGCCTGCCCCTCTGCCACCAGACAAATCTTCAGCGAGGAGCCCATGCTCACCGTGTCCAGCGCCGGGAAGCGTTGTTGCATGGTTGCGATCCAGTCATCAAGCGCCTCACCGCGATGGTTACGGGAAGCAACAACCCGTAAAGTCTGCTGATCCGGCGTGATCGCAGCAGTATTGAGGGTAGTGGCAGTGCCTTGGGTATATTTGTGTGCGCCCTGGCCCTGTACTCCGCAGTAAAGCCAGCCGAGTACGGGGGCAAAAACCACCCCCAACACCGGCACACCATCATCAATAAGCGCAATGTTGACGGTAAAGTCCCCGTTGCGCTGGATGAACTCCCTGGTGCCATCCAGCGGATCGACCAGCCAGTAACGGCGCCACTGTTGTCTTTGTTCCCAGCCAATGCCGGCGGCTTCTTCGGACAGAATCGGGTACTGCGGGTTGAGTTTCTGCAAACCCGCCACAATTATGTGGTGGGCAGCAAGATCTGCTGCTGTCAGCGGACTGGCATCGGCCTTGTCCACGACCTCGTGATCCACGCGGGCATATACTTCCATGATGGCCTGGCCCGCCTGTTTTGCCAGCACCATGACGGGATCGAGCAAATGCTGAAACTGCATGCAGCGCTTCCTTTATAATGAGGCAGCATTATAGCGGGGATACTCCTACTCATGATTAATTGGACCACCATCGACACCGTCTTGCTCGACATGGATGGCACCCTGCTCGACCTGCATTTCGACAACTATTTCTGGCTCGAGCATCTGCCGCAGCGTTATGCACAGCACCATGGCTGCGATCCAAAGGCAGCGAAAGCCCTGCTGATTGAGCTTTCCAACAAATTGCAGGGCAGTCTCGACTGGTATTGCATCGATTACTGGAGCGAAGCCACCGGAATGGACATCACCGCACTCAAGCGGGAAGTCAGCCACCTGATCCGCTTGCGTCCGGATACTGCCGCCTTCCTCCGGTTCCTGCAAAAAGCGGGAAAGCAAGCGACGCTGGTCACCAATGCCCATCCCAAGGCGCTGGCACTGAAACTGGAAGCATCCGGCTTGCACGAGCACATCAACACCCGCATCAGCGCACATCAATTCAAGCTGGCCAAGGAAAACGTGGGGTTTTGGGCAAAGCTGCAGGAACACAGCAACCTCGATTACTCCCGCTGCCTGTTCATTGATGACAATCTGCAGGTCTTGCGCCGGGCCCAGGCAGAAGGCGTTGCCAACACCCTGCAGATCCTGCACCCCGACTCCTCGCAAGCGCCCAACCCCCTGTCCGAATTCCGCGGGATCACCGATTTCCGGGAAGTGATGAGCCCATGAACAAACCAGCGCCAGGCACAGACTCAAACAGCGGGCTCACCAAGGTACGCCTGGACAAATGGCTGTGGGCGGCACGTTTCTTCAAGACCCGGTCACTGGCCAAGGCTGCCATTGAAGGTGGCAAAGTGCATTGCAATGGCGAGCGCTGCAAATGCAGCCGGGAGATCGCAGCAGGTGCCACTCTTGCCATCCGGCAGGGTCTTGATGAATTTACCGTCATCGTGCAGACGCTGTCAGAGCAGCGCCGCGGCGCACCAGAAGCGGCAAAACTATACGCAGAAACCCCGGAAAGCCTGAGCAAACGCAGCGAGGAAGCCGCACGCCGCAAGGCCCAGAATGCCGCCATGGATAACTACAGTGGTCGGCCCACCAAACAGGATCGGCGCAGGATTACGCAATTCAAACGCGATGCACTTGATTCCTGATCTCACTGTTTTTTATAAGGAAACTCCACGATTTAGCTGCCGTTGCGGTGCCTGCAAGCTGTGGCATAATGCGGGCAGAGCAATCTTTGGGGTGCTTGCGCTGCGACCCTCCAAGCCCCTTTCATCAGGAAATCCCACTTGTCAGAACAGCTGTATCAGAACCTGCAAAAACTGGAAACGTCTCCCGGTATTGGTTGCCTTGTCGGCATTAACCACGGCCTCGAAAAGGAAAGTTTGCGGGTAGATCCGTCAGGCCACCTTGCCTTGACCCCGCATCCGATCGGCCTTGGTTCAGCACTGACGCACGCGAGCATCACGACAGATTTCTCCGAGGCACTGATGGAATTCATCACGCCGGTTTTCAATAATCCAGCCAAAAGCCTGGCCTATCTCTCCGACGTACATTCTTTT
Organism: Pseudohongiellaceae bacterium; assembly: GCA_044338875.1. Lineage (GTDB taxonomy): Bacteria > Pseudomonadota > Gammaproteobacteria > Pseudomonadales > Pseudohongiellaceae > CAILUG01. The sequence continues at coordinate 309 of JBIIWM010000059.1, read as the reverse complement.
ACCTTTACCCAACTGCCCCGGGAAGAACTGCTGTGGACATCCAGCATGCCCTGCATCATTGGCAAGGATGATGACATCCCGCTCGCCCAATATGGCAGCTCCAACACTGGCAAGCTGAAAACGCTGTATCGCAAGGGTCTTGGCTTTCGCTATGGCCGCAGCATGCAGACCATTGCCGGCATCCATTACAACTTTTCGCTGCCAGACAGCTTTTGGGAGCTGTACCGCAGCACGCTTAACTCGAATGAATCTTTGCAGGATTTCAAAACCGCACAGTACTTCGCTCTTATCCGCAATTTCCGCCGCTAC
>JBIIWM010000257.1:0-3887 GCA_044338875.1 Pseudohongiellaceae bacterium | reverse complement strand
GCACCGCACTGACACGCGCGTCCAGCGGTGCCCGTACCAGGGCGGTCTGTTCGGCAGTGAGGCGCAATTTGCGTTGGTGCAGTTCAGCAAGTTCAGCGGCAAGCCGCTCAGCGTGTTGAAAGCTCTGAAGCAGGGCGGTATTCCTCTCGCTCACCAGATCCTGCAAGCGCGTACGATTCTGCAACAGCTGCAATTCCAGTTCCTGACATGCTTGTTGTTGCTGCAAGGCCTGCCCTTGCACGGTTTCCAGATCGGCTTGTGAGAGCAAGCCGCGCTGTTGCAGCTGCAAGGCCCGCGCGACTGCTTTGTCCCTTACAGCAACCAGTTCACGTTCAACGTCCAGCATTGCCAGAAGACGTTCCTGCGTGCCTTGCAACAAGGCTTCCTGTTCGGCCTTGCCAGCGGCGATATCTGAGACCGTCTCATCCTGTAATTCGAGCTGACGCTGAAGATTGCTTTGCTGTTGCTGCAGACTGAGCAGTAACTGTTCAGTGAGTGCATCCTCCGCGCCAAGGGTATGATCGAGCCGTACTTCGAACAGCGGCGCACCTGCCGCCGCCAGCGCGCCTGCTTTCACGAAAATTGTTTCGATTTGTCCGACCGCTGGCGCTGGCACTTCAATCACACCCTGGTCCGGGACCAGCTGCCCCTCGACGCTGACCTTGCGTGCATAGCTGTTAGTGGCGAGAAACACCAGCACGGCAAGCGTAACAAGACCAAGGACACTGCCCAGAACAGTGGTGGTGAGGGGCTGACTCAGAATCAACTCTCCGGAAAGCCGCTCGCCGTGGGCGGCCAGTGCCTCCTTGCGGAACAGGGTCTCGGACATGCAGCAATCCTTGCTTTCGTGACGACTCGCTACTCAACATAGTGCAGGCTTTTGCGCTCTGCAAAGTTTTGTTTGCCTCCATTGACAAGCCATCGAGCTCGTGAGCAAAGTTGGGAAATTGCCCTGTTACAGTCCCGGCTGGCTCGTGTACTTGACGCTGTGGTATATTTCCACCCGCAAATTTACGCAGTAATCCGCCATTTACAACTGATCAGGTAGCCAAACATGAGCACAGAAAAAGCACCCTGGGGCAACACCGTCGACGTGGAATTCGAAGACCAGATTGCCTTCGTCTATTTCAACCGCCCGGACAAAAAGAACTGCATGAGCCCGACCTTGAACCGGGAAATGTATGCCACCTTGCATCATCTGGAAATGGATGACCGTTGTGACGTAGTAGTACTCACTGGCCGCGGTGAAGCCTGGTCGGCCGGCATGGACCTGAAAGAATATTTCCGCGAAACCGAAAACCAGTCTGACACCTTCAAGATGCGTACGCGTGAAGAATGTGCCAACTGGCAGCAACTGAAGTTGCGCAACTTCGCCAAGCCCACCATCGCGATGGTAAATGGCTGGGTGTTTGGTGGCGCCTTCACGCCACTCGTATCCTGTGACCTTGCCATCTCGGCTGATGACGCCAAGTACGGCCTGTCCGAAATCAACTGGGGCATCCTGCCCGGTGGTAACGTGACAAAAGTCGTGGCAGACACGATGGGCATGCGCAATGCGCTGTACTACATCATGACCGGCGAAACCTTCGACGGCAAAAAAGCCGCTGCCATGGGCCTGGTCAATGAATCAGTGCCACGCAGCCAGCTGAAAAAGCGTGTGGTAGAACTTGCCAGGACGTTGATGGAAAAAGATCCGGTAGTACTGCGCTGCGCGAAAGAAGTATTCAAGCGCGTGCGTTACATGGATCTGGAAACTGCCAACGATTACATCTACGCCAAGGGCGATGCATCGATGCGTCGTGGCGGCGGTTCGTTCCGCACCGGTGCAATGAAGGCATTCCTGGACGAGAAAAAACTGAAGCCTGGTCTGCAGACCTACCAAGGCGATGAAGCACCCGCGGCCAAAGCAAAACCTGCCAAGGCAGTCAAAGCAGCCAAGCCTGCCGCCGCCAAGGCTCCTGCCAAAGCGGCCACCAAAGCGGCCACCAAAGCTGCTGCAAAGCCTGCAGCCACCAAGAGCAAGCCTGCTGCAAAGAAAGCCAGCAAGAAGTAAGCGTTACTGAGCAAACAAGGGCGGGCCTTAGGGTCCGCCTTTATGGTTGCTGAAACAAAACAAGTAGCCTGACTAGTTACGCAGCAACCATGCCATTAGCAGCTTGATTTGCAAATCATCGAGTTTGCCTGCAAACGCCGGCATCTGTCCGTTACGACCAACAGAGATACTCTGCCGGATATTCTCGATGGAACCGCCATAGAGCCAGATATCGTCTGTCAGGCGCGGTGCGCCCAGCAACACATTGCCGGCACCATCAGGACCATGACATGCGACACAAAGCGTCATGTACTGCTGGCGTCCGGGATGATCTTCGGCAGCAGAAGTAAAGGTACTGACAAAGTCGGCAACATTGTTTACGCCTTCGTCGCCCAATACCGCCTGCCAGCTGATCATCACGCCATTCCTGCCATTGCGCAGGGTTTGCTCGATCTGGGCAGGATCACCGCCCCAGAGCCAATCAGCGTCGCGCAGGTCAGGAAACAGCGACAATTGCCCCCTCGCCTCGCTGCCATGACAGGCAGCGCAGTTGTCGATGAAAAGGCGGCGGGCAGAATCCATGGCAACCTCATTGCGCGCCAATTCCTCCAGTGGCAGCGCTGCCAGTTCGGCGCGCTGGTCGGCATATTCGATTTCGTACAAGGAGTGGTGTGTTTCGAACTGACCGCCCTGGGACCAGCGGAAGGCGCCGGCATAGGAACCGAGCCCGGGATAAAGCATCAGGTACAGCACGCTGAATACCATTGCCGCAAGTATCAGCCAGAACCACCACAGTGGGGCCGGATTGCTGCCTTCGCGCAGGTTGCCGTCCCACACAGGTTCGTGGGCTGGATCGGTGATTTCGTCATTATTGAGAAAAACTCCGAGCACGACCCAGAGCAGGCCGCCAAGGCCGGTTAAAAAAATAACGATGATCCAGCCGCTCCAGAAATCCGAGGGTAAATCTGCCATTACTGTGCTCTCCCCTGGTTCTGTAACTGTGTCGGTTCTTTACTCCGCACTTGAGCAGTGTCAGTTGCATTACCGGTATCGAGCAGATCATCCATCAGCGGAATGCGGGCACTGTAGTCGAGAGTGGCGCGCGAAGCATTCGTGGAAACCCAGATCACCAGCATGACCATGAACAACATGACCAGCATGTCACCTATAAAGAGAAACCAGGCCATCTCAATGCCCTCCTTGTTGATGCTGCTTCACATCGTCCGGGTTGTAGCTGGTGCCGAGCATTTGCAGATAGGCAATCAAGGCATCCATTTCACGCAGCCCTTCCAGTTGTGCTGGTGCAGCTGCAATGTCTGCGTCAGTGTAGGGATGACCGAGTGTTTTCAGTGCTTTCATCTTGGCCTGGATATCTCCCCCGGCAGTGGCGGGTCTTTCAACCAACCACGGATAAGCCGGCATGATGGATTCCGGCACCACACTGCGCGGATCCAGCAAATGCACTTCATGCCAGATGTTGGTGTATTTGCCGCCGATGCGGTGCAGATCGGGACCCGTGCGTTTTGAGCCCCACATAAAGGGTCGGTCGTAGACGAATTCTCCCGCATTGGAGTACGGCCCATAGCGTTCCACTTCCACTACCAACGGGCGTACCTGCTGCGAATGGCAGACATGACAGCCTTCGCGGATATAAACGTCACGACCAGTCAGCTCCACCGCGCTGTAGACGCGCGTAGAGGCACCTGGTGTACCCAGTGATTCCTCGAATAAACTCGGCAGGATTTGTACGAGACCACCGATGGATGAAACGAACAGGATGCCGAAGATCAGCAGTCCGGTGTGCTCTTCGAGCTTGCGATGCAGATCCAGGACTTTCATGCCTGCACCTCCGTTG
>JBIIWM010000058.1:0-13183 GCA_044338875.1 Pseudohongiellaceae bacterium | reverse complement strand
GAAATCCTCTTCGCTGGCTCCGATATTCTTCGAGGGTAATTCATAGGCGCGCACCTGCAATAATACGCCCAGGGCAGGATTGTCGAGATAATACAATTCACCGTTTTCAACTTGCCTGCTTGCAGACAACATCCAACTGCTATCCACAAACCAGTTTTGCACGGTGTCCTGTGCCATAAGATCAAGCGTTGCTGCTGGTGCTATTACCTGCTCATCCGTACTTTCCTTTTCATCAGCAAAGGGAAACTCCGGCAAAACCCACTCGTTGTCTTCCGGTTCCGTGCCAGCCTGGAAGCTGCCAAGCCATAACTCAAGATCAAGCTGCACACTGCCACCACTGTCAGTGAAGCGCAGACTGCCTTCCAGTTGCCGGTGCTCTCCATAACTGTCGCCACCGTTTACGAAGATTGCCGGTGTTTGCGCTGATCCCTGCATGGGTTGGCGCCACACGGAATGCCAGAGAACATCATAATCCGGAGATTCCTGCAGGCGTTGCAGTTCACGCGTGAGTTTGGATTCACGTCGACCGAGTGCGATAAAACCGTCACGGCCCAGGTCTTCCAACTTGAACCCGCGCTCAACCGCAGGACTGAATTCCGGTCCCATGACTGGGGCGACAGGTTGCACTGCCATGGCAGCAGGAGCCGCAGATGCCGCCTCAAATGCTGCAGGTGACAGCAGTGGAAAATCAACCATGTAACTGGCGAACTCGGGCGCCAGTTCGCGCAAGTTGGGCAGGTAGTCCGGTGTCTCAGCTGCTGGAGCGGGTGTTTCGCTGACGTTTAATACGCCGGTAACATGCTTGAACACCACAACCTCAACTTCGTACCAGCGATTGCCGTCATAACTGTAGAGTTGGGCCTGTGTTGCCTGTGCAAGGCCCAAGCCCAGTACCAGGGCAAAAACTCCCAGTACAGGCTTATGCATTGCCACTAATACGGAAAGCTTCATGACCGGCATTAATCAGCGCTCCTTTTTACTGTTGCTGCTGTCGGGAGAGGTGCCAAGGGTGGCCAACACTTGCTCAACAAGCGCGATGCGTTGCTCGGCAGTGTGGGTTTCCTGCTTGAAGCGCAGTTCATTGGGGCCGGCGAGACTGAAACGGCCTGGCTGTTTCTGGATCAGCCTCACGATCGTGAGAGGATCCACCCGGGTAGTGGCTGAGAAGCGTACCTTGCCTCCGGCAGCGCTTGCCTCGATCTTGTCGATGCCAAGGTCTTCCGACAATAGTTTAAGGCTGGTAACCGCAAACAAATGTTGGGCAGGCTCAGGCAGCAAGCCGAAACGGTCGATCATTTCCACTTTGAGTTCTCTCAATTCAGCTTCCGAACCCGCTGAAGCCAGGCGTTTGTAGACCAGCAAGCGTCCATGGACATCGGGCAAATAGGTTTCCGGCAACAGCGCAGGGATCCGCAGATTGACTTCAGTGTGTCCCATCAGCGGCTTGTCGAGATCCGGCTTCTTGCCTGCTTTCAGCATCTTCACGGTTTCTGCCAGCATCTCGCTGTACAGGGTAAAACCTATGCTGTGCATGTGTCCACTTTGCTCTTCACCCAACAACTCTCCGGCACCGCGGATTTCGAGATCATGGCTGGCCAGGGTAAAACCTGCGCCCAGCGTATCGGCAGCCGCAATTGCATCAAGACGTTTAACCGCATCCCCGGTCATCTCGCGCGGACCAGGAGTCAACAGATACGCATAAGCCTGATGGTGAGAACGTCCCACACGTCCACGCAACTGGTGCAGCTGCGCCAGTCCAAAGGTGTCGGCACGATCTATGATGATGGTGTTGGCACTGGGCACATCGATACCGGTTTCAATGATGGTGGAGCAGACCAGCACATTCTGGCGCTTGTGATAGAAGTCCGACATGACGCGTTCAAGTTCGCTTTCCTTGAGCTGGCCATGACCGACCACGACGCGCGCCTCTGGTACCAGCTCGCGGATTTCATCTGCAGTTTTCTCGATGCTCTTCACTTCGTTGTGCAGATAGAACACCTGCCCACCACGCAACAATTCACGGTGAATGGCTTCCTTGATGAGTCCGGTACTCGACTGGCGTACAAACGTTTTCACCGACAGGCGGCGTGCTGGTGGTGTAGCAATGATCGACAGATCCCGCATATCCGTCATCGCCATATTAAGTGTGCGTGGAATCGGAGTCGCCGTCAGCGTAAGAATGTCGACACTGGCTTTCATTGCCAGCAAGCGGTCTTTCTGGCGCACACCAAACCGGTGCTCCTCATCGATTATCAACAAACCAAGCTGTTTGTAGCGCAAGTCTTCCTGCAGCAATTTGTGCGTACCAATCAGGATGTCAACCTTGCCCTCGGCCAGCTGGTGCAAGGTTTGTTCCTGCTCCTTGCCGGACACAAAACGCGACATAAGGGCGATATTCACTGGCCAGTCGGCAAAACGGTCACGGAAGGTTTCATAGTGCTGCTGGGCGAGCAGGGTGGTGGGAACCAGTACTGCCACCTGCCTGTTGTTGCTGACGGCTATAAATGCCGCTCGCAGTGCCACCTCGGTCTTGCCGAAACCAACATCGCCACACACCAGGCGGTCCATCGCACGCGGGCTTTTCATGTCATTCAGTACTGCATTGATCGCATCAAGCTGATCCTGGGTTTCCTCGAAAGGAAACGCATTGGCAAACAGCTGGTAATCGGCTTCCGGTATCTTGAAGGCAAAACCACTCTGGGCTGCACGACGCGCATGCAAATCAAGCAGTTCGGCGGCTACATCAATGATTTTTTCAGCGGCTTTTCGCTTGGCCTTTTGCCATTGGTCGCTGCCAAGACGGTGCAGGGGAGCACTGTCCGGATCACCGCCACTGTAACGGCTGATCAGATGCAGACTGGCGACTGGCACGTACAGTTTGGTGCTCTCGGCATATTCCAGGACCAGGAATTCAGTAAGCTGACCCTCGACATCAAACGTTTTCAGCCCCTGGTATCTGCCAATACCGTGGTCGAGGTGGATCACTGGATCACCCAGCTTGAGCTCGGTGAGGCTCTTGATGACAAAATCGGTGTTGTCGGCCTGGCGGCCACGACGACGTTGCTGACTGACGTGATGCACGAACAACTGGTTTTCAGTGATCACTGCCAATGCGGGTGACTGCAGCAATAAACCTGATTCGAGGGGTGAGACCGTAATCGCCAGCGGAGGACGCTGCACGAGAAATTCCTGCCAGTCTGCAACTGTCTGCGGGGCCAGGTCTATGCGACGCAGCAGTTCCAGCATCACTTCACGCCGTCCAGCTGAGTCGCAACAGAAAAGTACAGGGACATCACGCTGTTGCAACAGGAAGGCCTGCAACTTGTGCAAGGGTTCTGCAGCCTTGCCTTCAACTGACAGATCAGGGAAATGTGCGGTAGCCAACACATGGCTGTCGATTGCGTCCAGGTGTGGGGTCGAGTGCAATTGGGTGACCGGTTTGGTTTTCAATTCGGCAAACAGTTCATTGACCGGCACGAAAATCTGTTGTGGCGGCAACAAGGGGCGTTCCTTGTCGATGCAGTGTTCGTCAAAGCGCGCGCGGATTTCACGCCAGAATTGTTCCGCGCCGACCTCCAGCTCGCCAAAGGTATAGCACTGCACGGATGCGGGCAGGTAGGAAAACAGGGTGGCCAGTTGCGGAAAGAAAAGCGGCAGGTAGTACTCTACCCCTGCGCTGGCAATACCCTTCGAGATGTCCTCATACAAGGGGCATTTGCGTACATCCACGGCAAACGCTTCCCTGAAGGCCTGGCGGAAGGAGGCAATGGCCGCCGGATGCAGCGGATATTCGCGCCCTGGCAGAAGTTTGATTTCGTCGACCTTGTCGCTGGAAATCTGGGTTTCAGGCGTAAAGCGCCGCAGGCTTTCAACCTCATCGTCAAACAATTCAATGCGATAGGGGGTATCACTCCCCATTGGAAACAGGTCCATGATGGACCCTCGCACCGCAAACTCACCATGCTCGTAGACCGAATCCACACAGTGATACCCGGCCGCTTCGAGTGCCTGGCGCATGGTATTGATGGAAAAAGTCTGGCCTACCTTCAGCACCAGGCTGTTGGCATTGATATATGACGGTGGCGGTAGCCGCTGCAGAAGGGTGTTGACCGACAGCACCAGTACCCCCTGGCGCGTCGAAGGCAGACGGTGCAAGGTCTGCAGACGTTCTGAAATGATGTCCTGATGCGGGGAAAAGCTGTCGTAGGGCAGGGTTTCCCAGTCCGGGAACCTCAAGAGATCCATGTCTGGAAAGTGCTTGCGGTCGAGGAAAAACTCCAGTTCCGCACACAGGCGCTCGGCCTGGCGCGAGTTTTCGGTGATTACCAGGGTCAGGCCGGCAAACTCTTGGGCTGCCTTGGCCAGTACCAATCCCGGTGCAGATCCTTGCAGACCGCCCCACAGCTGATGGCGGCCTGCCTGGGGTGGCAAGGGAAGGTGATTTAGATCCAGAGGGTTCAACTGAGGCTCCAGTGCTCAAAAAGGCCGGCAGTATAAACCATTGGGAAGTCTGCCTGATGGTTGGACATATGGAGGTGGCCCAAGGATAATACGCGCGCTTTTGCTTACAAAAAGGAACGTATCGTGGTCAGACCCAATATCGACGAAGGTTTTTTCTCAGACTGGAAACAGCGCGAGGCCTTGGCGCAGGAAATGCTGCCTGTTCTGGGCAAGCTGGAGAACCAGAAAGGGGTGCAGGTATTTCTTTACGGCAGAACCCTGAACAACCGCTCCGTGGCCAATATCATGAAATCGCACCGCAGGGTGCGCCAGATGGCTCGTAACGAATTGTCAGAGTTCGAAAGCCATCCTGTGCTGGTGGCCCTGGCCAAACTCAACCTTTGCCCGTGCCAGATCGACCTGGGCCGGCTCACCGTGGGCTACATGAACCAGTCCGAGGGCGACAAGGGAATCCCGGTTGACTCCTGGGTTCAGCAGGAACTGGCGCACCTGGTCGATACCGACCACAAACCGATCGACAAGCCGGTGGACATCGTCCTCTACGGATTCGGTCGTATTGGGCGTCTGGTCACCAGGCTATTACTGGAACAAACCGGCTCAGGCGAAGTCATGCGCTTGCGTGCAGTGGTAGTGCGCAGAGGGGGCGATGGCGACCTGCTCAAGCGCGTGAATCTGCTGCGCAATGACTCCATCCATGGTTCATTCGAGGGAACCGTCAGGGTCGATGAAGAGAACAGCCGCATTATCGCCAATGGCAACATCATCCACTTCATTTATGCCGACAGTCCGGACAACATCGATTACACCGCATACGACATCCACGATGCGCTGATTATCGACAACACCGGCAAATGGCGTGACGAAGCCGGCTTGTCGCTGCATCTGAAGTCCAAAGGGGCCAGCAAGGTGATCCTGACTGCACCTGGCAAAGGCAACCTGAAGAACATCGTATGCGGTATCAACCATGACCAGATTGCGCCTGAAGACAAAATCATTACTGCAGCGTCCTGCACTACCAACGCGATTGCGCCCGTATTGAAACTCATCAATGAGCGCTGGGGAGTCGTGCACGGCCATGTTGAAACAGTGCATGCCTATACCAACGACCAGAATCTCATCGACAACTACCACAAGGCTGATCGCCGTGGTCGCAGTGCTGCCCTGAACATGGTATTGACAGAGACTGGCGCGGCCAAGGCAGTTGCCAAGGCTGTTCCCGAGTTGATGGGCAAGTTGACGGGTAATGCAGTACGCGTACCCGTTGCCGACGTCTCCATGGCGATTGTGAACGTGACCTTGCAGACTTCCTGCACCAAGGAAGAAATCAACGACTATCTGCGCAGGATTGCCCTGCACTCACCTTTGCAGAACCAGCTGGGTTATACCGAATCCCCGGATGCGGTTTCCAGCGATTTCATCGGATCCAGGGAAGCGGCCATCCTCGATGCCACCGCAACCATTGCCAATGGCAAGAATCTGTTGCTGTACCTGTGGTACGACAATGAATTCGGCTACTGCAACCAGGTGGTGCGCATGGTTACCAAGATGGCTGGTGTGAACTGGCTGTCTTACCCGGAAAATGAAAGCATGGAAAACTGATCCAGTGCGGATGACAACATTGAAAGCGCTCATCGTTCTCACGATGGGCGCTTTTTTGTTTTGGTGGATACAAAAAACTCCCGAGCCCCGGCTGCTTGCGCTGGAAGGTGCCACCATGGGAACCCGCTGGAACATCCAGCTGAACACCATGGCCGATGACACCGCAGTGACTGCACTGGGTCAGGAGCTAAGCGTACTGCTCGATCATCTCGATAAAGAGGTATTTTCCACCTGGGAAACGACCTCCGAATTAACTCGCCTGAATCAGGCACCCCTGCAACTGCCCGTCGTCCTTTCCACGGAACTGCTGCAGGTATTGGCAGCAGCTACCGCTATCTATGAGCAAAGCGGCGGTGTCTTTGATATTACTGTCGGACCTTTGGTAGATTTATGGGGCTTTGGTCCTGTCGGAACGCCGCCGTTACCCAGTTCCGACGCTGTTGAGAGGGCGCGTTCCAGGCTCGGACTGCACAACCTTGTCTTGCAACCGGAGCTGGCAAGTGCAACCAAACTTGCTGATATCCAGCTGGATCTGTCCGGCATTGCCAAAGGCTATGCCGTGGACAGAGTGGCCGAATACCTGTTCGCGCATGGCCAACGGGATTTCCTGGTTGAAATTGGAGGCGAACTGCGCCTGCAGGGGCTGCGCCCGGATGGCAAATCCTGGCGCGTCGCTATAGAAAAGCCACAAAGCGGTGCGCGCGAAGCCTATGCCTTGATCGATACCAAGGGCCGTAGCCTGGCACTGGCGGGTTCAGGTGACTACCGCAATTTCCGGATCGAGAATGGCAAACGCTTCTCGCACGAAATTGATCCGCGCACCGGTTATCCGATCGAACATCAACTTGCAGCAGTTACAGTGCTGGCAGACTCTGCGATGATCGCGGATGCCTGGGCAACGGCACTGATGGTGCTGGGCCCGGAAGCAGGAAGGCAAATGGCGGATAGGCTAAAACTGCATGCCTACTTTATAATCCGTGAAGATTCGGGTTTTTCAGCGAGCGCTACCGAAGGCATGAATCAATTGATGGTGACTACCCGAGGGGTAGATGCCCAGGATGCAATGAATGCCAAACCCTGAGACCAAAAAGCGCTCACAAGCAAGCAAGGGCAAACGAGGAAGCAGTATGGCCAAACACAGTTACGATTTGATCGTCATTGGCAGTGGTCCTGCCGGTGAATCTGCCGCAATGAATGCGGTCAAGTTGGGCAAGAAAGTTGCGATCATCTGTGACAAACCCCTGCCTGGTGGCAACTGTACATATCTGGGCACAATCCCTTCCAAAGCCCTGCGCCACGGCGTCAAACAGCTGATACAGTTCAAGACCAATCCCATGCTGCGTGAATTCGGCGATGCCAGCAAGGTGACTTTCCAGCAACTTATGAAGAACACAGCCCGCGTGGTGCAGGAACAGACTGCGCTGCGTCATGATTTCTACCAGCGCAACTATGTGCCTGTGTATGAAGGTACTGCTGCATTTGTTGATGCCAACACTATAGAAGTATGCAAGGGCAAAACCAAAATCAAACTGCATTCGGAATTTTTCATGGTGGCAACGGGTGCACGTCCCTGGCATCCGGACAATGTTGATTTCAATCACAAGCGTGTATTCGACAGTGACAGCATCCTGGACCTGAAAATTTCACCGCGCAAAGTCACCATCATCGGTGCCGGCGTGATTGGCTGCGAATACGCCTCGATCTTCGGCGGTCTCGGCTGCAAGGTGGAGTTGATCAATCCGTCTGTTTCCTTGCTGTCGTTCCTGGACACCGAAATATCGGAAGCCCTTGGTTACCACCTGCGTAACATGAGCGTGCGCTGCCGGCATGAGGAACATTTCAGCAAGCTGGAATACGAGGCTGACCATATCGTCACTCATCTCGAATCAGGCAAGAAAATCAAAAGTGACATCCTGCTTTGGGCCAACGGCAGAACCGGCAATACCGACAAGCTGAATCTTTCTGCGGTAGGCCTTGTTGCCAACAAGCGCGGACAGCTTGAAGTGAATGACCATTACCAGACTGCAGTGCCCAATATCTATGCAGCCGGGGACGTGATCGGATCTCCGGCGCTGGCCAGTGCCGCGTATGACCAGGGCAGGACAGCCAGTAATGCCATTTTCAACATCAGCAATTTTTACAAGTTGGCAGAAATTCCTACCGGTATTTACACAATCCCGGAAATCAGCACGCTGGGGCTCAATGAACGTGAGCTAACCGAGCAGAAGATTCCTTATGAAGTAGGCAAGGCCTTTTTTCGCAACATTGCCCGCGCCCAGATTACTGGTGATGAAGTGGGCATGCTGAAGATCATTTTCCATTTCGAGACCCTGGAAATCCTCGGCATTCATTGTTTCGGCGACCAGGCATCTGAAATCGTGCATATTGGCCAGGCCATCATGAACCAGACTGGGGGTGGTAATACCTTGCGTTATTTCCTGAACACCACCTTCAACTACCCGACAATGGCTGAGGCCTATAAAGTGGCAGCCCTGGACGGAATCAACCGGATTTTTTGAGCTTGGACGCGGACTGGTAATGGGCAAAAAACCGGGCGGGATGGGTCTGGTATTGGCCTGATAAAAAGCCGTGGCATATCAGTGCTTCGGGCATAAAAGAACTTGAAGAAAATCTGCCGTGTGTGTAAATTGCAGCCCCGTTTGATGCAGACAGTTGGTATACGGCAAGGCCCCTTCAGAATTTGTAGATCCAGACTGTCCAGCCCCGGTTTTTCCTCGTCACAAGCAACAGGATACAGGTGTGAACATAGACCTTTGGCCCCTTCTTGCGTATTCGGTGATTGTAGTCGCCCTGATTGTCGGCCTCCTCGGCGTCTCCGCCTTGCTTGGCCAGAAAACCAAGGGACATGCGACCCACGATGTTTATGAGTCTGGTGTTTTCTCCACCGGCTCGGCCAATCTCAAAATCAACGTGCCGTTCTATAGAACCGCAATCCTTTTCATCATTTTCGATCTTGAAGCCGCCTTTCTGTTTGCCTGGGCCATTTCCATCCGTGAAGCAGGCTGGGTTGGTTTTGTCGAAGTATTCATTTTCATTTTTATCCTGGTTGCAGGCCTCCTGTACCTGTGGCGCTCAGGCGCCCTGGAATGGCGTACTACGCGCCAGCAGAATGACCTGGCGGATCTCAAGGGTGAGGGTGGCGTAGTCAATGTTGGTAAAAAAGCAAGCAACAAACCAGCAACAGGTCATGTAACGCAACACGGTCACGGCCACGATGACCACGATGCCGGTCATTCAGGAGCAGCGCACTAATGAGCTGGGAACTTGTAAAACCCGAAGATACATACTCAGCCAGCCCCGGCATGAACCAGTTTGATGACTACATTCGCAATAATGTAGTCATGACCACTCTGGAAGACATGATCGCCTGGAGTCGCAAGAATTCCTTGTGGCCTTTCAACTTTGGTCTTTCCTGCTGTTACGTAGAAGCAGCGACCGCTATCTCCTCACGTCACGACATCGCGCGTTTCGGGGCCGAAGTATTCCGCGCCACTCCACGTCAGGCCGACATGATCATTATTGCGGGCACTGTGTTCCGCAAGATGGCTCCAGTGGTACAGCGGTTGTATGAACAGATGCTGGAACCACGCTATGTGATCTGCATGGGTTCCTGCGCCAACTCCGGCGGCATGTACGACATTTATTCAGTCGTCCAGGGTGTCGACAAATTCCTGCCCGTGGATGTCTATGTCTCAGGTTGTCCACCGCGCCCTGAAGCCTTGCTCCAAGGCCTGGTCTTGCTGCAAGACTCAATCGGCAAGAAACGCCGTCCGGTCAGCTGGGTGATCAACGATCAGGGCGTCCATGAACGCGAGAAGGTCGAAGTACAGCGCATCAAGCGTCACGACGAGCGCATTGCTGCCACCGAGCTGCGCAGCCCGGACGAAGTATAAACATCGGTCAGCACAGAAAAGCGTTACAGTTAAGCTGAAGACAAACAAGCTGAATTACAAATAAAGAGAAGCACAGTGAGCGCACCAATAAGTCATGCAACTGATCCTTCTGCCGGCCTGCCAGCAGTCATTGCCGCCCTTTACCAGAAATTCGGGGAGCCTTCATTTGTAAGGCAACACACGGCTGAAGGCATGCCGACACTGTGGGTTGGACGTGACAAGATACTGACTGTACTGCGTTACCTGCGTGATGAGCATCGTCCGCGTTATGAAATGCTGCTGGACGTCACCGCGATCGACGAGCGTGTTCGTTTGCACAGGGAAGGGCAGCCTGACAGCGACTTTACCGTGGTGTATCACCCGACTTCTTTTTCCGGCAACTGCGATATTCGAATCAAGGTTGCACTGCGGGAAGCAGACCTGAACATGCCAACGGCCATTGGCCTGTGGCCGAGCGCCAACTGGCAGGAACGTGAAATCTGGGATTTGTTCGGTATTGTCTTTACCGGCCATCCCAACCTGAGCCGTATCCTGTGCCCGCCAACCTGGGTAGGTCATCCGCTACGCAAGGATCATCCGGCGCGTGCGACCGAGATGGATCCATACACGATGAGTGACGAGATCCAGGATCGTGAACAGGAAGCCCTGCGTTTCAAACCTGAAGAATGGGGCATGAAACGCAAATCCGATACATCGGAATTCATGTTCCTCAATTTCGGCCCCAATCATCCTGCCGCACACGGTGTTATCCGGTTTGCACTGCAGCTGGACGGTGAAAACGTACTGGATGTAGTGCCCGATGTGGGTTACCACCATCGTGGTGCCGAAAAGATGGCGGAACGCCAGACCTGGCATACCTTCATTCCCTACACCGACCGTATCGACTATCTCGGTGGAGTAATGAACAACCTGCCGTATGTGATGGCCGTGGAAAAGATGGCCGGCATCACGGTACCCGACAAAGTGCAGGTCATCCGCGTGATGCTCGCCGAATTCTTCCGTATTTGTTCCCATCTGCTGTTCTACGGCACTTGGGCAGTCGACCTTGGCCAGTTGTCACCCCTGTTCTACTGTTTCGTTGATCGTGAGAAAGCCTTCAATATCATTGAATCAATTACCGGTGCGCGTATGCATCCGGGCTGGTTCCGTATCGGTGGAGTAGCGCAGGATCTGCCGAAAGGTTGGGACAAACTGATTCGTGAATTCGTTGACTACTTCCCGGCGCGTCTGGCCGAGTACGACAAGATGGTCATGAACAACAGCGTTATCAGGCAGCGTACCCGTGGTGTCGGCGTGATGAACACCCAGGATGCCTTCGATTGGGGCATGACTGGACCTGCACTGCGTGCCACTGGCCTGGAGTGGGATTACCGCAAGAACCGTCCCTACAGTGGATATGAGAATTTCGAATTTGAAGTGCCGATTGCCGTCAACGGTGATTGCTACGATCGTGCGGCGATCCGTGTGGAAGAAATGCGCCAGAGCTGCCGTATCATCAGGCAATGCCTGGAGAACATGCCGGAAGGTCCATACAAAGCCGACCATCCTTTGACCACGCCGCCGATCAAGGAAAAGAGCAAGCTCGACATCGAGACGCTGATCAACCACTTCCTGAGCGTAAGCTGGGGACCGGTGATGGATCCAACCGAGGTGACCATGACGATCGAGGCCACCAAGGGCATGAACATGTATTACCTGATCAACGATGGTGGTATCGGTTCGTACCGTACCCGTATCCGGACACCGTCTTTCATCCACATCCAGGCTATTCCGTTCCTGAGCAGGGGCTTGATGCTGGCTGAC
The DNA here is from genome assembly GCA_044338875.1 of Pseudohongiellaceae bacterium. Classification (GTDB taxonomy): domain Bacteria; phylum Pseudomonadota; class Gammaproteobacteria; order Pseudomonadales; family Pseudohongiellaceae; genus CAILUG01. The sequence goes on along the minus strand of JBIIWM010000058.1, from coordinate 1,406 downwards.
TTTACGGCTGTTGTTGCGACAACAGACTTCGTAATGGCAGATGTGGACCGTTAAGAGAACGCACTATGAGCAATATCATCGCCAGCACGGCGCCAAAGGCACGGCAACTGACTCATGAAGAGATCCATGAGATCGAACATGAAAAAACACACTATCCCTACGCGCAAGCAGTGGGCCTGGAAGCTCTGAAAATCGTACAGAAATACCAGGGTTGGGTCAGTGACGAGAGCCTGTTGGCTGTTGCTGAATACCTGGATATTCCGGCGGATGACCTGGAAGGCGTCGCGACGTTTTTCAACCTGATTTATCGTCGCCCGGTTGGCAAGAACGTGATCCTCTTCTGTGACAGCGTGGCGTGCTGGATGCTCGGTTGTGATTCGCTCAAAGAGCACATTACCAGGAAACTTGGGGTAGATTACGGCCAGACTACCAGCGACAACCTGTTCACCCTGATCCCGGTGCCCTGCCTGGGCGATTGCGACAAGGCACCAACGATGATGGTAGGCAATGAGCACTTTCGCAATCTGACACCGGAAAAGATCGACGAGATTATTGCTGAATACAAAGCCAAGGCCTGAGCGATCCATACGGTATCCATACAGCCATACAAAGAGCTGGGTTCAAACACAGTCCGATACGAGTTAGCAGTCAATGAGCAACATGGACAAACCTTTAACAAAGAACATCGAAATTGGACGTGCACCATTCAACTTCCAGCAGTATGTCGCTGCCGGTGGTTATGAGAGCGTGGCCAAGGCGTTGACGATGACTCCGCGTGATCTTGTTAATCACGTGAAAGACTCTGGTCTTGGCGGTCGCGGCGGCGCCGGTTTCAATACTGGCCTGAAGTGGAGTTTTACCCCGGAGCCAGATGGTGGTCCGCGTTATCTCGTGGTGAATGCCGATGAGATGGAACCCGGTACGTTCAAGGATCGCCTTCTGATGGAACACGATCCGCACCTGTTGATCGAAGGCATGATTACCGCCGCGATTGCCTTGCAGGCAACGCAGGCTTATATCTTCCTGCGCGGCGAATACAAGGTTGCAGAGAAAGCCCTGCACACGGCCATCAGCGAGGCTTATGACGCCGGTATGCTGGGCAAGAACATCAACGGCTCAGGTTTCAGCCTGGAAATCGCACTGCACACTTCCGCCGGTCGTTATATTTGCGGTGAAGAAACCGCATTGATCAATGCACTGGAAGGCAAACGCGCCAATCCGCGTGCCAAGCCTCCGTTTCCCCAGGTCAGTGGCTTGTGGGGTCGTCCTACACTTGTCAACAACGTGGAAACCATCTGCAACATTCCCGGCATCGTGAAGCACGGCAACGACTGGTTCAAAAGCCTGGGCATCAACGGCCAGGCCGGTACCCGTATCAGCGGGGTCAGTGGACGCGTGAAAAATCC